>DATANR010000306.1:0-23530 GCA_036266155.1 Gemmataceae bacterium | reverse complement strand
AACGAGTTCATATCCGAGATCCTTGCCAATCTTGAAGATCTTGAATGCTGAATTGTCCATGCCATCATCCCCGCGCGAGCTGTTTGTCGCCGGACTTCTTTTTCCCGCGCGCGAGCGCACGGTATCACGGTAAAGCGTTCTGGAACACGGCTGCGCGCTGTATCCCGGCACCATTTCCCCACGCCAATGTATTGCGTGTCAAGAATTGGCCTGTCAAGGTTTGGCATTCTTACTTTGCAGAGCACCCTTCAACTTGCCCACTATCATGGTTGCTGATCGGCGCTGCAAGCGCGCATTCCCAGAGAGCAACCGTGGCCGATTTCGACCGCGTACTGATCCTCGAAACGGCCGGCCCGGTCGGGCAGGCGGCTCTGGCGGCCGACGGTCGTGTTATTGCCGAAGCGCGGCTGGGCGCAGAGCGGCGACGTGCGAGCGATCTGGCCGTGGTTGTCGAACGCATGCTAGGCCAGGCCGGCTGGAAGCCGGTGACTCTGACGGCGGTGATCGTCGCCCTGGGACCGGGCAGCTACACCGGCCTGCGCGTTGGGCTCGCGTCGGCAAAGGCGCTGGCCTACGCGGTGGGAAGCAAGTTCTTCGGCGTCGAGTCGTTCGCGGCGATCGCGCTGCGAACGTCGGGGGAAATATCAGTGATCGGCGACGCGCTCAAGGGGGAACTATTTCGGCGCGATTATCGCCGAATCGGGCACGGGCTGGACCCGATGGGGGCACTGGAGGTCGTTTCTGGGGCAAATTGGAGCCGCGGTTTGCGACCGCGTCAACGGGTGACCGGTCCCGCGACGGCGCTCTGGGAAGGGAAATTGCCCCCTGGAGTCGAATTCGTCGCACCAGACGAGCGGACGCCTCGACCAGTTGACTTGTTGACGATCGCCCAAACGTGTCCGTGGGCCGTCACGACAGACATGTGGACGGCCGAGCCATACTATCTGCGCGGCAGTTCGGCAGAAGAGAAAGCGGCCGGCCGGAGCTGATTGCGTTTCTGAACCTAACCCAAGTCTTCGAGGGCCGAAGGTCAGCGATCAGGAAGGTACATCAGATACAAACTATTGCTGAATAGGTAGATCCGAGAATTGTGCTGTGGTCTCAAATTGAGTTCAAATACGTTTCGGGGGTGTGTCACATCGTGAACGAAACGCAGTTGCGGTAGACGAAGAGCTTCTTACCGGTTCGCGGTAACGGGGCACGGCCTGGGAAGACCGGTGATTTCGGCAAAACGGGTAATCAGCCGCAGCGAGCGATCTTGCGGAAGCGGGGAATGACGGACGAACCAGACGCAGAGCGTGGTCCAACAGGAATCGAACTGTTCGCGCATCCGCCGGACCATACGGATCCCCCCCGTGACGCCTGGCGGTGAATGGATACCATGTTTCATCGACCTGGGGAAGGCCGATTTGACATCCAAACATCCGACGCAGGACGCGGTGATGCGGAAGTATGGAACGGGACCGTCGCCGATGCAACTTCGTCCGAGCCGTCCGGCCGAGAACCGAGAGGCGGTTCGGCCGGTCGAGACGGCTGGGCGAGTACGATGGCGCGTTAGCCGGGGATGACGCCGCCCGGTGTCGGACACGAGTTGCACGGGGCCGGGGCCGGCGCGACGTACACGGGCCGGTAGGAGGCATCGTTGCGGCCGCAACAGCGGCGATTGGCGCAGCCGACGAGCGGCGCGATGGCCATCAGGGCCAAGACGGCCAGGGCCAGACGTTTGCGGAACATGGAACACCTCGGGGTGATGGACGTCATGGTGGAATCGTTAAAAGCGCCCCGTCCCTGACGATCGGCCTGGTCGGCGCCATCGCTCCGACCCGACGTTGGCCGGCGACTCCGCCCGGCATTTGGATGCTTTGCCTTTTGGCCTTTGCATCAATTACCAAACGGTACGTGCGCCCGCGCGCGAATCCAAGCGGTGGCGTCGACATTCCGTGATTCACCCCAATAACCCGGAGAAACCGTGCGGGCTGTACCGATTATGTGTGCGGGTCACGCCGGGTGGCGCGGATGGGAGCGGTCGACCGGACCGGGAAAGTTGTGCCGATTAGCCGGAGAGCGTGACCGATGAGCAATCCCTCGCGTTCGTTCGTCGACGTGCGCATGCGCGGTTTCGGGGCGCGAACGGACGTATCCGAGGCGATCGAGCTGATTCACGCCCGCTGCCGAGCCGGGCTAGCCGAGTTAGTCGACCTGGATGCCGCGGCCGGCCGAGTGCTCGCTTCTGATGTGACCGCGGCCGTGGCCGTGCCCCACTTCGATCGTGCCGCGTTTGACGGTTATGCGGTCCGCGCCAGCGATACTGCGGGGGCGAGTCCGGAAAGCCCGCGGACTTTGCGCGTCATCGGCGAAGCGCTGCCCGGCCGGCCGTCTGGCCAAACCGTCGAATTGGGCGCGGCCCTGCGGATCATGACCGGCTCGCCCATGCCCTTAGGGGCCGATGCGGTCCTGCCAGCCGAGGTCGCCGAGGAGAGCGAGGGTTCGCTCAAGGTAGTTGAGCCCGTCGGCGCCGGAAAAAACGTCGGCAAGACCGGCGAGGATGTTCCCGCCGGGCGAACGGTCCTCCACGCGGGCCGCGCGTTGCGACCGCAGGACCTCGGCTTGTTGTCTTCGATCGGTGTCGGCCGCGTCGAGGTGGTCCGTCGTCCGCGCGTGGCGATCCTAGTGACCGGCGATGAACTCTTGCCGCCGGGTTCGAAACCAGATGGCTTTCAAATCGTCGACAGCAACTCCGTCGTCCTGCGCGCCCTGGTGCGGCGCGACGGCGGCGATCTGCTGCCGACGCGACACCTGCCGGACCGAGTGGAAGCGATCCGTGGCGCCATGAAGTCGGACGATTGGGAGGTGCTCCTCGTCTCCGGCGGTACATCGGTCGGTCGCGAAGATCATGCGCCGCGCTTGTTGGCGGAACTCGGCGAGTTGCCAATTCACGGTCTGGCGTTGCGGCCGGCCATGCCCACCGGAATCGGCTTCATTGACGGCCGGCCGGTGTTTCTCTTGCCGGGCAATCCGGTTGGCTGTTTGGTGGCGTACGACCTGTTCGCGGGCCGATCGATTCGCTTGCTCGGCGGACGGTCGGACGAACTGCCGTATCGCACCGAAGAACATCCGGCCGCCGTGCGCTTGGCGTCGACGGTCGGGCGCATGGATTACTTGCGGGTGCGCATCACGCCCGCGGGCGTGGAGCCGATCGAAACGACCGGCGCGTCCATTCTGAGCACCACGGTGATCGCGGACGGATTTGTGCTCGTGCCGCGTGCAAGTGCGGGATATGGGCCTGGCGAGAACGTCCGGGTCTATCTCTATGACGCGGCTGTGCGCGAAAGTTAAGAGGGGCTACTTGGTCATCGGCAATTCCGTCGCATCGAATGATTCGCCGCCGGTGGGCGTGGCAAGTGCTCGCAGAACTTCCGGACTGACCTGGTCGCTGACGAAGCGGACGGACATGTCGGCCATCAGGAATCGTGCGCCGCCCGCGCCTGGCGGACCGCCGAATCCACGTGCCGTCCCACCGATGCCGGCAGCGGGATCACGCCAGTTGACTGGATGGCCCCACGGCTTGAAGCCGGCGTTCACTTCGCCAAGCAGGATCGTGTTCGCTGGACCATCGGTAATGTCGGCCAAACGCAAACCGAAGTTGGGGCCAAGCACGCGGCTATTGGCCGAGTAGTGACTCAGGCCATAACCGTCGGCGTCGGTCAACGGCGGCGTTCGAAAGCTGGGGTTGGTGAATTCCGGTAGGACGCACTGGAAATACTTCTGATTCGGCGGCGCATTCCAGGCCTGATTCATGTCAACGCCGCCCGGGCTGTATCCCACGAACGGAAGGATGTGTGTCTCCCAGCTATGCAACATGGCGCCATCGGCTGCAAACGATCCGCCTGGCGGGAATTGATTGTTTGTGTCGTGATAGTTGCTGACAGCCAGCTTTATCATGAAGAGAGTTGATCTTGAGTCTCCCCGTTTGGCCAACCCTTCGCCCTGAAGCGGCGCATCATCGGCCGCGAGCCAACCGGCCTGGTGGACAATTCCAACCAGCGCAATTCCGGCGGCGAAAAGCACAACCACGCCGAGAACGACCGATGCGGTGGCACGGATGGTCCACCGACGACCAGTCTCCCCGCTCCTGCCACGCCACGAACGGCCCGCCCAATGAACTCCGATCGCGAACACCAGGATCGCTGCGAGACCGACGATCGTGGTTGGGCCATCCGGCGTCACTTGCGGAACGACTCGAATCAAGAATGCAATCCAGCCGACGAGGAGTGCGAACGCGCCTTCGACCGTGGCGAACACCGCGACCACGACCAACGCGATTGCGCCCAGTGCAGCCAAGGTCTTCACGGCTGTCCTCCGGGCAACGACAGCGCCTTCAGTTCGGCCGAGGTCAAAACGCGGATGTCGCCAGCCGCGTCGAGCACGAAACGGCGATCCGATTCGATCTCCGGCTCGACGACAATGACCTCGGGCAGATGCCCGGCCGAGCGGCCCGGGACGTACCTGTATTGCAGCCCACCCGCGTCCGGGACTTCCCAGAGGTCGCGCGGAATGGCAGAGACTTCGTCGGCACGCGGAAACCTTCCACCATGTGTGGCAGCGAATTGCCAGAGCGCGGTTCGCAGTTTCTCCAGGTGGCCGCGGCGGATGGCCTCTGCGTCATGCTCGCGCTGCGGTGCGGAGTCGACGTCGAGTTTGTAGGTGGCGCCCTGCTTCTTCCATGCGCCCGGCGTCATCAATTCGCGAGCGCCGGAAATCATCGTCAACACGATGACAAACAGAACGCCCCAAAGAAACACCGCGCCAACGGCCCGCGGATACGAAATCCGCGGCAGCGACGGGAAGTCTTTGCGCAGGCCGTTCCACAACATTTGGGCGGCGAGCGCGGCAAGAAAGAAGACCAGCAAGAAAAACGAGATCGTCTGAAAACGAAACAGTGCTGAATCGGTCAACCGTGTGGTGCGACTGGCATCGATTGGCAATGGCGACGGCATGCCGGCAATTGCCATTGCCGGCAACACCAGCAGGGTCGAGATGGGCAGACAGATTCGCATCGGGGACACGTGAGCCGTCGAGTGAAACGCAATGCAACGAATTCAGCAACACCTCCGGGGGTGTGGCAAAACGGTGGCGATCTTGGCGACCTTACTCGTTTTCAGGCTGAAAACGCACTTTTTCAAAAAGGAAGATCGCCAACTCAAGATGGCCAACAGTATGTCCAAATCTGGACACGGCCGTGTTACACGAACTCCACCGCCAGCATCGTAAAGTCTTCCGGATGCCGCGACTCTTCGAGCAAATCGCGGGCAACGGCATCGACGAACGACTGCACGGACAATTGCCGATGGCGCTTGGCCGCTTCGACCAGCGGGTCGTGCAGCGAGCCTGGCCCCGTGGCGGGCGGATGGACGCCGTCGGAGAACAGCAAGAGTTTGTCACCCGCGCGGAGTTGCTTTTGTTGCACCGGGAACTCGGATTCAAACACGCCGAGCAGCGTTCCGGCCGCGTGCCAATATGCAGGCTCGGCATCGTGCGGAATGTAGAGCGGATGCGGATGCGCGGCGCGCGCGAACGTCATTGACCCATCGCGGCAATTGAGTTGCGCGAACACCATGGTCACGAACGGCGGCTCGGGCAAGCTCAGATTGAGCAATTCGCGGTTGAGTCGATCCAGCACTTCGCCCGGCGGAACGAGCCGATAGGAACGACCGAGGATCTCTTTCGGCGCCAGGCTCTTCTTGACGTAGATGCTGAGCAAGCTGCTTGCGGGCAGTCCACGTCCCATCGCGTCGGCGACATATAGGCCGACATGATCCTCATCGAGGCGCATCACATCGTAGAAGTCCCCGCCGATCCGGCTCCGCGGCCGGTAACACACACCGAGGCGCACCTGGCCGACCTCCGGCATCGTTCTCGGCAAGAATCCGCGATGAATGCGGCGCGTGAGTTCGGAATCACCGTCGATCTGTTGGTAGGCTTGCTGGAGCTTCTGGTTGAGGTTCTGCGCTTCGGCCGCCCGACTCGCGAGCCGGCCATGCAGGTGCTGGATGCGCAACAGTGCCTTCATCTGCGCAACCAGATGATCGGCGGCATACGGTTGACGCAGGACGGTGTCAGCGCCGGCATCGAGCCCCGCGGTCGCGGACACGTCGTCGGCCGCGAGCCAAACGATTGGCACATATTGCTCGCCGAGTTCAATCCGCCACCGGCGGCAGAGTGCCTGGGCTGTGGAAACAACCCGACCAGTGACGGCAATCAATACCGCCTGCGAACGGGCGACTTCGGCCGGATCAATGCCGCCGAGCCCGGTTGCCGAGACGGCAAAGCCGGCGGATTCCAGCGCACTGCGTGCGTCGACGGGCGCCGGATCGCCGGCCAGAAGGATTCGCAATGGCGCAGCCTGGGCCATAGATGGACTCGAGTCGGGCGATTGCGAGGACGCCATTCTACCGAATGTTGTGCGGTCGCGGAACGTCGAGCTATAATCGCTCGCAGCGAGTTCCCATCTTTCTGTGAGACTGACCGTGCCCGTCCAGATGGAGTTGAAACGAATCATCATCTCCGAGGTTCACGAGCAGCAGATCATTGTTCTGCGCGAAGTGGACGGCGACCGGAGCTTTCCGATCGTGATCGGCCTTTTCGAAGCCCACAGCATCGATCGGCGCGTGCAGAACAAGGTCCCGCCGCGGCCGCTGACGCACGACCTGATCGTGGCCGCGATCGAGCAGCTCGGCGGGGAAGTGCAAGACATCGTCATCAATGATCTTCAGGACCACACGTATTTTGCCAAACTGCGCGTCCGCAAAGATGGCGAATTGACGGAGATCGACTGCCGGCCCAGCGACGCCATCGCCGTCGCCGTCACGGCGAAGACACCCATCTGGGTCGCCGAGCACGTATTGGCGGAGACGCTTGAGGACGACGAATGACGCTCGTTATTTCTCGCGGATGCGCGTGTCGTAGTGTTTGCCAATGGTCGATTCAGCGGTGCCGAAGAACTGCCGGCAACTCCCAAACATGAACTTGAACTCAGTCCAAGTGTTACCACAGCCGATCGGCGTGGGACAGCCGTATGGCGCACAATTGTGCCGGTCCCACCAGAGCTGCGCCTGAAGCTGGCGGCCGTAGTAGTTGTAGCCGGGCATCATCGCCGCTTCGTATGGCGTTGGCGTGAAGAACGTCGCCGATTGGACTTCGGAGCGTGCCGGCTTGGCTTCGCCCGGAGCCACCGACATCTTCGGTCCGTCGGCCTGGGCCAACATCGGGACGAGCGCCAGGGTCACAATCGCCATGAAGCGGGACATGCCAATCTCCTCGTCCGGTCGGCGCCGCGTCCGTGCGGCGGTCCGCTTTCAACATCGGTAACCGCCCGGCATCGTGTCATGCCTTTTCCGTAAGCTCGATGGCCCCGCTTGATTCGGTGAACAGGTCGGTCCGGAAATGCCGAATGTTCCGGTCCGAGTCCACGTGTGACTCAACAGCTGCAATTTGACTTTTCCCGCGCTATGACGACGTCGGTGCCCGGCCCAATCGCAATTCCCCCGCGCGACTGCTACAGGCGTTATGACCGGACCTGTTGAATTGGAACTTGCGGAATATCCGGCAAAGAGCCCTGCATTGGCAGAATCGCTACCGTGTATGGTCAATCACAGCCCAACCAGTTGTGCGGAGACCTGGCAATGACTCGCCGGCTTCGATTGATGGTCCAGGAGTTGGAGGCTCGGGACACCCCCAGCGGCGTCGCCGATCTGATGACTCAGCCAGATGGCGACGCTCCAGTGGCCGGCGATGCACGACGCCTGCCAGGCAACGCGGCGCCCGTCATCTCCGACTTTCGCGCGATTGTTGGGCCAAATGGCCAGGTGACATTTACCGGCACGGTGACGGACGACCAGGCGGTTGCCGGCTACGTCGTGCGCATCACGGGGAATGGCATCGACACGTCCGCGATCGTCCAGCGTGACGGTTCATTCTCCGTGACGACATTCGCCACTGGACCGGGAGACATTACGGTCAGCGCCACGACGACCGATGCCCTTGGTGCCACGAGCGACCCAGCTCGGACGATGTTTACGCCGTCTTCGCGAAGTGATTAGCCGGCCGCATCGAGCGCACCGGCCTCGCGCTTGTTCACGACCTTCGCCATGCCCTTGATGTAATCGCGATTGAGCTGCGCGATGAACCGGACGCCGATCTCTTTCGGACAGGCCGCCTCGCACTCGTATTGATTGGTGCAGTGTCCAAATCCCTCGCGGTCGTGCTGGGCCACCATCGCCAGGGCACGGTCACGGCGTTCAGCCTGTCCCTGCGGCAAACTGCCCAGATGCGACACTTTGGCCCCGACGAACAACATTGCCGAAGCATTCTTGCACGAGGCGACGCACGCGCCGCAACCAATGCACGCCGCCGCGTCCATCGCCACTTCCTGATTCTCCTTGGGCACGGGAATCGCGTTCCCATCCGGCGCGCCGCCGGTATTCACGGCAACAAAGCCGCCGGCCTGGATGATGCGGTCGAATGCCGAGCGATCGGTAACCAGATCACGCACCACCGGGAATGCTCGAGCCCGCCAGGGTTCAATGTAAATGTGCTCGCCGTTGGAAAACTTTCGCATGTGCAGTTGGCAGGCAGTCGTGCCGCGCTCCGGGCCGTGGGCCATGCCGTTGATCATCATCGCGCAGGAACCGCAGATGCCCTCGCGACAGTCGTGATCGAACGCGATCGGTTCCAGCCCACCTTTGATGAGTTCCTCGTTGACGACGTCAAGCATTTCGAGGAACGACATGTCCGGCGACACGTCGTCCGCCGGATACGTCTCCATCCGGCCGGTCGCGTCCCGGTCTTTCTGTCGCCATACGTGAAGCGTTAATTTCATCGGATCCGCCAAAGGGTCACTTGTAACTTCGCACTGTCGGATGAACCACTTCCCACGACAACGGCTCGACGTTGCGAATCGGCTCTTTGTCCGGCCCAGCGAACTCCCACGCGGCCACGTGGCTGAAGTGTTCGTCGTCGCGTTTGGCCTCGCCGTCCGGGTACTGATACTCTTCGCGGAAGTGGCCGCCGCACGATTCTTCACGAGTCAACGCGTCGCGCGCCAACAGTTCGCCGAACTCCATGAAGTCGGCCACGCGTCCGGCACGCTCCAGTGCGACATTCAAGTCTTCATCGGTTCCAGGGACGTTCACGCTCTCCCAGTATTCTTGGCGGAGCGATTGGATGCGCCCGATCGCGGTCTCCAGACTTTGCCGCGTCCGCGACATGCCGACGTTTTCCCACATCACCTTGCCAAGTTCGCGATGTAGTTCAACGGCAGTCTTCTTGCCCTTAATCGCGAGCAACTTCCGGACGCGGTCGTGAACCTCGGCTTCGCACCGTTTGAACTCCGGATGATCGGTCGGCAGGACTTCCTTCTTGGCCGTCGCGAAGTAATTGCCGAGCGTGTACGGGATGATGAAGTAGCCGTCGGCCAGCCCCTGCATCAACGCCGACGCGCCTAACCGATTGGCGCCATGGTCGGAGAAGTTCGCTTCACCGAGGACGAAGAGACCCTCGACGTTCGACATCAGCGTGTAATCCACCCACAGGCCACCCATCGTGTAATGGAGTGCGGGGTAAATCCGCATGGGCCGTTCGTAGCCGCTCTCACCGGTGATGCGTTCGTACATTTCGAACAGGTTGCCGTACTTCTCCTGTACGCGCGCCTGGCCGTCGCGCTGGATCGCCGATGCGAAATCGAGATAGACGCCCCGGCCGCCGGGGCCGACACCGCGGTTCTCATCGCAGACGCGTTTGGCCGCACGACTGGCAATGTCGCGCGGCGCAAGGTTGCCGAAGCTCGGGTACATTCGCTCCAAGTAATAGTCGCGGTCAGCCTCGGCGATTTCTCCCGGATGTTTGTTCACGTCGCCGGGTGCCTTCGGAACCCAGACGCGTCCATCATTCCGCAGCGACTCGCTCATCAGCGTGAGCTTTGATTGGTGCTCGCCGGCCACTGGAATGCACGTGGGGTGAATCTGCGTGTAGCACGGATTGGCGAACGCCGCGCCGCGCTTATAGGCACGGTACGTCGCCGTCACATTGCAGCCGGCCGCATTCGTTGAAAGGAAATAGGTGTTGCAATACCCGCCGGTGGCGAGGATGACGGCATCGGCCGAATAGCTCTCGACTTTGCCTGTCACCAAGTCGCGCACGACAATCCCGCGGGCACGATTGTCAACGACGACGAGATCGAGCATCTCCGTCCGCGGGTGCATCTTGACCTTGCCGTAGCCGATTTGCCGACACAAGGCTTGATATGCGCCCAACAAAAGTTGTTGACCGGTCTGCCCACGGCAATAGAAGGTCCGCGAAACCTGAGCGCCGCCGAATGAGCGGTTGGCGAGCAGCCCACCGTACTCGCGGGCGAAGGGCACGCCTTGCGCCACACACTGGTCAATGATGTTGACCGAGCATTCCGCGAGCCGATGAACGTTGGCCTCGCGGGCGCGGAAGTCGCCGCCCTTGATTGTGTCGTAGAAAAGCCGCTTGATCGAATCGCCGTCATTCTGATAGTTCTTGGCCGCGTTAATGCCGCCCTGGGCGGCAATCGAGTGCGCTCGCCGCGGCGAATCCTGGTAACAGAAGGCGTGAACGTTGTAACCAAGTTCGCTCAGGGTCGCGGCGGCCGATGCGCCGGCCAGGCCCGTGCCGACAACGATCACCGAATACTTGCGCTTGTTGGCGGGATTAACGAGCTTGGCTTCAAATTGAAAGCGCGTCCATTTCTGGTCGAGCGGACCGGCCGGGACTTTGGAATCCAACGTCAGCATCGAAATACCCCGCGACGGGGCCTCGCGGGCGGTTAACCGGCAGGCACCCTCGGCTGTGCCGGGATCTCCCCGGCCGTCGTCCGAGGTGACGGATCGATCGGCACCTGGCCCAACCAGATCGTCGAAACGAGCGCTATGTTGCCGAAACAGATGAGGAACGCGAACAAGAACCCGAAACGCCGGACCCAAGGCTGCAATCGCGGCGTGTTCAGTCCGAGCGTTTGGAACACGCTACCGATGCCATGCTTCAAGTGAACGAACAGCAGCAGCATGGCCAACACATAGATCGTTGACACGATGGGATCAGAAAACCCCATGACGACCATGGAATACACGTCGTGCCGGCCTTGTGCATCCACCAGGTCCAGATAGTTGGACTGAACCATCTTGCCGGTATGGATGCTCCTGGCCCGGACGGTCTCGAAGCCGCCAAGGGTGTAGTGGGCGATGTGAAAGGCCGCGAAAGCGAGGATCACGAGGCCGGTATACGGCATCGTCCGCGATGCCCAGGTTGCCTGAATCGTCGCTCGATAGCGATACCCAATCGGCCGAGCTGCCCACGCCCGCTTCGCTAGCCATAGGGCAAGAATCAAATGGAGCAGAAAGATCGATAGCAGACCGGCGCGCCCGATCCACAGGAGCGGACCGAGGGTCTGGAGCGAATGTGCGTAGTCATTGATCGCATCCGGCCCGTCGAGCACTTTAAGATTGCCAATCAAATGTACGATTAGGAAGCCGGTCAGCAGCGCGCCCGTGATTGCAGTCGTTGCCTTCATCCCGACGCTGACGGTCAGGAACGGACGAAGCCAGTTGGCAAGCCCCTTGCCCGCGGGGAGTGTGTTGGGTCGCAGGTGTCTCTTGGTCGGTGCCGAACTGGACATGGGCCGCGGTCGGACCTTTCGCAACGAGCATTGAACCGGAGCGTACTGGTTTTTATAGCCATCAACCCAATGAAAGCCAGCGATCCACATGGCCGCCGATGCTTGCGAACGGGTAAGATAGTTGCATCGCCAACCGATTCCGTACGACCCGGACAATCCCATGTTCCGCATCGCCGTGGCCGTTCTCCTGGTTTTCACACCGCTGCTTGTACGGGCGGATGATCCACCGATCACCGACCGTAAGGACGGCCGCTACGAGTGGCGTGCGAAGCACGATCGCGACGGGATCGGCAAGTTCTACATGGGCCGCGAGATCGCCTACGTGATGGGTCATGCGGCCGCGACTTGGCTGGAGCGCCCTGAACGCGAGGAAGAAGAGAACCCCAAGAAGCTGCTGGAACTCTTGAAGCTGAAAGACGGCGACGTGGTCGCCGACATCGGCGCCGGCAGCGGCTACTACTCATTCCGCATGTCCAAACTCGTCGGCGACAAGGGCAAGATCCTCGCCGTCGACATTCAAAAAGAGATGCTCGACATCATTCGCAACCGTGCCAAGAAAGAGAAGATCACGAACGTCGAACCGGTCATGGGTGAGGAAGCGGACCCGAAGCTCAAAGACGATTCAGTGGATGTAATTCTGCTCGTGGACGTTTACCACGAATTTGCGCAGCCGTTTGAGATGACCGAGAAGATGGTCAAGGCCCTCAAGCCGGGCGGGCGACTAGTGTTTGTCGAGTTCCGTCTGGAAGATGAACGCGTACCGATCAAGCTGGTTCACAAGATGACTGAGCGCCAGGTCATCAAAGAGATGGCCGAATTCAAAAACCTCAAGCACGCCGGCACGTCCGACAAGCTGCCTTGGCAGCATGTGATCACGTTTACGAAGGAAGTCGCAAAAAAATGACGCGCGAATGAAAACCAAGAACTTCGTTTAGCGTCCGAGCCGTCGGCTCGGACGCTAAACGAGTCACTTCGTCGCCCTCTCTTCGGGCAACCCCTCACTCCGCGCAACTCGCGCCAGCACGAACGACCGCACGCACAACACCACGAAGATCGCGCTGATCGCGATCATCAGCAAGCCCGCGACCGAACCCGATTTGTCGAGATCGAACTTATTTCGCTGCAACGGCATGATGCCGCCGATCGCGCCGAGCAAGCCGACCATGGCCGCCAGATGCATGACATGCTTGCGTGCCGTCGGCTTGACCTCGACGATCACGCCGCACAAAAGGAGCACGGCTCCGAAGCCCGCGGGAATCAAGGCCGTCGGCGACGTGCCTTCCGGACCGACCACGCCGAAGGTCGTCGGCGACAAGTAGCCCACGAGGCCGAGGCCAATCAGCAACAACCCAAACACGATGGCGACGCGCGACATGTGGATTCTCAAACAGTGGGAACGGGCTCTTCCTTCTTGTTAGCCCCGGTCGGGCCAACGCCGATGAGCAAGATCATTACTATTGCGAGCATGACCGCAGACGCCGTGTATGGCAATACGTGGGAGCTTTCGAGTTTGAAAAGCACGACCCCCGTTAGTGGTCCGAGAATGCGGGCCAGCGCGGAGAACGACTGATTCACACCCAACACTTCCCCTTGTCGACTCGGGTCGCTGCGTTTCGAGATGAGTGCCTGGGCCGAGGGCGTCAGAAACGCAAAGCCGACGACGCCGAGCGCCAGCGCGATGAAGTACATTAACTTGCGGAGTTGCATTTCCTGATCTGCCATCGCGACGGCCGCCAGACCGACGAGCCCGAGAAACATGAAGCCGACGCCGACGCGCATCAGCCGCACTTCATGATGCTTCTTGACCAGCTTGCGATACAGAAAGCCCTGCGTCAGCATCAAGACGAAACCGACGTAAGCGAAGATCCAGTAGTTGATCTCGTCGTTCTTGGGATAAATCTCCTGGTTCAGAAGTGCCAGCGTGCCCTCGAAGCCGGCGAAGCCAAACGTCGCCAGGAAGAATGTCGTCACCAGTCGGCCGACGGTCGGCGTTTGCAATGTGGAAAAGAGGCCGCGGACATCGAGCCAGTTGCGCCGTGGCGACAAGCTGTCCTCACGCCGAGTTTCCGGCATCTTGGCGATCGCGAGGATGAGCGCGAGCAACGACAGAGTCGAGGCGGCATAGCCAGCGAACTCGGGATGTCCGGGCAGGAAGATCATCGCCAAGCCGGCAAGCAACGGCCCGAAGGTGAAGCCGATGCCGAACGCGGCGCCGATCAGGGCCATTCCATGTGCACGTTTTTCCTTCGGCGTGCAATCGGCGATGACGGCCTGGGCCGTCGAGATCGTCGCGCCGGCGACTCCCGCCCCCGCTCGAGCAACGAACATCAGCCAAAGGATCAACTTCGCGGTGTCGGCACTTACTGGTTCGCTGCCCGAACCCATGAGCGACGAGGCGTACCCGAATAATGCATAGAAGACGACCGAGCCGACCAGCCCGATGAGCAAGATCGGCCGCCGACCAACGCGATCGGAAATGCGCCCCCAGATCGGCGCAAAGATGAACTGCATTAGCGAGAAAACGGACAGGAGCCCGCCGATCACCCAGCCGCTCAGCTGGCCAGTGATGCCCGCCGGCTCGAGCAGTCGGTCCGCATAGCGTGGCAACAGCGGCAGGACGATCCCGAAGCCGAGCAGGTCGATGAAGACAACCAGGAATACGGTCAACAGCGCGGCCCGCGACGCGGATCGAGCGGGGTTCGCGGAGGTTTCGGTCATGAATCCCTTGCAGTGAGGAGGCTTCGGCAGGATACCGACCCTCGATGCGGCGGCCAGTCGGTTTGCAACGACCGCACGAGCGGTGCCGTTTGCTTCTTGCTTCAGACGGACATTGAAACTCATTCGCCCTATGTGCAGGATGACGATTGAGAATTGCCAGCAAAGAAGGCGGCCGCACCATGCCCAACAATCCAGCCGATGCACGACCGGGACCCGATGCCACGCCGCGAACCGCTTTTCTCGTCGTCGATTGCGAGAGCATTCCCGACGGCAAGCTGCTCAACCTCGTCAAGTACAAGGATCAAGGGCTGACCGACGAGGAGGCCATCGAGAAGGCACGCGATGAGGCTCGAAAGGCGTCGAACACGGGATCGGATTTTATCCACGTCACGTTTCAGATTCCCGTGGCGGTTTGCGTCATCCGCGTCGGAACTGACTTCAGCTTGCAGGCGATCAAGTGCGTCGACACGCCGTTCTATCGGCCCGCGGAGATCGCGAAGACGTTCTGGAACGGGCTGATGAAGTTCTACGCGAAGTGCAAGATCGTCACGTTCAACGGGCGCGGCTTCGATCTGCCGCTCCTGGAGCTTGCGGCCTTCCGCTATGGCCTGCCGGCCGGTGAATACTTCGCCCGCGGCCGCAATCGGTACACCGGCGATCTCGATCTCATGGAGTTCATGACCAACTTCGGCGCGGCACGCGGATTCGCTGGTGGGCTCAACCTACTCGCGAAGCTGATCGGCAAGCCGGGGAAAATGGATGTCGACGGCAACCAAGTTTATCAAATGTACCGCGACGGCCGCTACCAGGACATCAACGACTACTGCATGTTCGACACGCTGGATACCTATTTCGTGTTCCTGCGCACACGCATTTTGACGGGCGACATCACGCCGGAACAAGAAATCGATTTGATCGCCAAGGCGAAAGCGATCTTAACAGCACAAATGCGCGACCTGCCGGCCTTGAAGAATTACCTGGAGAAATGGACCGACGGGCATCCGTGGCCGTAAGAGGCAAAGCCTACGCCCGCCAGAAGCGTCCGAGTTCACGCGTCAGGAATTGCCAGCCACCGCGTAATGCTTGACGGCTTTTCTCGGCCTTTTCGAAGTTGGCGCCGGTGGCGCGACGCCAGAGATATTGGATCGACTTGCCGAAGAGTTGCACAGGCCCGTCGAGCGTGAATACCGACTTGTACGCCCACAACTTCCACCGCGCGACGCCGCTCTTGCGTAAATAGCGAACGTAGCCGATCATCAGATTTGGGGCCGCGTAGGTCACGTTTTGCCGTGAGCTGACGCGTCCAAAGTGAACGATCTCCACCCCCGGAAGGTGCACGAGCGCCCGGTCGCGACCGACGCGATCGGAGAGTTCCACATCTTCCACGCCAAAGCGGAAGCCCTCGTCCCATCCGCCGCAATCTTGGTAGACATACCTGGGCATCAGCACGGCCGCGCCCATCAGCACATCGACACGACGCACACCGTCGGGATCGAAGCCGTCGCGGCGGTAATCGTCGTAAGCTCGGCGAAAAAGGCCCGTCCAACGCAGCAGGGCGGCCCGGTGGAGCATCGCCCGCAGCGTCGGCTTACGGCGATACGAGATCTGCAACTTGCCCTCGCCATCGCGAAGCCGCGGGCCGATCATCCCGACTTGTGGATGAGCATCGGCAAACGCGACCAATTGGGCCAGCGTGTAAGGCGGGATGACCGTGTCGTTGTTCAAAAAGAAAACGTAACGGCCGGTTGCGCGCTCGGCGGCTTGGTTACTGGCGCGGGCGAAGCCGAGGTTCTCGGCATTGCGGATGAGGACGACTTCGGGAAACTTGTCGGCCACCAGATCGGCAGCCCCATCGATGGAGGCGTTGTCGGCCACGATCACTTCAACCGTCACTCCCTGCGGAAGATCGAGGAGCGATTCGAGGCAGGCTTGCAAGTAATCGCGGCAATTCCAGTTGGCGATGCAGACCGACACATCGGGTGCTGCGATGCTCGGCGTGCGTGCCAGGCCCACCTGTTCGCGCCCCGGCCGCAAGCCCGGCACGCGGGGCCGGACGGTCGGCGATTCGGGGGGCGCCAAGGTGTTTGACATGCAACCGTCCGTGGTCCGGGTCGGGCCTCCGTCCCTGGAGGCGGGTCCGCCAGCGGGTGAAGCTGCGGAAGCCCGGCCGTCTTAGCATGGACTGGCAAATCATGTCAACCGCAAGCGTTCAGTGAAACCAACGGTCAACCCATCGTTCCGGCCTTGGAAAACCGACCCAACCCCCGCATAATTACCCGTTCGACCCCTCGGCTACTTGCTGGCGGGGCTCTCCCGCGGGCGACTGGCTCTGCCACGACCGCCGACGATCGTGTCCGAACCAGTGTTTCCGAGGGTTTTGTCCCCGATGGCTATCCTGTTGCAACTCACCCAAGCCTTCAAAAGCTACGGCGAGCAAGTCCTGCTCGATGGCGCCGACGTCACCATCACCGACAATGCCAAGGTCGGATTCATCGGCCCGAACGGCGCCGGCAAGAGTACACTCCTGCGCGTCCTGCTCGGCGAAGAAGAACTCGATGGTGGCGAGGTCATGCGCCACCCGAACCTGCAGATCGGCTACCTGCGTCAGCACGATCCGTTTCTGCCCGGCGAGTCGGCGCTCGACTTCCTGATGCGCGACAGCGGCCAGCCGAACTGGAAGTGCGGCGAAGTGGCCGGCCAGTTCGAGCTGAAGGGGGCCTATCTCGAAGGGCCCATCGACAAGATGTCGGGCGGCTGGCAGACGCGCGTCAAGCTCGCGGCCCTGTTGCTGCACGAGCCGAACCTGCTGATGCTCGACGAGCCAACGAACTTTCTCGACTTACGCACGCAGATTCTGCTCGAACACTTTTTGCGCAACTTCCGGGCCGGCTGTCTAATCGTCTCGCACGACCGGGCATTTCTCGGGGCGACGTGCGACAACACGCTCGATTTGACACGCGGCAAGCTGACCTCATTCCCCGGCAAGGTCGAGGCGTTCCTGGAATTCCAGAAAGAACGCCGATTGCACGACGAGCGCTCGAACGCCGCGATTCAGGCGAAGAAACGGCATCTCGAAGAATTCATCGCGCGCAATCGAGCCCGCGCGGCAACCGCGAAGCTGGCCCAGTCGAAGAGCAAGGCGCTCGAAAAACTCGAAGAGACGGAGATCGTCCTCACTCAACCGACAGCGCGCATTCGCGCGCCGAGGATCGAACCGCGCAAGGGTCAAGCGCTGCGCTGCCGCGACCTGGCGATTGGTTATGCCGACCGACAGATCGCGTCCGACATTCAGGTTGAACTCGATCACGGCTCGCGCGCGGCAATCGTCGGCGACAACGGCCAGGGCAAGACGACGTTCCTGCGCACGGTGGTCGATTCGCTGAAGCCGCTCGCCGGTGATGTTCGTTGGGGCTTCGGCTGCAAGATCGGCGTCTATGCCCAACACGTCTACACCACATTGCCCGAGAAGCAAACGGTCTACGACTACCTCCGCAATCTCGCGGCGTACACGAAGAAGGATCAGGAAGTCCTCGATCTCGCCGGTTCGTTCTTGTTTCGCGGCCCGGATGTGCGCAAGCCGATCTCAGTCCTCTCGGGCGGCGAACGCGCCCGCCTCTGCCTCGCGGGGCTCATGCTCAGCGATTACAACGTGCTCATCCTTGACGAACCGGGCAACCACCTCGACGTTGATACCGTGGATTCTTTGGTCGACGCGCTGGTCGAGTATCAAGGTACGGTGATCTTCACCAGTCACGATCGCCACTTCACGTCGAAAGTCGCGACGTGCATTGTCGAAGTGCGCGATGGCCGGGTCGTCGCCTACAGCGGCCAATATGGCGCTTACCTGGATCGAGTGAACGCCGAGGTCGACGCCGGCGAACGCGAGGCGGCGACGGCCAAAGCCAAGTTGCCGCCGGAAGTGGTCAAGGCGATGAAGGCCCCGGTCCGGGCGGCGCGGCGCAGCGAGAAGGAAGTGCGCAAGGAGTTGAAGTCGCTGGAGAAGACGATCGCACAGCACGACGAGCAGCGCCGCGTTCTCAATGCCGAGTTGATGAAGTCGACCGATGCGAAGGAAGCCCTGCGCCTGCACAACGAAGTCAACACGCTGACGACCCAATTATCGCACGCGGAAGAGCGCTGGCTGCAATTGCAAGAAGAGATTGATGGGGGAATGTGAGCATGTCAAATGCGTACTCTAACCTCACCATCGGACGTTTGAGTTAGCCGGAGCCCGAAGCGGGAGCGAGAGCGACGGCGAATTGCTCCCGGACGCCGTCGCCCTCGCTCCTGCTTCGGGCTCCGGCCTATTCGAACCTTGTCCCGCACCGAGCTCGCCAATGCGGCGAATCCTACTCCTCCTCATCATCGCCACCCCCCTCTGGGCCGACGACAAGCCCGTCAGCTTCATGCGCGATGTCCGGCCGATCCTGGCCAAGAATTGCTTCGGTTGTCACGGACCGGACGAGAAGGCGCGCAAAGCCAAGCTGCGGCTCGATGTCGAAGATTCCGCCAAGAACGTCATCGTGGCGGGCAATGTCGATGCGAGCGATCTGATCAAACGCCTCGAAAGCGAGGGCGACGATCGGATGCCGCCGCCAAAGGTCGGCCCGGCCCTCCCACTCGAACAGATTGAACTCGTTCGCCGCTGGGTCAAGGAAGGCGCGAAGTGGGGCCGGCACTGGTCGTTCGAGAAGCCGACGCGGCCGCCGTTGCCGGACGTCAAGCTCGCCAACTGGCCGACGAACGCGATCGACCGGTTCATTCTGGCGCGCCTGGAGCAGGAGGGGCTGAAGCCGGCTCCGGAGGCCGACAAGTTCACACTGGCGCGCCGCGTGGCTCTCGACCTCACGGGACTGCCCCCGGATCCGGAACTCGTCAAGCGCTTCCTCGACGACGCTTCACCAAATGCTTACGAGCATCTCGTCGACGAATTGCTGAAGTCGCCGGCGTTTGGCGAGCGTTGGGCGCGCATGTGGCTCGACCTGGCGCGCTATGCGGACACCAAGGGATACGAGAAAGACCTCGGCCGCACGATCTGGCGTTACCGCGACTGGGTGATCGAGGAGTTCAACCGCGATCTGCCTTACGATCAGTTCACGCGTGAGCAACTTGCCGGCGATCTGATCGCAGGCGCGACGCTCGATCAATTCCTGGCGACCGCGTTTCACCGCAACACGATGGTCAACGACGAAGGCGGGACCGACGACGAGGAGTTTCGCGTCGCGGCTGTCAAGGATCGTGTCGACACGACGATGCAAGTCTGGATGGGCCTGTCGGCCGGCTGCGCGAAGTGTCACAGCCACAAGTACGATCCGATCGTGCAGAAGGAGTACTACCAGCTTTTCGCGTTCTTCAATCAGACCGAGGACGCGGACACCGCGGACGAGTCGCCCAAGTTGGCAATGCCGACGAAAGCTCAGCAAGAGCAGATCGCGAAGCTCCAGGCCGAATGGATGCGCGTGCGCCAGGAGCTTTACACGTATTCGGACGAGTTCAAGGCCGCGGCCGTCAAGTGGGAAGAGGGGGCGCGCAATCGGGCCGGCTGGTCCAAGGTGAAGCCGACCGCCATGACGGCCGCGAGCGGCAGCACCATGAAGCTGCTCGACGATGGTTCGGTGTTAGTGCAAAGCCGCCGGCCCGCCCGCGAGACGTATACGGTGACGATCCCGGCGGGAACGAAGCCGATCACGGCGATTCGCCTGGAAGTGTTGCCGGACATGTCGCACCCACGCGGCGGCGTTGGCCGATCGGAAAACGACGGAAATTTCGTATTGTCGCGCTTCGCGGTGAAGGCAAAGACAAAAGACGGCAAGGCCAGCGACATCGCCCTTGCGAGCGCGATGGCTGATTTTTCGCAGGACAAATACCCGATCGATCACGCCCTCAAAAACCCCGACGCGAAGAAGCATGGCTGGGCAGTCGCGCCGAAGCAACTCGAGATTCATCAGGCTGCATTCACATTGGCCGAGCCGTTCACGCCCGGCGAGGGGACCGACCTGGAGATCATGCTCGATCATCAATTCGAGTTCAACTACCCCGGCTTCAGCCTCGGTCGCTTCCGGCTCTTTCTGACGGGCGACGATACTCCATCGCTCACCGGCGAGCTGCCGGCCGAATTGCGCGGCATCTTTATTTTGCCGCCGGCCCACCGGACGGCCGAACAGCAAGCGTATGTGCTCGCCTATTACGCTTCGCTTGCCGCCGAGAAGAAGCCGCTGCGCGACAAGTTGGCCGCGATCACCAAAGCGATCGATGCCGTTCCGTCGCCGCAAACTCCGATCATGCGTGACCTGCCGGCCGCCAAGCAACGGGTCACCAAGATCCACAACCGCGGCAACTTCCTCGATCAGGGCGAACTGGTCGCACCGGGTGTGCCGGCCGCGTTCAACCCGATGCCGGCGAGCGCCCCGAAGAATCGGCTCGGCCTCGCCGAGTGGATCGTGCATGCCGACAACCCGCTCATGGCGCGCGTCGCCGTCAATCGCTTCTGGGGACACCTGTTCGGCCGCGGACTGGTGGAAACGCAGGAGGACTTTGGTTCGCAGGGTCAGCCGCCGAGCCATCCCGAGTTGCTCGACTGGCTGGCCGTCGAATTCCGCGCGAAGGGTTGGTCGATGAAGGGCCTGCTCAAAACGATGGTGATGTCGGCAACGTATCGCCAGTCATCGAAGGTGACGCCCGAACTGGTCAAGCGCGATCCGATGAATCGGCTGCTGGCCCGGGCTCCGCGGTTCCGTCTCGAAGCGGAGCTGATCCGCGACGAGGCGCTCGCCGTGTCGGGGTTGCTCAGCAAGAAGATGTTTGGCCCGTCGGTCATGCCGCCGCAGCCGGACGGCTTGTGGAAGTCGGCCTACAGCGGCGAGAAGTGGGTGAACGCGGTCGGCGAGGATCGCTTCCGCCGCGGCCTGTACACCTACATCAAGCGAACCGCTCCGTATCCCGCGATGACGACGTTCGATGCTCCGAGCCGCGAACTGTGCACAATTCGGCGGTTGAATACGAACACACCGTTGCAAGCCCTGGTGACGCTGAACGACGCGGCGTTTGTCGAGATGGCCCAGGCGCTTGCCGCGAAGATGCAGGCGACGGGTAAGACGGCGGACGAGCAGATTGCGCACGGTTTGCAGCGCGCCTTAGTGCGGCCGGCCAGGCCGGAAGAGGTGGTGGTGTTGAAGGAGCTTTACGAAGCGCGTTTGAAGCACGCGGCCGATCACCCAGATGAGGCCAAGAAGTTGGCGGCGACGCCTGAACTGGCAGCCCTTACGGCGGTGGCGAATGTGATTTTGAACTTGGATGAGTTTTTGACGAGGCCATAGGACCATTGGGCCAGGATGGGACTTATGGGACAGAGAGGACCCATAGGTCCCCTCTGTCTCATAAGTCCCATGAAACAACCAAGCAGGGCAAATGAATCTCCACCACGAATACGCCCGCTACGTCACCCGCCGGCACTTCTTCCGCGATTGCGGCGTCGGCCTGGGAGCGATCGCGCTGGCGGAACTGCGTGCTCGTGCGGAAACACCGGTCGCTCACGCTCCCGGCTCGCCACTGGCGCCGAAGAAGCCGCACCATCCGGCCAAGGCCAAAGCGGTCATTTATCTGCACATGGCCGGTAGCCCGAGTCAGCTCGATCTGTTCGATTACAAACCCGAGTTAGTGAAGTTCAACGGCAAGCCGTGCCCGAAGGAGTATCTCGAAGGCAAGCGCTTCGCGTTCATCCGCGGCGTCCCGAACATGCTCGGTACGCCGTTCAAGTTCGCCAAGCACGGCAAGTCCGGAGCCGAGCTGAGCGAACTTTGGAAGCACCTGCCTGACGTAGTCGATGACATCGCCATCGTGAAGTCGTGCGTCACCGATCAGTTCAATCACGCGCCGGCCCAACTTTATCTGCAAACCGGCACGAACCTGCTCGGTGGGGCGTCGATTGGCTCGTGGGCGACCTATGGTCTCGGCTCCGAGAACCAGAACCTGCCTGGCTTCGTCGTGCTGACCTCCGGTGGCAAGTCCCCGGACGCGGGCAAGAGCGTCTGGGGCAGCGGCTTCTTGCCGAGCGTCTATCAGGGCGTGCAGTGCCGTTCGCCCGGCGACCCCGTGCTCTTCCTCTCCGATCCGCCGGGCCTTGATCGCGAAGGGCGACGGCAGACGCTCGACGCTTTGGCCAAACTCAACAAGATGCAGGCCGACGCGCTCGGCGATCCGGAAACTGTCACGCGCATCGCGCAATATGAATTGGCGTTCCGCATGCAGACGGAAGTCCCAAAGGTCATGGACATCGCGAAAGAGCCGAAGGAAGTTCTTGAACTCTATGGAGCGGTGCCCGGCTATGTCTCACCCGCCGAGGGCGCCACCGACCCGCGAACGCTCTATAAGGGGACCGACCCGACCATCGCGAACAACTGCCTGCTGGCACGCCGGCTCGTTCAAGCCGGCGTGCGCTTCGTGCAGATCTACGACTGGGGCTGGGACCACCACGGCGTGAGCGCCGGCGAGGACATTCCGCACACTTTGCCAATTAAGACGCAACAGGTGGATCGGGCCCTTACGGGGCTCATCAAGGATCTGAAGAGGACTGGTCTGCTCGATTCGACGCTCGTGATCTGGGGCGGCGAATTCGGCCGGACGCCGATGGCGCAGAACTCACCGAGCCAACCGTTCGTCGGCCGCGATCACCATCCCTACGCCTTCACGACGCTGATGGCCGGCGGCGGCATCAAGGGCGGGCAGACTTACGGCACCACCGACGACATCGGCTACTATGTGGGCGAAGACAAGTTCGACGTGCGTGACTTGCAGGCGACGATCTTGCACCTGCTTGGACTGGATCCGTTCAAGCTGACTTTTGAGGACCGCGGGCTGGCTCAACGACTCATCGGCGTCGAGGGCAAGGCGAAGCTGCATCCGAAATTGCTGGCGTGAAACTGCCCGCGTCCCGTCCGCCAGCCGCGACATTCTGAAGAGCGCCAAACACTGCCACTTTTGCGGCCACTCTATTGCGCCACTTTTTCGGCGAATCGATTTGCTCTAACTGATATATCCATCGAGTGTTATGGTAACCGAACTAGTCAAAGGGCGCCAGATCGAGGAACCGCTGGCGCTCTTCGTGGCGCCCTTTGAAAT
>DATANR010000305.1:0-25429 GCA_036266155.1 Gemmataceae bacterium | reverse complement strand
GTCGTGAAATCATTATCGGGCCGCTTACGCGGCTCCGCTCGCCAGATTGCCCGTCCGCGTCTGTCCCAACTCCGTCGCCTGCCAGTACTCGTCCGTCCCGATGTCCAAGCACGTCAGCCAGCCGTCGCCATAGGCCCACGTGTCCACACACACAGCGCCCATCAACCGTAGCGGTCGACCGCTTCGCTGCTCCGTATGCCCGCAGATCATCGTCTTGCCCGACATGTGCGGCTTGTGCCACTTTTCGGCGATTGTCTGCCAGTGCAGCCACTCCGTAATTTGCTCGTTGAGCGGCTTGTCGGGATGCAAGTTAGCATGAACGAAAATGTGCGTGTCGGTCTCGTACCAGTCGACGCAACCGCGTTCGACGAACGACCAGTGTGCGTCCGGGATGTCATCGAGCATGAAAATCCCGCTCGGCCGGGCATACGATTGCATTGCTTCAAGCCCGCCGCAGGCCAGCCAGAAGCGATAGTCGTCGCGGCCATGGCGGGCGCCGAGCATCATGATCTCGTGGTTGCCGCGCAGGCACACGACCTGGCCCGTCTTCTTCAATTCGACGAGACGATCGAGCACGCCCTTCGAGTCCGCGCCGCGATCGATGTAGTCGCCGAGGAAGATGAGCTGATCGGTCGGCGTCGGCTGCACCAGGCCGAGCAACGTGTCGAGCGCGGTCAGGCAACCGTGGATGTCACCGATCGCGAGAGTCCGACTCACCGCTTGCGCTCCGGGAGGGTAGTCACTGCAGGTAGAGGCCCTTCACGCACGCGGCCGCGCTGGTCGGCTTGCCAGATACGATTGGCGCCGGTGTCGAGGCACGTCAACCAGCCGCCGCCGTAACAGTAGGTATCGATGCAGATGGCGAAGCCGAGGTTCAGCGGCTCGCCGTTCTTTTGTGACGAGTGGCCGCAGACCATGACCTTGCCCGACTTGTGCGGTTTCACGCCCATCGGGCCATAGAGCTTTTCCCAGCGCAAGACCTGAATCGACTGATGATCGAGGGCGAGCGTTGGGTCGGCGTTGCCATGAACGAACAAATGCGTGGGCGACTCGTACCAGTCGCGGCAGACGTTCTCGATGAAGTGAAAGTGCGCCGCCGGCACATCGGATTTGATTTTCCGATTGACCTCGATGAAGATCTCTTCGTGATTGCCGCGCAGCGAAATCACGCGGTGCGTGCGATGCAACTCGATCATCCGATCAAGCACGCCCGGCGTATCCGGCCCGCGGTGAACGTAGTCGCCGAGCGTGATGATGAGGTCATCCGAAGTCGGCCGCACCGCGGCGAGGAGCGTATCGAGCGCCGCGGAACAGCCGTGAATATCGCCAATCGCCAACGTGCGGGCCATCAATTCGGTTCACCACAAAGGACACGAAGACCACAAAGGAAAGACATTCCTTGGTAAATCCATTTCCCGATTGTATCCTTCGTGCCCCTTTGTGCTCTTTGTGGTGAATCCGATTTTTCAACGTGTCAGCCACGCAATCACGTCCTCCGGCTTCGCCTTTTCCGGCTGCCGCTTGATCGCGTCCTTGGCCCCTGCCACGTCGTAGACGGTCTTGCTCAACTGCCCGCTACTCGTGCCGGAGTGGTTGTGGGCGAAGACTTCGCCGGGAGCGCACAGTGCAAGGAAAGTCGGCAACCCACCATACTTCACTGCCCCGGGCAACAGGTTCTCGTCCAGCACATTCGTGATCTTGTCAAAGCGGAACTGGTTCATGTCGATCGCCGTCCGGGCGATGCCATCGCCACACAGAGCCCGTGCCGCGGCGACCCACGGCCCTGCCCCTTCCCAGCCGATGAGGTGGATCGTCTTCTGACCGCCAATGTCGCGGGCGAAGAGGATCGTCGTCAGGATGTCGTGAACGCGGTTCGAAAACACGGGCCGATTGTAGCCATAGGTGTATCCCGCAAAACTCGTATTCACCGGATACATCGACGGCTCGCGGAACGACTTGCCCTTCTTCTCACCCTCGGACAGCGGCCAATTGCCCGTCAGTTCGCCCGTATTGAAGACATCCGGAGCAACAACGGCATAACCCTTGTCGACGAGCGACTTCACCAACGGATTGAGCTGTCCTTTCTCAAACAGGCTCGCCTTGCCGGCGGGATGGACCCAGATGACGGCGCCGGCTTTCGCTTCACCTTTGTAGACACCGGCAACGGGGAGCATGTCGCCCTCGCCCTTGCGGCCAAACGCGGCCAGGTGCATGGTCACGTCGTCCGGCAACTTGGTCTCCGTCGGGCCCTGGCGAATTTCCAGGCCCACTCCGGGCTTCGGCAATCGTTCGCCAATCATGACCTCGAGCGCTGTCCCCGCGACGCGACGAAATTCGGCGAGCGACTTGGCGTCCTTCGGCTCCAGGTCCTTGAGTTGCTTCTCGGCCGCATCAGTCATCTTGGCCCGCAGAGCCTTGGAATCAAGTTCATCGCTTGGCCGCGGATGCTCGGCATCGTAGACGCTCAGGTCCTTCGGCGGGATCGGCTTGAACGGCTGCTCCTTAACCTCGCCAGAGCCGCCGAGTAAGTGCTTGTTGAACCAGCTATACATAAATTCGCGCGACACTTGGTTGTAGTTGTGTCCGAACTCCGGCCAGCATTTGCCGGCCACGTTGTCCTCGGCGCCGAGCGTCTTGTAAAGTTGCTTCAATTCCGGCAGGCCCTTTTTCTCGATTTCGAGCGTCCAGTCGTTGGCGGCGCTCATCGCCATCGGCTTCGGTGCGAACAGGCCGGCCAGTTCGATGTTGCCGGTGCCCACGCGAAGATACGAGCAGTTCTCGCAAATGCACCCGCCCTGCATCGCGGTCGAGACCATCACCGCCGGGAACGCGACGGCCGGACGATCGTCGACGGCATCGAGCATGAACGTCTGCGTGCCGCCGCCGCTCGCGCCGGTCACGCCGATCTTCTTCGCGTCAACGTCTGGCAGCGACGTGATGAAGTCGAGCGCGCGGATACTGTTCCACGTTTGCAAGCCCATGAAGCTCTGCAGCCGCAACTCGGCCTCGGCATCCGTGAAGCCGGCACGGTGCGCGATCGCTTTCGAATCGGCATTGCCGACCATGTCGTAATGGAACACGACGCAGCCCATGCGAGCGAGTTGGGCACAGCGCGCTTGCAGCGGATAGCGAGCCCCTTCCATCGTCTTCTCGGCCCCGGACTTGATCTCGTTCTTCGCGGCCGCCTCGCTGTTCTCGTAGAAGCGGCCGTTCGCCCAATGGCCGTGCGGACAGAGGACGCCGGGGTGCTTGCCATCGCCCTTGCCGGTCGGCCGATACAGGCTGCCGCTGACGTAGTGGCCCAGCATCGACGCGAAGAACACCTTCTCGACCGTGTAGCCGTCGCGCTCGATCTTGCCATGGATCACGGGATTGAGCGGCGTCTTCTCCGGCATCGGCCATAGGCCAGTGGCGACGAGCGTCTGCGTGCGCACCTTGGCAGCCCGATCGTTCCAGCTCTCCTTCGACGTTGGCGGCGTCAACGGGAAGTAGCCGTTCAAATCCTTGGGCGGCCCCAGACGGACGTCCTTCTGTTCGGACTTGTCCGTGAACAAACGCGTCGGATTCTCATCCGAATACCCGAGCGGCACGAGTATCAGGACGGTAACGAGAGAGGTGAAGCGCATGGTGGGTCTCAATCGGAGTTGGGGCGTGAGGCGTCAGACTACCGGAGGGAGATGGGGCACGCAAGAGTCCAAGTTTTCTTGGAGCCTAATGGGCCGGCGCCGGCAGTCGGTGCCAACGGTTTGGGATGTATGTCTTCCGGCCAGAAGGGTCGGCTCTGTCAGCCCAGGCCGAAGGCCTGGGTAAGCTGAAGGGGCCGTCTTTTCCGGCCTGAAAGGCCGGTTCTGTCAGCCCAGGCCGAAGGCCTGGGAATTCGGTACCCATCCACAGTTCGGCCCTGAAAGGGCCGTTCACGCCGATCTGGGTGCCAGGCATGAACGGCCCCTTCAGGGCCGACATGCGGGTGGGGCGGGTCGCTTTCCCAGGCCTGCGGCCTGGGCTGACAGAACCGGCCCATCAGGCCGAAAAAAACAGGCGCGAACCGACATCCCGTCCGCTCGCTCCGTCTGGTAATTCCAACAAACTTCGATCGCACGCTCCACGTCTAACGGAGACGGGCAGGTGCGTCGTTGCCGCTTGGATCACACCGGAGATGAACATGGAAGACATGTGGAAATACATGGCCGGTGGGGCGCTGGTCGGCGTCCTGGGCATGCTCGCCGGCTTCTGGAGCAAGGCCAAGGGCGTGTTGTGGCGGATCGCCAACCTGTTCGTTCAGCAGGTCGAGATTCCCACGCAGGAGGCTCACACTTCGCTCGTCGGCTATCTGATCGCCAACTACAAGCGGTCGCGCACCTACGATCGCATGTTCGGGGCGTGGTACGCGCACCGCCGCGATGGCCGCTACGGGCTCGTGCCCTACGAGCAGTACGGGACGCGCAGCATGATTTTTTGGAACGGCTGGATTCCGTTCTTTTACAACAACGCGGTTGAAGCCAAGGCCCGGCAGAACAAACCGAACAACAACAATAACGACGACGACGCGACCAAGGTCTTCTCGACGATCACCTTCGTGCGCGGCTGCCTCAATGTCGAAAAGGTTTTGCACACGGCGTGCGAGTCGGCCAACAACCTGACCTGGGCCAACGCCTCGACCGAGGAGCAGGCCAAGGACCGGTTCGTGATCCACTATGTTCCCAAGCGATCGGAGGACAACGACAACCGCAATCACGGCTCGAACGGGATGGCGTGGTATCAGCAACAGACCTACCGGCTCATCGGCATCACGCCGGAAGAACTCGGCAAGATGCCGTCGCACAAGGGTCGTGCGCTCGACAACTTGATTTTCCCCGAACGGATCAAGGGGCTGATCAACGAGATCGAGCTGTGGCGAAACAACCGTACGTGGTACCTCGACAAGGGCATCCCGTGGAAGCGCGGCTGGCTGCTGTACGGCCCGCCGGGCACCGGCAAGACCGCCCTGGCCCGCTCGTTCGCCGAGGATTTGAACATGCCGATCTACGTGTTCAATCTCGCCGAGATGTCGAACCACGAACTCATCAAGTCGTGGACTGACATGCAGGTCAATGTGCCCTGCGTGGCGTTGATCGAAGACATCGACAATGTGTTCCACGGCCGTGAGAATGTTGTGCGGCGATCGGGCATGTTGTCGATGGTGTTCGGCCGCAAGGACGACAAGAACCAGCACGGCCACGGCAAGGACGATGGCGGTCGCGACCCGTTCGCGCCGTTGACGTTCGATTGTCTGCTCAACTGCCTGGATGGCGTTGAGCGGACCGACGGGATCTTCACGATCATCACCACGAATGATTTGGCGAAGATCGACCCGGCCCTAGGCCAGCCGCGCAAGCTGCCAGACGGCTGCACTGAGTTCATCTCGACGCGGCCGGGGCGCGTCGACAAGGCCGTCGAGTTGACCTATATGGAGTCAGGGGACAAGAAGAAAATGGCGAAGCGCATCCTCGGCGAGTACCCGGACGAGTACATGAAGATGCTCGAGTTCATCGACCGCTTCCCAGACCTGCCGGAAACCCCGGCCCAGTTCCAGGAACGGTGCGGCCAGGTCGCATTGAAGTGCTTCTGGAACGAAACGCACGGCGGCTACCCGATCGAGTCGGGCCCGATGCCGCGTGAGGTTGCGTTTCCGGAGCGGATGGACGAGACGATCGTCGATGGCGACTATGCGTCGGTGAGTTGATCTCGACTAACGATACTCGTCGTCATAAACAACGTGGCGGCAACGCTTTCAGCCAGTTGACTGATTGCATTGCCGCTGCGCGTTGAATTGAGGCGTGGCCTCAAATTGTGTTTCTGGGGTGTGTGTGTTTTTGAACGAAACGTCCTTGTCACTTCTTCCGCGGCCCCAGTAGTTTCACGACCTCGTCGTCGATGGCCTTCAGATCCTCATCGGTCGGCGGCTTGCTCGCCGGGAATTTCCAGCGCTTGATGACATGGAAGCGGTTGTAAAGAACGACGACGATGTCGTCCTCGGCCCCGATGCCCATCGCGGATACTTGAGCCGGGACGAGCGGTTGCTCGGTCCCGTCGGGCGTCTCAGTTGCCTCTGCGAGGCCGACGGTCGTCTTCTTCGGCATGATGCCGGACACGAACTGGCCGATCTCCTTGATTCGGGCGTCGCGCGTCTCGTCCTTGCGGAACTCATTCTTGAGGCTGAGGAACACGAGAAACGACCCCAGACGACGGGCCTTGTATTCCTTCGCCTCGTCAAGTTCGTCGAACTTCTTGACGACCGCGGCGAGCGGATGGCTGGCGTCGGCCGGGATCGTTCGTGAAAAGACGGCCAGCACGGGTTCGAGACCGTGATCGGTCACGAGGTCCTGCATCTTGCCGGCGCGATTGCGGATGTCCTCCGCCGGGAAACGCGGCTCGGCGATGATGAACGCCCGGAAGCCGGCGCTCACGTCGTCGGTCTTGGGCGCGGGGTCGGCCTTGTCCTTCTCTTGCGCGAACGCTCCGCAAGCGATTACCAGCCCGGCGATGCTGGCGCCGAACGCGCGGCCAATGGTGCTCATCGCGACCCCTTCATTCGTATGGTTCCCATTTAGCGTGACGACCGTTCGCCTCCGCGTCAAGACGGAGGTGGTATTCATCGCGCGTCTTTTGCCGGCACGGTCGGGACATTCGACTCCACCGGTCGATTCGCCAAGTCCGTACCCAATCGTATGAGTATGTCGATCACGGCGTCAACGTCGTCGGCCGACGTGCGCCAATTGATAAAGCACATTCGCAACGCAAACGCGCCACGCAACCGCGTCGACGACAGGAACGCCTTGCCGGTTTCACGCAGAGCATTCGCTAACCGCGAGTTCAGCACATCCAGATCGCATCGACAATCGGGTGGATCGTAGCGGAAGCAGACGATGCTGAGCCGCCGCGGACTGAGAATGTCAAACACGCCCGTGGATTCAAGCCGAGCCTGAGCATATTCGGCGAGCGCAATCCCATGCTGCGCGAGTTGCTTGAACCAATCCAGGCCGAGCATCTGGAGCGAGAGCCAGATCTTCAAGGCACGGAACCGTCGAGTCAGGGCGATGCCGCAGTCGGCGTAGTTGACCTCATCTTCGCCGGGCACAACGTCTTGCAAATAGTCCGGCCGCATTGCGAATGCCTCCGGCAGACGTTGTCCATCGCGGACAAGCAAACAACCGACGTCGAAGGTCTGCGCGAGCCACTTGTGCGGGTCGAGCGTGATCGAGTCGGCCAATTCGATTCCGGCGAGTTCTTCCCTGCCCTGCTCGACAAGCAAGCCGACCCAGCCGTAGGCGGCATCAATGTGCAGCCAAAGTTCTTCCTTCTGGCAGACAGCCGCGATCTCTGCGAGATTGTCGACCGTGCCGGTGTTCGTCGCCCCGCCATTGGCGACAACTGCCCACGGGACGAGCCCATTGACACGATCACGGTCAACGAGTTCCGCAAGCAAGGAGCCTCGCAGCCGGAACTCACCGTCAACAGGCGCCGCCCGCACTTGCTCGGGATGCAAGCCAATCACCTTGGCTCCCCGGTCAACCGACCAGTGCCGTTGCTCGGCCACATAGAGCACTATGCGGCTGCGATCCGCGAATGGCACGCGCTCGCGGGCGACAACGAGGGCGGTAAGGTTCGCTTCGGACCCGCCGCTCGTGAGCATGCCGCGCGTGCTGGCCGGCATATCGAGCCATTCGCGAAACCAAGCGAGGACCGTCGTCTCGACTTGCGACGGCCCCGCCGCTTCGAGCCACACCCCCGCGAAGAAGTTCGCGGCCGCGGCGAGCCAGTCACCGAGGATCGCCGGGAAACACGGCGCGCCGGGAATGAACGCCATGAACTTCGGATGGTTCACGCGAAAGGCGAACGGCTCGATGTGCTGCCGAAAGTCCGCAAGCACGTCCGCGAACGGTCTTCCCTCCTTCGGCGGCGGCCGATGCAGCGCCTTGCCCATCACTTGCGGGGAAGCGGTCAAGCCGATCGATTGATCGGGAAGGGATTCGTAATGCTGAAGGGCCCATTCCTGAATGGCGCCAGCCGATGCGCGCAACTCATCGACACCTGGATGCGGCAGCGGCGCCGCGACCGACCGCCTCAACGCAGCAAGACGGGCATCAATGGGCATGGACTTTCTTGAAGTGATCGGCAATGCCTTCGTGCGGAATGTGCCATTCGCAATCGTCGCACGCGGGGACCTCAGGGAAGCACTTGGTGCAGAAAAGCGGACCGCCGTGGAAGAACTGCTCCATGCGCCGGCGATCGGCCGCCGGCGCCGCATCAATGTTTAATGGGATCGTGAGCAAGTTGCCGCATTTGTCGCAGGGATGCTTGTTTTCTTTGTGAATGATCGGCTTGTAGTGATCGTGTAGCCCACGAGCCACGACGCCGGAGCCAGCGCACAGCGGACAGGCCATCGAGAACTGCGCGAGGATCGCCTTGCGGATGAACTCGCTCTTGTTCTTGAGCTTGCCCAAGAACTCCGCGAGGTCCTCCTCGACCTTGAATGCGACGATCTTCGTCTTCTGCGTCTTCCGAATCACGGAGATTTCCTCTAGCGAAACGATTGCAGTATTGTACGCGTCCAGCGAATCGCCAATCTCGTTATTTGCCCACGTCCAGGGCCTTCTTCGCATACGCCGCCCGGCGCTTGAAGCGGTCTTCCGGTACGTTCGACCACTTGCTGCGATCGCTCAAAACATCCGCTAATCCCTTCAAATCGTTTTTGACCACCACCGGCTGCACATATTCGCGTGTCTTGGCCGTATAGTCGCCGCGATAGCGCAGATCGATCACGAGATCGCGAATCGTCGGGTTCAGCTTGTCCCAGTCGACCGGGCCATATTGCTTCACGACCTCGGGCCCCGTGCAGAGTTTCTGCGCGTACTCTTCGATTTCTGCATACGTGATCAAGAAGAGGGCCTTCTGCTGGACCGGCGTGATCTCCGGCAAGTCGGCCGTCTTCATGTACTCGCGCGCCTTGTCGCCAAAGAGCTTCGCGGCGCCTGCGTACTTCTTGACGGCGTCGGCGGGAATGCCGGCGTCGGCCATCTGCTTGGAGATCTTTTCCGCCGATCGATAGCGCATGTCGTACCCGCGGCCGATGGTCAGCCCGGAACTATCCGAAGGCACATGCGGGGTCCGGCTATGCCAGCGGCCACCTTCATTGCCTTCGACGTCAAAGGTAATCTGGCCGCGCGGCACCACGAAGTCGTTTGGGTCCGCGATGGTCAACGCGAGGAAGAGTGCCGTGAACATGAGTTAGGCTCGCAATCGCTCACCGAACAAGTTGCGTGCATTCTCAATGAACACGAGGTCGTGGCATTCTTCAGGGATCGCTGCCCGAATGAAGTCCACGTAAGCACGCATGGGCGCCAACGGCCAGTCGCTGCCAAAGACGAAGCGATTGGGCCGCTCGGCATAGCGAAACGCCCGGCGAATGCGATCAATCGCGTCGGCCCGCACGTCCGCTCGCGCGACACCGGTGAAGTCGCCGTCGTCGCCGACCAGGAGGCCCGACAGGTCCGTCCAGACGTTCATGTTCTTGTACACGACTTCCGCGGCGTCAACCGTCCACGGATTGCCGACGTGGCACATGACAAATTTGACGTTCGGAAAGTCGACGGCCACTTCATCGATGCCGAGTGGGTGAGCGTATTTCAACTTCGCATAGGGGGAATACGTATCGCCGGTGTGAAAGAACACGGGCAACTTATAGCGCGCGGCCAACTCGTAATACGGTCGAAAGCCGGGGTCATTGGGAAAATGATGGATGTAGCCGAGGTACGCCTTTAACGCGACGACACGGCCGCTTCGGATTTGTTCCTCCGCCCGGCGCAGGTGTTCGGCGTCGGTCCTCGTTGGATTGGCGACGCCGATCGCGAAGAGCCCCGAAACGTCGCGAGCGATTTCGATCGTTCGATTCACTCCAAGCGGATCGTCCGGCCCACCGTCCCAACTGCCCATCGCGGCCGCGTGTGTTATCCGGCCGGCGAGCATTTGCTCGCGAACCACGCGAGCGACGTTCTCCACGCTCGCCCGCAAGCCCGGACTCAGTGGTCCGACGCCGGGCAAGTTGGGCGGCACGACGTGGATGTGTGCGTCGATCATCGCGACCTTAACACACCAGAGTTATCGAACAAGCAAGTTCCGCTCCTTGGAGTACTGCGGCTCGACGCAGCACTCCAAATTGTCTTTCGGGCTAAACGCCCATGACGTTGTAACCACAGTCGACGAACAGCGTGTGACCAGTAATGCCGCTGGCCAACGAGCTGCAGAGAAACGCGGTTGCGTTAGCGACCTCTTCCGCTTCAATGCCGCGCGGCAACGGCGAGCGCTTCGCCGCGTAGTCGATCGATTGCTGAATATCGCCGATGCCCTTGGCGGCCCGCGAGGCATAGGGGCCGGCGGAAATCAAGTTAACGCGAATGTTCTTGGAACCCAGGTTGTGGGCGAGTTGCGCGGCGTCGATTTGCAAAGCCGCTTTGGCCGTGCTCATGCCGCCACCGTAGTAGGGCACGACCCGCGACCCGCCGAGGTAGGTCAGGCCGACGGCCGACGCTCCGCCCGGCCGGTTCGCCATATACGGCTCGGCCGCGCGCAACATGCTCGTCAGCGAATAGGCGCTGATACCGATCGCTTCGTAATAAGCCGATCGGCTGGTATCGAGCTGCCGGTTCTTGATCTCACGGCTAAAGGCGATCGAGTGAATCAGGATGTCGATTCCGCCGAACTCCTGGCCGACGGCGTCGACCACTTCCTTGATCCCGTAGAAGGGATACTTGGCCCAGCGCTTGTCGTTGCGCGTGGTCTCGTCCACGTCAGCCATTGTGTCGAAGCGAGCATCGAGAGCAAAAACCTTTTCAACTTTCAGCTCGCCATCGCCGTACGGGAGTTTGCGTGACCCTTTGTCGATGTCGCGACTCAGAAAGCTCTCGACGATGCCAACCATCCGCGGATGGCTACCCAGCACGATTTTGGCCCCGGCTGCGTTCAGTGCTTTGGAGATGAACCAGGCAAAGCTCATGTCGTCCCCGACGCCGGTCACGAGGGCAACCTTGCCGCTGAGGTCGATCGGGATCATGCGTGCGCCTTTCCAAAAGGGCGGCCAGGTCACGGCCCGGCCCATGAGCCTGTCATAGCAACCCGGCTCGCCACGTGAAGATGCGATTGGCGGCCGAGCCGCAAACGAAGAAAGGCATCCGCGGATCAAACGGACAAGTCAGGAAGTGATGCAGCCGCAGTTGACAGATTTCGGGTACAAGCCACTTCCTGTACACGAACTCTGGCGTCTACGGCTACGAAAGACTCAGTCGCGATTGGAACCTGCACACTTGCTGTGTGCTACTTCCTGGAATCCTTCTCCAATTTCGTCAGCTTGAACAGGTTGTCCGGTTCAAACATTGCTTGCTTGAGCTTGTCAGCGAATTTCGGGTCCTTGAAGATCTTATCGAAATCGGGGGTCTGCCTGGCATCGGCAACGCCCGTGAAGCCGAGGAGCATGGCTTCCCGCATGAATGTACTTGCCAGGTCGTATTGGTGCTCGATGTCCTTCTTCGAGCCATACTTGTAAATGCCGCAGAGCCGCGAAAGGGTATACCAATAGGTTGGGTCGTCGATTCGTTCGCCGCCATTGTCCTTGGCGATCTTCAGAGCATCCTGACCCGAGCCGTGGTAAGCCTTGGCCAGAACGTTATTCACAATGTAATGCGCGCGCGGGAAAGCGTTGGAGCGCTCATAAGCCTTGTAACAGCCCCAAGCGTAAATCGCGGTGCTCGAAATATCACTGGGCGAGGCCTTGGCAAGACTCTCGCTGCCATGGTGAACGATGGTGCCCCGGGTAGCCAAAGTCCCCGCCCAACCGGTGAGAAGCCCGCGATAGTAAAAGAAGACCTCGGTCGTATCGCGCACGTCGCCCTCAGGAACCCATTCAACTGCCTTGATACATTCGCGCGCGAAGCTATGCGCCGCCTTCGCTTCCGACGTCGTTTCGATCTTCATCTTGCGGGCCAACGTAATCAGCCGGAACGGATCGTTTGGCCGATCTTTGCCGTCCTTCGACCAGTCGAAGTCCTTTTGCGCGGCAATCAATTTGACCTGGGATTCTGACACTCCCATCTTGCCAGCTAGCGGCTTGAACTTCGCGGCGATTTGCTCGCACGCGGCACTATGAACACTTTCGTATTTGCCGCTGAACTCGCGATGGATCGATTCGATTTTCGCTTCGAGTTCGGGCCCATGCTCTTTCTCGTAGCGAAGGCATTCGCGGTGAACGTCCTCGGCGAGTTTCTGCTTGTTCTTGGCGACCTGGTATTCCGCGACCGCCCGCCGCTTCATGGAATGCGTAATTCCGCTCAAAGCCCATTCGGATTTTCGGCCCTCCATGTGCTTCAAGTAATATGCCTCGGCGTCGACGAACGACTGAAGCATCTTGTCCCTCAGCTCGGCATCCGAGAATAATTTGGCTTGAATCTTCCGGAACCCAAGGTCGTATGAATTCTGCGCCTCCTTGAGCTTCTCGTAGTAGTCCCCGACGTGCTTGATCAAGGCGTTTGCCTCTTCAATGCCGTCATAGCATTTCTGGTCGAGCTTGATGGTCTCGGCGTGCCGGCGAAACGAATTCAGGATCATGCGCCGCTTGGTGTAGATGGCGCCAAGATGGTCGGCATAAACCAGCGGATCCGAGTTCTTTTTGATCGTCTCAATTTCTTCGAGCCTGAACTCGCGAGCCATATCGTCGACCGCGTAGAACATGAACAGGTACTTGTTCGCCTCCGGCCCGGTACGGAAGGACTGTCCAAAGGAGTTGGCAGGCAGACACAAGTACAGCCCGGTAACAGCAGCCGCAAACAATAGGGGACGCATGGGGACTCTCCGGTCATCGTGGAGTCAAAAAAGTGAAAGCGTCAGGAAGGAACGGTTAGAGTTTAGCGATTCGGACGCGGAGTAAGAAATGAAAAATCGAGGAATTCTGAAAAGACGTCCGGACGCGGAGAAAGCGGCTGCCGTAAGCATACACAAACGGAAGGCGTCTTCCGAGACAACGGAGAGATCCACGCAACTCATTTCGTAGGAGGAACGGAGATGAAACGTTTCTGCGGACTGACAATCGTGCTGGCAGTGGCCATCCTGGCGTCGCCGATCGGCTGGGCAGACGAGAAGAACGACCTGCCCGAGAAAGAACTGAAAGCCTTCGAAGGCAACTGGCAGTGCAAGCGCGAAGAAGGCGGCGGCCGCCTGACGCCCGAAGTCATCGTGAGCGGCTTCCGCCTCATCATCGAGGGCGAAAAGTATCAAACGATTTACGGCGGCAAGACCAAAGGCTCCGCCGCGAACATCATCAAGCTCGATCCGACCGCGACCCCCAAGACCATCGACGTTGAATGGACGTCGGGCTCGTGGAAGGACCAAAAGCAACTCGGCATCTACAAGCTCGACGGCGACAAGCTGGAGATTTGCTGGGCCGAGGTCGGCGGCAAGACCCGGCCGAAGAAGTTCACAACCACGCCCGGCGTGGGTGCGGGGAACATGTACATGAAGTATGTGCGCGAGAAGGATTGATTGGTGACACAGAAGATCGCCACAAAGGTTGCAAATCAAAACAGGTTTTTGCGTCCCATGAGTTGGCGACCTTCCTCCATGGAATAGTGCGTTTTCCGCGGGAATTTGAGGAAGGTCGCCAAGATCGCCACGCATTTGCCCCACACCCCCCCCAACGATTGCGTTTCATTGCATTCGACAGCCCCGAAATGACCACGCCCGCATCCCTACAAATTACCTGGCAGTTTGACGACCTTTCGCCGTGATTATCGCTGCCCAAGCAATTCGAGCACTTCCGTCACGTTCGTGACATCCTCAAACTTCCAGCACTTCGCCAAAACCGCATCGGCCGTGCCTCGGCCATAACGCCCTTCGACGAGGGCGCGGAATTTCGCTTCCACGTCATCGTCCGTCATGGGATTGCCCGCATGGCCGCGTGGGAACTCAACCTCCAGCGACTCCTTGCGGCCGTCGTTCAATGTGACCACGATTCGATTGGGGATGCCCCGTGGATAGCGCGGCGTCAGCGCGTCATCGAGATGGACTTTCACGTTCCGAAGCAGGCCGAGCACGTCGGGAGCGGTGAAGCGCGCCGGATCGAATTGGCGCAGCGTGACCTCGCCATCGAGCAAAGCAACGGCCGTGCAATACGGCAAGCTATGGTCGGCCGTCTCACGTGTCTTGGGCGACCAGGCTTCCGCGTATTTGCCGATGATGTTGTAGCTGGCTTCGAAGGTATAGATGTCGACGGCCGCGATCTTTGAGACGTCGCCGATGCGCTGCCGTAGTTGCAGGGCCGCGTCGATGGCGCTTTGCGAGTGATATTCCGCCGGCCAGAACTTGATGTAGGTGTCGGTGATCATGAAGCGGGCGTCGCTGTCGAACTCGGCTCCCATCGGCGCAACCGCGAACGGTTCGCGCGTAACCAGCCTCATGAAGCCGAGATCGCCCTCGAAGATCGGCGCCGGGCCGGTCATGCCCGCCGAGGCCAGCGTTGCCGCGAACACGCCGTTGCGGGCCGCATTGGCGAACGCACACCCCTTCCACATGCTCAACTCGCCCGAGCGCGTTTGTCGCAGAGCTACATTGCAGACACCTGCGAGGCCGATCGCGTGCGTGGTCTTTTCGGCATCCAGCCCCATCAACTTCGCCGCCGCGATCGCGGATGAGATAGCCCCATACGTGACGTGATCGACGCCCTGCTTGCGCAACGAGCACGCATCGCACAGCCGGCACTGGATTTCGTAGGCGAGCACCGTAGCCGTCAACATGTCGCGGCCAGATGCGCCCAGTGATTCACCGACGGCCAACACTGGTGCCAGGTTGTCGCTTGGATGCGCCGGTTCCTTGGAGAGATAGGTATCGTTGAAGTCGAGATACCGGATAAGCAGTCCATTCAGGAACGTCGCCCACTCGACACTCGACCATCCGCCGCCAAGAAGTGTCGCCCCCGGCGTCGATTGCGTGCGCACAGCGCATTGCCGAGCGATCGCAAAAGCGTCGGAGGACATGGCCCCGACGGCCGTGGCAAACGAATCGATCAGCCGGCGCTTGGCTTCGTGGACCGCCGCCTTCGGCAATTGCTCAAAGCGGAGCCGGGTTGCATATGCGGCAAATCGTTGGGCCAGCGTCGACGTCATTGTCATGCGATCCTCCATTGGGCGCGTCGCTCTCACCCCAATGGGTTATGACCCGCTGGCCCGGCCGTCACTTCGGTTTTGGCCCGGCGGCAGCGTCGCGCTCGAGCGCTCGCAACGTCCGTGCCGCGTCGACACCGACGAGCACGGCCGAGCGAATCAGGAATAGCCCGACGATCGCGGCGCCGCCGAACACCAGCGAAGTGACAAGCCAAAGCAACCCCGACCCGCCGGCGCCCGGCCGATCCTCGGCGCCATGAAAGGCTGGAAGGACAACGGCCTGAACGACGAGACCCAGAGCAATCAACACGCCGGCAGTACCGACGAGCGCGAAGACGGTGGCGAGCGTAGCCGCGGACCGGTAGGAATCGAGTTCAGCACGCGGGCCGGCGCCATCGCCTCCCGGACCTGGCCCGTCGTCGAACGAGAGACTGGGATCATCGGGCCGCGCCGCACGCACGGACGGACCGGCGGGCATCGACGGCGGCCGATCGGGCATCTGGAACTGGCCGCGGCAATGAGGGCAGGCGACCACCTGATTAGCCATCGAGGGCGCAAACCCGACAGGTTTGCCGCAGTGCGGGCACCCCAGCAATGGCTCACTCATGGATCACCCTTGGGTTCGAGGGTCATTTCGAAAAAAACTTGAGGCAATGACTTATTCTCTGGCGCGAACGACGGTCGGACGTTGGATTCAGGCGCAGCCCGCAAACTCTACCTAACCCGCAAACTCATTACGCGGTCCGCAAGTTTTCTCGCCGCGACACGAAAAAGCTGGGTCAATTGAGACCGACTCTACGGGCTGGGCCGAAGTCAACGTTTACGCCGATCATAACGATCCCGTGAGTCTATCCGTTGGCATTGACGCGGCAGGTTGCGACCGCTGCGTTCTCGTCCTAATCTTCTGCTCAACAGACAGAGTTGACGCAGTCGTCAAATATTCGCGCCAGCCAAGGACTCCCCATGGCTCCCAGTCTTCGGCCATTCCTTATCGTTCTCTGCGTCGCGCAGTTCTTCGGCCTCTGGTGGATGTCGGGCCAGTACTCACCGAGTGCAGCCCCGGCGGGCGAGGCCAAGACGAAACAAAAGCCGGCACACATCGTCTGGTCCGCCGAGAAATCCACTGGGAAGTTCTGGGGCAACGCCAAAGACAAACAGATGATCGGCTGGAATGGCAGCGGCATCTCGGGTTTCGGGAGTGCGATCGAAATCCACCTGGAAGGCGCTGGTTGGCGTGGATGCGGGTTCAACTGGATGGGTTGGTATCCCACCGAAGCATGTGATGACGTCTCGCAATTCCGCTCCCTGATATTCCATGTACGGCAGCTATCCCAGGTGGCCGACGCCGACCTGACAGTGCATCTCGTTGACAACATCAAACGGCCGGAGTCGGACAAATCCCCCGTGAGTAACGGGCTCTCGGTGATCCAGGACGGCCGTCTTTCACGGATTGATGGCGAATGGCGTAAGGTCATCTTGCCGCTCGATCGCTTCAAGCGCGACAAGCCGCTCGATTTGACCCGCGTTTGGGGCATTGACTTCTCGGATTCCACTGGCCGGTCGCTGGCCTTTCAAATCGACCAGATCGGCTTCGCGGACGACTGCCCTCCCCTGCCCAAATTCAAGCCGACGGCTGCGTACGCGGCGACAGCAACCGTGTCGTTCGACCGTCCAGGTTATCCGATCCACGACGAAATCTACGGCGCTTGTGACTTGCCCCCGGAGCAGGTCGCGGCGTACGGCTTGCCCATCACTCGCTGGGGCGGCAACCGCTCGTCGCGCTTCAACTGGAAGATCAACGCCGACAACGCCGGCAAGGACTGGTTCTTCAAGAACGGCGGCTATAAGGTCAACAACCCCGCGGACGGGGGCTGGGTCAAGTTTGTGCGGCGCAACCAGGATGTCGGTGCCTCGGGCTACACGACGATTCCCATGCTCGGCTATGTCGCCAAGGATTACGAATCGCACGCGTTCTCCTTGAAGAAGCACGGCCCACAACAGTCAATCGAGCAGGGTCATCCCGACGTCGGCAACGGCGTCACCACCAATGGACAACCGATCACGACCAATGACTACCGCGATACTTCAGTGCAATCGTCGCCCGAATTCATTGCCGAGGGCGTGCGGCTCGTCGTGAAGCAAACCGGCGGAAAGCCGGGAACCCGCTACTGGGCGCTCGACAACGAACCGATGCTCTGGCACGACACGCACCGCGACGTGCGACCGAAGCCGCTCGGCTACGACGAACTCTGGGAACGCACGGTCAAGTACGCCGAAGCGATCAAGGCCGCGGATCCGACTGCCAAGGTCGCTGGTTTCTGCTCGTGGGGCTGGACCGATCTCTTCTATTCAGCGGCTGACGCGGGCGGCGACGGTTATCGCTCCCAGCCGGACCATCGCGCTCATGGCCGCGTGCCGCTCGCCGAGTGGTTCATTCAGAAATGTGGCGAATACAAGAAGACCCGCGGCAAAGCGCTTGTCGACGTCTTCGATTTCCACTGGTATCCGCAAGCGGAATTGTCCGGTCGCGGCCCCTACTTGGGCACCGGCATGGACGTCAAATTCAACAACCTCCGCCTGCGAACGACGCGTGACCTCTGGGATCCGACCTACGAGCAAGAGTCGTGGATTCGCAACGCGTCCGATGGCAAACCGACGATGGTGCTGCGGCGCGTCCGCGAGTGGATCGACAGGCACAATCCCGGTATGGAAATCTGCGTCGGCGAATACAACTTTGGCGGCGGCGACAACATCTCGGGCGCTCTCGCTCAGGCCGAGGTGTTCGGCATCCTTGCACGTGAGCGGGCCGACCTGGCGTTCATCTGGTCGCATCCAGAGGGATCACAGGACCTCGCGTGGAAGCTTTTCCGGAATTACGATGGCGCCGGCAGTCGTTTCGGCGACCAGTTTATTCCGACGGAGAGCCCGCACGGCGATCTCTCTGTTCACGCGGCTAGGCGGTCCAAGGACGGCGCCACGACGATCGCCGTCGTGAACAAGAGCCTGGGCGGGGCGTGCACGTTGAAATTGAATACTGCCGGCCTCAAGGGTTCGATGCGCGTCTGGCGCTTCGATCAGGAGACAGGTTGCGAACTCATCGAACAGATGAAGGAGGCACGGCCAGTCGACGGGATCGTCACCCTCACCATCCCCGCCGCGTCGGGAACGATGATCGTCGTCCAATAAGTTCACACGCTGCCGGCTTGCCGAAAACACCAATCGAACAGCAGTTGCATCTCGCGAAGTTGAATCCGACGGCAGACCATTTCGCCGTCGGACCCGGTTCCTCGTTCGCGTTCGCAACGGTCGACGAACGCGAACGGGTCCCACTCACCCTTTGTCTGCATCCCAAGTTCGGCCGCATCCTTCGCCAGCGAGTTGGATTTCCGAAGAGTCCGGCCGTTTCAACGTGGTCGGTGACACGGCTGCGATCGGGGGAGGCGGTCGATGGCACGGCGAAAGGTCCGCCGACGACCTCGGCGCCGGCCTGAACTGACGGGACGCCAGATTCTGGCTTGGGCGGATGTGTTTCACGGTCTGACGAACCGCTGGCCCAAGCGCGACAGCGGCCTGGTACATGGCGCGCCGGCTGAGCGATGGTCGGCGATAAACGTCTCGCTTGCCCAAGGGCATCGCGAGCGGACTGGGCATTGGCCGCAACTTCGGGAATGGCGGACGGAGATTTCCGGCTCCGGCGGCGAGACTTGGGGCAATGTGTCCCCAGGCGCTCAACAAGGGTTTGGGCGGGCTTCTGCCGGCTCCAGCTTGTGGGACTTGCCTACCAAGCACCGCCGGGTGCGTAACATCAACAACCTGCCGCCGCTTACGACCGAGCAGATTCTCAGCTGGGCCGATGCGTTCCGGGCGAAGCACGGTGTCTGACCGCCCGCCCGCAGCGTACCGCAGGAGATTCCCGGTACGATCGGCGAGCGCTAGTTCAGCGTGCATCGGCGCTGCTGAAGGGCCTGCGTGGCTTGCCCGCCGGGTCGTCGCTGGCCAAACTACTCCCCCGGCATCGCGGGGTGGCGAATCAGAAACTGCCGATAAAGGTCCGTACTATGCGGGCCGGCGGGTGGGGGACAAAGTTCGTTTGGCCGGAGCTTGCCGACTTCGTCATTTTCGCGGGCGGTCGCAGAAGCGCTTAGTTGCCGCCTAAAATTATGGGACGGGCCGTTGAAAGATCTCGGCATGGCCCAGTCAGTCGAGAGTAACCTCATGCGATACTTCCTGCCCTGTCCCGAATGCGGCCGCGCCATCCACACTCGCGGCGGAAACGATCAGGGCCCGATCTACTACTGTGCGAACTGCGGCCGGTTGTGGGCGCTGAGCGTGTCGAAGAAGCACAACCTGCAACGGGTATTGCGCCAGTTCTTCGCCGACTCCGGAAACGTAGCGGAAGAACTGGCCGCCTTGGTGCCAGAGGACTGGTCCGGCGAACCGTGCTCGATCGGCATCGGGCCGGACGAATGGGAGGTGGTCCGCAATCCGCAGATCACTGGAGTCGCGGCAGACCTCGCCAGCGAAATCGCCGCAGGAATCCGCGACGGCGACGTTTTCTATCTGCTTGATTACGGCGGGCGAGCGACCCATCGGCTGGAGTTACGCAATGATCAGCTGGTGGCGAGGCCCCTATGAGCCTTTTGCCTCTCGCAGGATAATTGCGATCTCTTCCGTGTCCAGGTTGTTCGCAGTGATAACCTGCTCGCCCGACGTAATTACGAAACTGCGCCGGCGCCGCCTCCAATCCCAATTTCGAAGGTGCGGGAAGCGTTTCGGACTTACCGTGTCGGCGGGATCTCAAGGGGAGTGGGTGCGGGTAATGGCGGCATCGGGATCGCCGGCGAACCACCCGGCGTTATGCAGATGCGGAAGAGGCGGCTGCTCGCATTCGTCTTCCCAGTGGGCCAGCTTCCGTAGGGCTGGTTCGACTCGATCCCGCCGTACATGTACCCAACCAGCGTGCGGCCGCTCAGTTTGCTCAAGTCCAGTACGCCGTTCGGGAACGCCTTGACCGCCGGTAGCGGGACGAACCGCGCTTCTGATCCGATGTACCCAGGCAGGTCCGCCGGAAGGATGAACTGAGCATATGCCCCGGCGGCGTCCCGCCGCAGGACCGAGGCCGTTTTGATGAACGGCAGGCCGTCCACGATGTTTGGCGGCGTCAGGTCCACCTTGTCGCGGATCAGCTTGCTGTTGGTGCGGTCGTAATAGTACTGGCTGATCCCGCCGAAAAGCGTCGTGAACGTGCCTTGCGAGGCCGGGTCGAACACCGTGAGGTAAGCACAGTCGTAGTGACTCAGCGCCTGGTCGTAGGTCTTCACCCACTTCACTTTGACGGCGGGCGGTGCCTTGGCGGGAACGTCAATTTCAATGGGAGTTGTGTGCCCCGCAACTTGCCCGGCCTTGAACACGCCGCCGTAAACCTGGAGGCCCGGCGTGCCGTCCGGCCGTATCACGTCTACCACATTCAGATCGCGGCGGTTATACGGCAGCGACGTGTCGAATCCGCCATCGAATAGCGCGTAGTTCTTGATCGTCAGGTCGTCGCCCAGGTTGAACGCCCGCACCTTCTGCGAGTACTGTTGCTGCTCGCCGTACAGCCGGTTGTAACGGTCCGCGCCGGGCGAGTATTCGCCGTCAAACGTTTGGCCGAAAACCAGTAGGAAGTTGTCACCGAACTTCTTCAGTTCACCGCCGGTGATCTTCAACCTCGTATCGTGGGCGACCGCAAAGAGCGGCTTGTACGTCGCCGAGTTCACTTCCCCGGCGCCAAGGAGAGCCGCGACCTTGCTCACCGAGAAGCGAATAGCGGTGTCGAACGTGACCAGGTTCTTGGTCGTCAGGTCCATCCCGTAGCCGCCCACCGCATAGACAGTGTCACCGTCCTGTACCCATTGGACGTTCGTCGCCGAAAGTGGTCCGCCGAGTTCGGGCCCGAGAGTTGTCACATCCAACTGCCCCAGCACCTTCGCCGCTTTCGGGTCGATCAGAAACATGGTCACGTTTGCGGTGGGGCGAGGGAAGTTGCCCTTCGTTGGATTGAAACCGTGGAGGCCGGCGACTCGGCCGGCGAACACCAGCCAGTTGTCGCCGGCGGCGGCCACGCAATAAGACTGGAGACCGGGGAGCGGCGTCTTCGGCTTCACCTCCTCCCACTCGACAGCAAAAGGCAGTCGGGCGCTGGCCGGGTCGTCGGCTTGTACTGGGTGGACGGAACAACACGTGACCGCCAGGGTCAGCACGGCAACTGTGGGGAACAGCGTTCGGGTCATGACATACCCCGTGGGTTAGATATGGTCCGAGCTGCCGAGCCAGTTCACGAGCATCTGCCGCTTCCCGGCGGACAGGTCGCGAAGTACCGGCATGTAGTGCGGGTGTTCGACCTCTAGGTTCAAAACGTACAGGATCGCGTCGGCGTTTTGTATCACGGTGTCGCGGTCGGCCAAGTCAATGATCGTCTTCATGTACGGATAGACCTGAGCGTAGTAGGCCAGAATGGGGCCGACATGCTCGGCCCAGGTCGGGTTGACGGGCACGGGGTAGTTGTCGAACACAAGCACATTGATCGGCGCACTCTGAAGCGGGAAGATGTGGCCGAGGTTGGTCCACGGGCCACCGAGGAAGTACACCTGACCGTCAATGTTCATATCCTTGCGGACGCCCGCAGGGTCGCCGGCCTTCAGCGCCACCGCCGCCGTACCGTCGGCTTCCGTCGTCACCGATGCCGGAAATGCCAGGCCGGCGGCCGGGGTATTGTTCGGATCCGGTTGGCCTTGGGGTTGAATGACCAAGTCGAGATTCACACCCGCTGCTCGTTGGCCGAACTTCCACGCTCCGAGAGCGACCGTCGCGGCCGCACCCGGCTCCAGCCGGTACACAACCTCGGACACGTCCACATATAGCCCGCTTGGGTCTTCCGCGACCGCGGGGGTGGACCCACCCGCCGTCACGTCGATGAGGCTCAGCGGGGCGTCAGCGATAAGCGCAAGTTGGTCCTTGGTCAGCGGCACTGCTTTGATGCCACCCGCGGTTGTGTAGTCGGCGGGATCGAAGTGGATGGAACCAAGCTTCGTGCTTGGCGGCGCGGCAACGAAGATGTCCGCCGACTTCGTCGTGTGCGGGCTTGGTGGAACGGCCGGCGGACCGGTAGTGACGTACAGCTCGAAGTCGGACGCGCGGACCGGCCAACCCTCAGGCGGAACCGCGGCGATTCCGGGCGGGCCTTTCGTCGGTACGAAGTTTCCCAGGTCCAGAAGTAACCGCGAATTCGCCCCATCGACCACGGCCGGCACCGGGCCGTAGGCCGGACTACCGGTGTTTGGATTCGCCGCGGCCGACAGCCGACGTCCGCCCACGTAGCGCACCGGCTCTTTCGCTAATGCCGGCCCGATCGTGCCAACGACGCGGCCGAACCGGAAAGTCGCGGACGTGGCCCGCGGTTGGTAACTATCCACGATCAAGCGTAACGACAGCCGATCCGGACTGAGTTTGAACAGCTCACTCAGTACTGGGGATTTCTCGGGAGCGATCCACTTTAGATTCGTCAGCACGGACGTAAACACGGCGCTGAAGAAGGACATTCCGCCAAGCGTGCCGAGAACTCGCGTCCACATGTCTGCGAACGCGGTAGGTGGCATCAGCCCGGAAACACCTGCCAATATAGTTGCCGGGTTTGTCGGGTCGGCAATCGACACCCGTAGCTGCAGGCCCCATACGGCGGACACCGATTGCTGGTCCGGGTCGAGGTCCACCAGCTTCGCGGGATATTTGTAGTAATCGAGGACACTCTCTACGGTCGCCCCAACGAGCGGGTCGCCAGACAGGACCGGTCCGTTGCCACTGTCCACGGATCCGACTTTGCCCCCCTCGATCCGAAAGACGTGCGTACCCTGGAAGTTCCAGCCGATACCGTAGTTATTGTTCGGCCCAATGGGGTCCTGGTTCAGCGGCACGCCGAGGTTGAAGTTGTTGCGGTTGTTGTCGACGGTAGACGGGTCGGCGAAGAACTTGCCCGCGAAGGACAGGCGGGGGGCATGGAGATAACTCACGGGTATCGCTCCGGAGAGAACCGGTGGGTGAACGCGAATACGAACGCTGGTTTGGATAGGAGTATCTTCAAATCGCACCTAAAAGGAAAGAGAAATCCAATTTACCCGAAGCTACCCCTTGCAATCGCGACCGAACAATGACCACATTCAGATGGAGGTAAATGCCAGCCCACGTGCTCGCGCTAATGCATCTGCTTTCCTCGTCACATCCACCTGAGAGGAACAGGCATGAAGACTGCATCCGATGAAAAGTTCGTTGTGTATTGGCTCGGGTACCATCAGAATCCGCCCGCCATCCAGTCGCTTCCCAAGGGAATCGATGTGGTTAACCTGTTCCTGCTTAACCTGACCAGTTCCGCAGGCGGCACCACCCTGGATTACAATTACATCACCTCGCAAGGGACGACCTGGGAAGAGATTCTCTCCCAGTCGCATGCGGCGCAGGCCAACGGGGTGAAGGTATGCGTGTCGATCATTCCTCCGAATTCCACGCTCATCTGGAACACAATTCCCGACCCGCAAACATTTGCAAAAAACGTGTACAACCTGGTGACCCAGTGGGGACTCGACGGAATCGATATTGACCCGGAACAAGGCGGCGTGGTCGACAACGACACGTTTGTCGCAGTGGTGAAGGCACTGAGCCAGTATTTTGGCCCCGCATCGAACACCGGGCTCGTCATGAGCTTCTGCATATACCAGTTTTCCAATGATCAGCCGGTGCTAAAGCCCTGCGCATCCCCATTCAACTACGTCATGCTGATGGGCTACTTTTGGTCGTACGACACCATGATCGCAGAATTCAATCAGTACGCCGCGGTTGTGAACAGCCAGAGCCTGATGTTCGGCATCGGCGGCGACCCGTGGCAAACCCCCTTGCCGGAGACCAAGAAGCTGGCGTCCTGGGAGCCTAGCAAGGGGTCCGAAGGCGGAATGATGGAATTCAACATCAATGACGACACCAACTACCAGGCGGCGGACGCCATTATCCAGATCCTCGGCTCGCAGTGACGTGCGGCACGATAGCTCGTCGCGCGGCCGCACGTTGGCCTCGGTTTCGTCACGCGAGACCCGAACGGGGAGGCACGATGAACTCTTCGAGCAGAAGTGGCTTGAATGGTGATACTTCTGCGGTCGGGAAGATCGAGCATATCGTCGTGTTGATGTTCGAGAACCGCTCATTCGACCGCATCCTTTGGGCGATGCCCGGGGTGAATGGATTGCTCGGGCAAGACCGCGCCGCCGGCCCCGCATCTCGAGATGGTGACGAAGATGTATGTCGGACCGCTGCCCGGCCATCCGGACAGCGGTAAGCCGATCACGCGAACGTTCGCGACCGTCGGCGAGATGCGCGACTATGCGCGTGAACGTCGGCAGGCGGCGCTCGCATACTTCTGCCCCGAGAGGAAAGGCGATAACGGAGACGCATATGTCAACATTCAAGACAATCCCGGTAAACAAGACTCCGGTGCCCGGTTGGATCGGAGGGTTCTCGAATTCGAATCCTGATTTCGCCTATCCCGATCCCAACCTGCGCTCGCTGCCTCTCTTGGGCAACATGGACAACATTCCGCGGCTGAAGCGTCAAGTGGACGTTCTGTGGCCGGAATTCAGCTGGGAAACTGTCATCGGCGACCCCAGCTCGCGTTGCTTCGAGATGTTCGCTCCCGATATTTCCCGCGCGGGCTACGACGATGCCGGTCGAATTTGGTCAATCATTTGTCCGCAACAGGGCACTTACTCGCCGACGCTGGGCAGCCTGAACATTGAGGTCACCGTCACTGGCCAACGCGGATGGATAAACGAGAGCGTCAGTAACCGGGATTACGACCTGCTCGCCGCCGACATGAATGTGACCGGCAAGGTCTGGTTCGCTCCCAGCGCGAAGGACAATTTCGCGTACAACCTTCTTAAGCTGCTCCTTGAGAAGCAGGGGTTACCGTTCCCCCTCGACAAGGCCCATGCGATCCAAGTTACGCTGCATAAAGTGGGCGACCCGAACGTGCCGACCATCGCGGTGCGATCAGGCCTCAACAGCGGGTACAAGAATCCAGACTTCGCCTTGCATTCCGGGGACGCCTGGGGGGTCGCGAACGTGGCAGTGCAGATCGGTCCGATTCTGACGTGCAATAATGCGGTGGTCGATGACTTCAATGCGATGGTCATGGACATCTTCAACTTCGCGTCGGGCAACATTCT
>DATANR010000304.1:0-2426 GCA_036266155.1 Gemmataceae bacterium | reverse complement strand
GCGATTTCGTCGCGCTCATGGGCCCGTCCGGGTCTGGCAAGTCGACGTTGATGAACATCCTCGGTTGCCTCGACCGGCCGACGTCCGGCGACTATTTCTTGAGCGACCGCAACGTCGCGCACCTGAGCGACGATCGGCTCTCAGACGTGCGCTGTCGCTATCTCGGGTTCATTTTTCAGTCGTACAATCTGCTCCCGCAATACACGGTTGTTGAGAACATCGAATTGCCGCTGATGTATCAAGGCATCCCGCTCAACGCGCAGACGCGGCAACGGTGCATCGCGCTCGCGAGCATGGTGGGACTGGGCGACCGGCTCGATCATCGTCCGTTGCAGCTCTCCGGCGGCCAACAGCAACGCGTCGCGATCGCCCGGTCACTTGTCAATGATCCACACGTGATCCTGGGCGACGAACCGACCGGCAACCTCGATTCGAAGACGAGCGTCGAGATCATGGAAATGCTGACCAACCTGAACAAGGCGGGCAAAACGATCATCATGGTGACCCACGAAAACGACATCGCCGCCGTCGCCCGGCGCGTGATTCGCCTCCGCGACGGACAGATTGAAAGCGACGAGCGGAATCGAGCTTGATCGGGGTATGGGGTATAGGGTGTGGGGTATGGACAAGGCATTGACTAGCGGTGATTTATGCCCCTACAGAGTTATCGTGAGCTGAATGTTTGGCAGCGAGCGATGGACTTGGTCGAAAGCGTGTATCAGATTGGCAATCGATTGCCGAAAACCGAGCGGTTTGGGCTCACAAGCCAAATGCAGCGAGCGGCCGTCTCAGTGCCTGCCAATATCGCCGAAGGATATGGTCGCGCGCACCGTGGGGACTACTTGAGATTCTTATCGATTGCACGAGGGTCGCTGTGTGAAGTTGAGACTTATCTAATCCTTGTTCAACGTCTCAATTACATTCCTGTGGAAGATCTTCGTCCACTTTGGATCATCGCATAAGAGGTTGGTCGGATGCTATTTAATCTGCGAAAGTCCCTGGACCAGCAACCAGCAAAAGATGACGCCTGAGCCCTATACCCCACACCCTATACCCCATACCCGTTTTGATCGCCGAACTAACCAAACTCCGTCGCAATACTCTCCTGGCCTTTCGCAGCCTGTGGCTGCATAAGCTGCGCACCTTCCTGTCCATCCTCGGCATCATCATCGGCGTCGCCTCTGTGATTTCGTTGCTGGCGTTCGGCAAGGGCTCGATGAAAGAGGCGCTTGACGCGATCAAGCGTCAGGGGGCGACGAACATCATCGCCCGCAGTCAGAAGCCGCCGGACGATTCGGCGACCGCGTCGAAATCGTTTGTCGCCACTTATGGCATCACCTACCGGGATTACGAGAAATTCCTGACGTTGACGGCCGTCAACATGCATGTGCCGATGCGCGTGTTTCCACGTGAGATCCGCCGCCTCGAGCGCTTGCACAACGGCCGGGTCGTGGCCACGATCCCCGAATACGCGGATGTCAACAAGCTCGTCATGGCCCGCGGCCGCTTCCTCGTCGATGAAGATGACCGATTGTTTCGCAACGTTGCCGTGCTGGGCGCCGCCACCGCGGACCGGCTGTTTCCCTTCGATGACCCGATCAACCAGACCGTCGTCATGGGCAACTTCGATTTTCTCGTCATTGGTGTCATCAAGGAGCGCATGCCGACCGGCGGCTCCGGCGGCAGTCAAGCGGCCGAGGATTTCAACAACGACGTGTACATCCCGCTCCAGACGGCTCGGCGGCGCTTCGGCGACATCATCATGTTCCGCAGTTCCGGCTCACGCGGCGGCGAGAAAGTGGAATTAAGTCAGGTAACGATGACCGTCAATGCCAATGTCGACAACCCGGAAGAACGCAAGAAAGTCAAAGCCGCCGGCGATCTGATTAAGGAGATTCTCGAGCAGTCGCATCAACGCAAGGACTGGGCCGTCACGATTCCACTTGATCAGCTCGAACAAGCGGAAGAGACAGAGAAGAATTTTGAAAAGCTGCTTGCGTTGATCGCGTCGATCTCACTGTTAGTCGGCGGCATCGGCATCATGAACATCATGCTCGCCACGGTGACCGAGCGCACGCGTGAGATTGGCATCCGCCGGGCGCTCGGCGCCAAGCGGCGCGACATCGTCTTTCAATTCTTGATCGAAGCCGTGGTGCAGACCTCGATCGGCGGCCTGCTCGGCATCGTCGGTGGCGTTCTGATTGTCTACGGCGTGCCATTGGTCGCGAAGTGGACCGGCAGTTCGGCGATCCCGGCCGTGCTGCAATGGCAGCCGATGGTGGTGTCGTTCATCGTCGCGGCTCTGATCGGCGTGCTGTTTGGCTTGTATCCGGCCTGGCGTGCGGCGCAGCTTGATCCAATTGAGGCCCTGCGGCACGAGTAACGTCTGGCGAGCGGAGCCGCGTCAGCGGCCCGATAATGACGCG
>DATANR010000303.1:0-46127 GCA_036266155.1 Gemmataceae bacterium | reverse complement strand
CCTTTCAACTAAAGCCAACCCCTCCCGCATTCTGACCGGTCGGGCAGCCGAGGGCAAGCGTGAAAGGAAGGCCCGCCATCCGGTGCGACGGTTCACAAAGAAAGAAAGCGGCGTCGAGACCGCCGCACTCCAAATCGATTCATTCGGCAATTGGAAACCGGAGCCGAAACAGCGCACCTTGCAACGGCTCCGACTCGATCTCCAACTTCGCTCCGTGGTGCTCCAGGACGACCGCCACGAACGAAAGCCCCAGGCCCATGCCGGCGTTGTAGCCCTCGTACAAGGCATTGTCGCGCTTGGTACTGAAGTGTGTTTGCAGGCAGCGCTCGCGGACTTCTTCCGTCATACCGATGCCGTTGTCGCGCACTTCGAGGACGGCGAAATCACCTTCGCGATGCCCAGATAAATGAACCTCGCCGCGCCACGCGGCCGCGTCGATGAGGGCTTGCCGGCGATCGGCCGAATCGGTCTCCGCTCGGGCCGCCTCACGGACGTGGTTGCGCATCTCGAAAGTCGCATCGCGGGCGTTAAAGACGAGATTCTCGATCGCTTGCTGCAGGTGCGAGAGGTCGCCGCGAACATACAGCGGCTCCGATGCCGGCTCGGTCGACACCGTCAGCTTCCACTTCTCGCGGCCGATCGTCTCCCACATCTTGCCGGTTTCGCGGATGAGATCGTTCATGTCCAGCCGCGTCATCTCGGCCTTGTTCGGGTCGCGGCGGACTGTGCGCAGGATCATCTGTAAGCGCTCGGTCACGGTTCCGAGCGTGGCCTTTACTTCATGCAGCATGGTCGTCTGCTCGGGCCGCGCGCGGTCGCCTTCCAAACAGCGACTGATCAAATCGTTGGGCCGGACCAGCAGGTTCTTGATGTTGTGCGCGTAGGATCCGGCCATGATGCCGATGCTCGCGTAAAGCTGCGAGCGCATTTCCAAATTGGTCCGCTCCGCGTCGCCGGCCCGCGCTTCGGCCCGCGCTGCCTCGATTGTCTGTTGAAGCAACTTGCGTTCCGTCTCCTCGGCCGCCCGCTCGGCTTCTTGGGCCTCGACTTTGGCTGCCAGCATCAACACCTCGGCATGCTCGCGCGCCTTCTCGGCTTCGAGTTGAACCAACTCGCGTTCGCGTTCGCGACGCAAAAACAGGTAAACCCAGGCCAAGGCGAGCGCACTGCCCCCAAAGACCACGAGGCCGACGACCCAGTAGACGGCCTGCCGTTGCGCCTCGTCGCGCTGCAGCTTGTTGAACGCGTGCATGCGATATTCGCAGCGCACGATCGCCGCCGGCTTGCCGTCCGCGCCGACGACGAGGTGGTCGAGCGTGCGCACGTGCGTGCGGTTCTGTTGCCGGGGTCGTGGCACCGGCGAGTCCCAGGCGATCGGCGCCACGAGATCGGCTCGACTCGGGAATGACACTTCAATGCGATAAAACTCGGGAAAGACCGGCAATTGACCCTGGTACATGCGAACGGGATCGACCATCGCTTTCAGTTGCTGGGCAATTTCCTCCGCCTTGATGCGCACATCTTCCGTGGTCGACTGCGGATCGTTGAGCCGGTGCAGGTACTCGCGAATCAATTCGGGCAGCGTCTTGCGGAACGTGCGTGCCTCGTCGATCCACTCGCGAACGCTGGCCTCATCGCTCTCCGGGCCGAGGTCGGTGCGCTCGCTCAACAGATACGCGAGCCAGGTCACCAAGGCAGCCCAGAAGAGGACCGCCGGCGCCAGGGCACGGGCGACCTTCCACCACGGGAATCGGACGTTGTCGGGCATGTTGTTGAAGTTCAATTCGCTCCCACGGGTCCTTCTTTGACGAGGCGCGTCACCAACTCCCAGGCGCCGGCCTTGCGCTTGAAGACCTCAAGCACTGTCTCGCGTGACACACGGCCGTCGTTGCCAAATTGCGGACGCACGACGACGATGTGCTCGCCTTCGCCCGTTCGGCGTTCGCCGTCGGCAGCGTAGAAGGGTTGCGCACGCACCCGTTCGCCGAACTTGTCGGCGTCGTTGACGCGTTCACCGAGGTAGAGCGCCTGAGCGGCCACGTTGATCATGTCGAAGAACAGCAAGACGTCGTCGGTCGCCGTCGGCGGGTGGAGTGAGGCCGTATCCGCCGGACCGTCGCCCCCGCTCCAGGCCACCGGACTTTCGTGGGCAAAGAACACCAGCGGAATCGACAACTCCTGCACCGGCCAGATCACGTCGGCATCGCGATAGACCGTGTTGAACGAGACGCCGTCGCCGGTCACGGCCACGAGTTGCTTCCAACCGACGAGCGGCGAATCGGCCGCGAACGCCCTCATCATCCGTCTGGTCGGCTGGGTGACGGCCGGCAACACCAGGACCGCCCGGTCTTTCGGATGCGCGGCCAGTTCTGGCAGTAGTCGATGGTCGAGGACGTCGCGTTCCTGTGGATTCGGATCGGTGAACGTGCCGACGCTGTAGGGAATGCGATCGAGTACGGTCTTGAGCGGAACAGGCAGGTCATTACGTTCGCGGAAGCGCTGCACGAATTGATCGGCGAGGTCGACCGAATAGGGATCGTCCTGCCAGGCCATCACATAGGCACGGGCCTCTTGGTCGCCGGTCGGCCGCAGGTCCTTGCTCTTCCAAACGAAATCAACGACCGCGCGAGCCATCGCTTCATTCGTGAAGCAGCCGCGAAACGTACGGTTGGGATAAAGGCGGATCAAGCTCTCGGTCTTGTATGTCTCCGGATCGGTTACCTGATTCGCCGTGGCGGTGGTGATAAACAAGAGCGGCCGAGCGCCCTTCCAGTCGGCCTGCTCGTTCAGAGCCTCGGCCAGTTCGATGGCCCGGTCGCTCGACGAGCCGCCCATGAACGCTAGCGGGGCCGGGTAGCGCCGGCTGAGCGCATGCACCCAATCCTTCGTGTTGACTTCACTCGACAGCTTGTACCAACGGATGCGCAATTTGTCCGAACGGCCCGGCACCGTGATGACGACCTCCGGCACTGCAGCGGTCTGATCGAGAAAGGCCCGCGAGTCGTCGATTTGCACACCGGGGAATTTGCGCTTGATCTGAAACGCGGCCGCCACGAGCCGTTCCCACGTCTGCGGATTGGTGGTCGTATGTATCCACGCGATCTCGTAGTCGCCGGCCGGCACGGGCGACGGGGTGGCCGGCCGTGAGCGCATGAACTCGCGGACCGCCAGCGCCACGGCCACGCCGAGCAGGACGATGATCAGCGGAGTCAGAAGCCGGCGCATGTTACCCTCAAAGCCCACGGACGGACGTCCGTGGGCTTTCCACTTCTCTTGAGCCTACCAATACAACACGCACATGGGAACGCCACCCGGCGGCCCGACCCTCGGAACCGACTCCGATGCCAGTCCCGACCATTGTCATCTTCGGCGCGTCCGGCGACCTGACGTCGCGCAAGCTCATCCCAGCATTGTTCCGGCTCGATTCAACCGGATTGTTGCCGGAAGAGTGCAACGTCGTCGGCATGTCGCGCACCGAATTCACTTCCGAGCAGTTTCGCCAGCAACTCGAGCCGAAGGTCAAGGAAGCGATCCAGAACAACGGCGAGAACTGGTACAACGGGACGTGGTCGCGATTTGCCAAAAAGCTGCATTACGTGGCCGGCGATGCGATGACGAAGGAGGGGATGAAGCTGCTCAGCGATTGGCTGGCGAAGCGCGAAGGCGGCACGGCCGGCGATCGGCTTTACTACTTGTCCGTCGGTCCCGAACTGTACGTCCACATCGTCGAACGGCTCGGCGAGGCCGGGTTGGCAGGCGAGGAGCAGGGCGGCTTTCGACGTCTGATTGTCGAGAAGCCGTTTGGCCGCGACGTGCAAAGTGCACTCGAGATCAACCGGCAACTGCACGAGCACTTCAAAGAGAAGCAGATCTACCGCATCGATCATTACCTGGGCAAGGACACGGTTCAGAACATTCTCGTGTTCCGCCTGGCCAACTCGATGTTCGAGCCGCTATGGAATCGGCGCTACATCGATCACATTCAAATCACGGTGGCCGAGAAAGTCGCGGTCGGCAAACGCGGCGGCTACTACGACACGAGCGGCGTCCTTCGCGACATGTTTCAGAGCCACCTGTTGCAAGTGCTCACGCTGGTGGCGATGGAGCCGCCGAGCAAGTTCACGGCCGACCGGCTGCGCAATGAAAAGGCCAAGGTCCTCGATTCGATCCTGGTGCCGACCGCCGAGGAAGCGCGAGCGAACGTGGCTGCCGGTCAGTACGCGGGCTACCTGAAGGAGCCAGGCGTACCTTCCAACTCGCGAACGCCCACGTATGCGGCGGTGAAGCTGCTCGTCGAGAACTGGCGCTGGAAGGGCGTGCCCTTTTATCTGCGCAGCGGCAAGGCGCTCTGCAGTCGATACAGCGAAGTGGCCATTCAGTTCCGCGAGCCGCCGTTTCGGCTGTTCCCGCAGTTGGCCGGCCACGAACCGGAGGCGAACCGCATCACGATCGTCCTGCAGCCGGACGAAGGCATCAAGCTGACGTTTCAGACCAAGGTGCCGGCGATCGAGGGAACGACGCTGCAACCGCGCGACTTGTTCTTCGATTACAAAAGCGCATTCGGCGTGCTGCCTGAGGCATACGAACGGCTCCTCCTCGACGCGCTGCAAGGCGACGCTTCGCTCTTCATGCGCGGCGACGAGATCGAGCGATCGTGGGAGGTTATCGACCCGTTTATCAAGGTGATCGAGGATCCGAATGCGCCGCGACCGCAAGAGTACGCGGTCGGCAGTTGCGGCACAGCGAGCGGCGATGAATTACTGACGCGTGACGGCCGTAAATGGCAGAACATCGCGTAGGTCAGGCTTTTAGCCTGACCGGAAGTTGGTTTCCAACCTCTCGTCAGCTGGCAAAGGTTCTCTCGCCCGGCGAACAGCTTCGTAGCCACAAGCCGCCAGCTTTTGGAGTTTGACGCCGCAAGGGATTCGCGAACCTTACTTATTGTTCCAGCTCCACAAGCTGGCAGCTCGTGGCTACGGCGAGGGCTTCGTGAAGTTTTTCGCGACCGACCCAAATTTCGGTTGACGCCAGTCTGACCGTCCGAGTAACCTAAGGATGAGGATTAAAACTCTCTCATTCCTCCCGAACTTGCGTTTTCGTTCTTTCCCTCCTCGTCCGGTGTCCCTCTCCGGAGACCCTGAAGATGTTCGTACGTTCCCGCAGTCGAAGTGCCTTCACGCTCATTGAGCTGTTGGTCGTGATCGCAATCATCGCGATCCTGATCGGCCTGCTGCTCCCCGCTGTCCAAAAGATCCGCGAAGCGGCCAATCGGATCAAGTGCGACAACAACCTGCACCAGCTCGGCCTGGCGATGCACAATGTGCACGACACGTACAATCGCTTCCCGGCGGCTGCGACCTATGACGGTTTGTCCGGCCGGCCGACCAGACCGCAGGACATCACGACCGGCGGCTACGGCAACCCGTTCTTCCAGGCCCTGCCGTTCATGGAACAGACCGCCCTGTTCAACAGGTCGGTTGTCACAACGCCGTTTACGCACTTGAGCGCGTCGTACAACTACAACGTCGGCGCCGATGCCACGGCGCGCCAGATTGTCCCATCGTACATCTGTCCTTCGGATCCCAGCGTTCCGGGCGACAAGATGGTCACGAACCCGTCGGTCGGCATCATTCAGCCGTTCGCGGTCTGCTCCTATGCGTTTAATTTCCAGGTCTTCGCTTACAACGGCGTTGACTCGTGGGTTGCGCCGGCCGGCCAGAAGGTCGACTACTCCGACGGCTACCTGGGCTTTGCTACCTTCGCCACGATTCCGGACGGCACGTCGCAGACCATCATGTTTGCCGAGAAGTATGCCCGTTGCGTGACGTCGTCGAACGCTCCGATCTACGGCCCAGGCACGGAGCGTGGCGCTCTGTGGGCCTGGTGGGACACGGGCTGGGTGTATTATCCGCGCTTTGCGTGGCAGACGTGGTGGAACACGGGCGCCGGCCCAGCGTCCAAGTTCCAGATCCGGCCGACGCCCTTCTTGGGTTCGAATAGCAATTGTGACGGCGCCCGTGCGTCGAGCGCGCACTCGGCCATTCAAGTGGTCATGGCGGACGGCAGCGTCCGCGGGTTGAGCGCGAGCCTCGATCCGACCACGTGGTGGTTGCTGTGCACGCCGGCGGACGGCAACGTGCTGCCGAATTTCTAGTTGTTTGTGCAGTCCTGTAGTCTGGCGCTTCAGCGCCAGGCAACACGACGCGAACACCGGGCCGGGTCCACTCGTGGGGCCCGGCCCGGTTTCCAAATCAAGACGCTTTTGCTTACAAGTGATTGCGATTCATCGTCGAACAGACATTCCCATTAACAACAGGCATCCATGACTACTTTTTCTCGCGTTCGCCGCGCTGGTTCCGCATTGCTCGTGTGTTTGTCCGTCCTGGCACTGACGAGTTGCTCGGGAGGAAGTCCTGGGGCTGTCAAAGGAAAGATCACCGTGAACGGCAAACCGTTGACACGCGGGTTGATCACGTTCCTCCCGCAGTCAGGCAAGAACGATCCGATCAACGCCGCCATCATTGATGGTGAGTTCGACACGTTGATGACTGTCCCACCGGGCGTATCGAAGATTTACATCATTCCTTCGAGCAGCAAGCCGGAAGAAGCAACCGGCGGCGGCAACGATCTGGTGCCGAAGCCCAAGTCGGCAGCCAAAGACCCGAACGCTGTACCGACCAAGTATCAGAACGCCGACACGTCGGGTTTGACAGTGACCGTCAAGTCGGGCGAGACGGTGACATTTGACAAGGATTTGACGCCCTGACGTCGATTCGGAACCGTGTAACTCATCAGGCCGTCGGTTTCTGGAAGCGAATCGTTTCCGAGATCGACGGCTTTTTCCTTTGGCTGCTAATGGCCGCGGCACGTTCGCGCCGCCCAAACGGTTACGGCAGCGGCGGTTAGTTCGTTGCATTTCGTTCCGAAAAAACCCGGTGAAACGCTTGCGGGGATACACAGTATGAAAGAAATGCACTCGGGACCGACTACGCCGGTCCGCCGAGCAACAGGTAGACCGCGGAAACGGCATTGAAGAGGCTATGGACGACGATGGGAGCGATTAGGTTGCGCGTCCGCAGGTAAAGATACCCAAGCCCCAGTGCCAGCACCAGAAGCGGAATGGGCGAAGGCCATACGTGGGAGTGGAAGGCGGCAAACAGGGCAGCCGAGGCCAAGATCCCGCGCACCTGTTGGCTGGATCGAATGCGCAAGTGCCGTCGTGCCCACGACCAGCGCGGCAGAATATACAGGAGCGGCACCAGCGCCAGGAAAAAGCCTGCGGGAACAAAGTAGGAAGCGGCCGCGGCGGTCGGGTCGGCCAATGTGCGTCGCACTTCGTCAGGTCGTGCCAGCCAGTCCGTTCCAAGCGTGAGTGCCGTGGCCACGCAGATGGCCATGATCAAGACGAGCAGCGGCCGAGCGCCCGGCAAGACCGTGAATGGCGACGCGGCGGCCGCCGGTGATGGTCGCTTCTGTATCAGCCAGGGAAGCAGCACGCCGCGAAACAGCCATTCCTCGATCACCGGGGCAATCACGACGGTTTGCAGGACGAAGAGGGCCCACTCGAGGGCCCATTCACGGCGGCCGGCCAGTTCACCCAGAGCCGTTAGCGGATGCTTTTCGGGCGCTCGGCCGGTCAACTTCATGTGCGTGATGCTGGCCAAGACAAAAACGCAGAACGCGGCCGGCGTCACGATGAGCCACGTCAAATACCCCGCCACGACCGCGGAGGACCAACGTCGTCCCCGGAACGGATTCGCGATCTTGAGCAATCGCGGAATCAACATCATGGCCGCCAGCAGAGCCGGAAAGACGAGCACGTGGACCCAAAGATAACGGACCGTCGCTGCCGCACGCTGAGCGGGAGTCGGTTCCGCAGGCACGTCGACGGGAAAGTCCGGTCCATAGAGCGAGCGGAAGAAGCCGGCGGAAACCAGGGCCTCCTGAAGGGCGCTAGCTGCAACCTGATTGAAGATCATAAACAGGAAAAAAGCCGCAAAGACCTCGAAGCCGCTCCAACCCAGCGAAGGTTGGACGGCCCGCGGGGGCTTCGGACGGCGCACGCGGCGCGAAAGAAGGTAAATCAACACGACCGTGACGGCCCCGACGACGGCCACGGAGAGGCCGGCGGTCAACATGAGCCGTACTACGAGCGTGTCGTCCACCGTGCCCAACCCTTGGGAAGAAAGCCCGTCGAGAGTATGCTATCGACGCCCCACCTGGGAAGACCGATCCGCGTGACCATCCTCGACACAATCGTTCAACATAAATGGACTGAGATCGCCGCCGCCCGCGCGGTCGTCTCAGAAATCGATCTCGAGCGTCGTGCTGCCGCTCAGCCGCCGGCGCGTGATTTCACGGCCGCACTGCTCCGTCCAGGCATCCGCATCATCGCCGAAATCAAGAAGGCATCGCCGTCAGCGGGAGTGATCCGGGCCGACTTCGATCCCGCGGCAATTGCTCAAGCTTACGAAGGCGGCGGCGCCGATTGCCTGAGCGTGCTGACCGACGAGCGATTCTTTCAAGGCCATCTTAGCTTTATGTCGGCGGCGCGCGACGCCACGCATCTGCCGGTCCTACGCAAAGAGTTCATCCTCGACCGATATCAATTGGTCGAGGCACGCGCCCACGGTGCGGACGCGGTACTGCTGATCGCCGAAATCCTGCCCGGTGATCGGCTCAAGCATCTTTACAATCAGGCGTTGGCTCTCGGCCTGCACGTTCTTGTCGAAGTGCACGATGCGGAACAGTTGCCCCGGGCCATCGATTGCGGCGCCACCCTGATTGGCATCAACAATCGGGATCTGCATGCATTTCGTACGTCGCTCGACCACACGTTCGAACTGATGGCGCGCGTGCCTGCCGGCCGATCCGTGATCAGCGAAAGCGGCATCAAGACGAACTTGGATGTGCGAAAACTGCAGGAGGCCGGTGTCAAGGGGATCCTGGTCGGCGAATCACTGATGCGTTCCGCTGACATTCGCGCCGCCCTGATCGATCTCCGCGGCGCCAACGGATGATCGTCGTATTCGCCAGACGGTCAGCACGCACCAGAGCCACAAGGCAATAACTGCGATCGTATCCCACGGGTATTCGTCGCCCGACGCTACGAAGATCGTGGGGGCCGTGACATGCGTCGATTGATCGGCGGCCGTGACGGTTCCTTTGAGACCGTGAATGCTGGCAGTCACTTCGACATTCAGCGGCGAAGTCACATTCTCGATGAGCAGCAAAAACGAGGCATTCAGGCTTGCCCAGGACGCGAACGGCCACCACGTCCGGCGAAAGTGCGGCCGAGGATCGGCGAGTATCGCGACGACGCCGACAGCCGCCAATAGCGCGTCGTAGTACATGAACCGGTAGGTCAGCAGCCACGCGGCAAGCAGTACGAGGCCGGCGAATGGCCCACTCAAGTTCGCATTGCGGCATCGACGCCAGACCATGGCACAAGTGATCGCGGCCACCGTTAGCCACAATCCCCAGCCGAGTGCTCCGGCTAACGGACTGGCACGCGTCGCACGTCCCTCATTGAAATCCAGGAGCATGCGGCGCGGGATGCCGAACAGATCCCGGCTCAGGAAGATCCAATTGCGATCCGTCGTATACATCCCCGCGGCGATCTGGCCGATGTGTAGCCAGTCAAACCAGGAATGAACTCCGACGAACGGCAATGACAACAGCACTAGCCCAGTGCCGGTCGCCGTCATCGCCAGCGCGGCACGCCATTGACGAAGAAGTAACAGGGCCGCGAGAAACGACACCGCCCAAACCGGCTTGAATGCGAGCAGGCCCCAAAGCAATCCGCCCCACGCCGGTCGACCGCGGACCATGAGCGCCCAGCCCCACATGAGCAAAGCCATTGAAAGCGGGCTGTTCTGCCCGAGGTCGATCCCGCCGCGACAACCGGGAAAGGCGAGCAAGTAAGCCGTCGCGGCACTCCACCACCAGCGGCCGTGGGTTCCATAGCGCACACCGAGCCCGGCCAAGAGAACCAGTCCGAGCATCAAGCCTTCGGTAACCCGATAGGAGACATACGGGTTGGCGATGAGCGCGAGCGGCGCCATGACGAACGCGTGAATCGGCGGATAGAGCGGGCCGCCGATCGGATCATCCGCGGGGCCGGCGTACCACTCGACCAACTGCTCCGCGTCGTGGGTTGCTTTGTTTGGCGGCTCCTGATCACGCGGATAGGCGACGCGTGCAATCTCCAAATGCCGTTCGCGCGAATAGAGTTCCTGGCCGTGGCCAGTAACCAGGAGCCGGCCAAGCATCCATTGACCGCCGAAGTCGATTGATGTGTACCCGTCATTGCCGCATGGCCGCAATTCTTGCTTGAAGTTGATCCACGCTTGCCCGGCCCGATGGCCAATGAGTAAAAGCAACGCGGCCCACGCCAGGACAGCGCGAGTTCGTCGATCGGTCAAGAAGGCGAGAATGCGCGCGGCCATGTCGCCAAGAGGTTAAGTTCGCCGAACGAGTCGGGCTGATGCCCACGCCTTCTGTTGCTCGGGCCGAATCTCTACGCCGGCAGGCGGTTGATAGCCGAGCGCTTCGAAGTGGCCTGTCGCCGCCCATCGCTCGGCCACCATCGTGGCGTGATTCGTCGCGTCTTCGACGGCCTGTTGGTATGGCGCCAACTCGTCCGTTCCAAGTTTCGGCGGTACTACGATCGCATGGGTGGACACACAGCGGACGCGCGAAAACGGCGTCGGGATCGCGAACCGATCCCAGTTGTCGACGCGCCAACATCGACCATAGCCGAAGCCGACGGGGACGATCGGCATGCCCGTGCGGCTCGCCATGTAGACCGCGCCGAACTGGCATTTGCGCCGCGGCCCCTTCGGTCCGTCCGGCGTCAGGCCGAAGTGTCGCGTCACCGCGCGATCGCGCAGCATACGCAAGAGCGCCGTCGTGCCGCCGCGCGTGGTCGACCCACGAATCGTCTTGAAGCCGAAGCTCTCGTTGATGTGCGTGAGCAATTCGCCATCACTGTGCAAACCAATCAGGACGGCGGTGTCGGGCCGTGCATACACAAAGGAGGGCACAAACAGATACTCATGCCAGAACGCGTAGATGTAGCGGGCGTCTCCGAGCAATTCAGGCCGGTCGTTGAGCAGGTACGACGTCAACGGTCGATAAGCATACGACAACGTGCGATACCAGCCGCGGGCGACGTACGAGGCCGCGACGGCGACGCGGCGGAGGGTGTTCGGGTTGCGGATCTTCATGCCGGCCAGTCACCGGAAAATACTTCAACCGCCGGCCCCGTCTTGTATACGTGATTGTCGTCGCCCCACTCGATCTCCAGATCGCCGCCGACGAGATGGATTGTCACCCGGCGATCGAATCGATCGGTCAACACGCCGGCCACGGCCACCGCACAGGCCCCAGTGCCACACGCGAGAGTCTCGCCGCTGCCGCGCTCCCAGACGCGCATGTGCGCGTCCGTACGGCTATTGACCTTTACGAATTCCACATTAACCCGCCGCGGAAAAGTCTCATGCCTTTCGACCAGCGGGCCGATGCCGTGCACATGCTTGTCCGTGATCGCATCCACGAAAGCGACCGCGTGCGGGTTGCCCATCGACACGCAAGTTACCTTGAGCTGTTCACTTGGCTCATACGTGACGCCTTGTTCAAGCGGCGGGTTGCCCGCGAGCGTCGTCGGAATCTTTGCTGCTTCCAAGATCGGCTCGCCCATGTCGACACGAACGCGTTGTGCCCTACCGCCCTTCACTTCGAGATCGACAGTCAGAATGCCCCGGCCCGTTTCGATCGCAAGTCGTTCTTTGCGGGCGATGCCGTGGTCGTACACGTACTTGGCCACACAGCGCAACCCGTTGCCGCACATCTCGGACTCGGAGCCGTCCGCGTTGAACATGCGCATCCGCGCATCGGCCCGCTCGGAGGGGCAGATCAGAATGAGCCCATCACCGCCGACGCCGAAGTGACGATCGGCGACCGCGATCGCCAGCTTTGACATGTCGCCGGTCAACCTTTCGCGGAAGAGGTCGACGTAGACATAGTCGTTGCCGCAGCCTTGCATTTTGGTGAAACGCATCGCAAACCTCGCTACGCCGCAAGCGGCTTATTCCCACTCAATCGTCGCCGGCGGCTTGCTGCTGATATCGTACACGACGCGGTTAACTCCGCGAACCTCGTTGCTGATTCGGGTCGACACGGTCGCCAGCAAATCCTCTGGCAGCCGCGACCAATCGGCCGTCATGAAGTCTTCAGTCTGCACGGCCCGTAAGGCGATCACGTTCTCGTAGGTGCGATAGTCGCCCATGACGCCGACGCTTTGCACGGGAAGCAATACCGCGAACGCTTGGCCCGTCTTACGGTACCAGTCGGCAGCTTGCAGTTCTTCGAGAAAAATCACGTCCGCTTGCCGCAGGACGTCGAGTCGTTCCTTGGTCACCTCGCCGAGACAACGGACCGACAGGCCTGGACCGGGGAACGGATGCCGCCAGACGACCGAGTCGGGCAAACCCAACTCGGTGCCAAGCCGGCGAACTTCGTCCTTGAACAGATCGCGAAGCGGTTCGATCAACTCGAAGCCCAACTCGGCCGGCAGGCCGCCGACGTTGTGGTGCGTCTTGATCGTGGCCGCCGGACCATCGACGGCGCCGCCGCTCTCGATGACGTCCGGGTAGAGGGTGCCCTGAGCGAGGAACTTCGCGTCCTTGATCGACTTTGCTTCTTCCTTGAACACTTCGATGAAGTGGTAGCCGATCAGCTTGCGCTTCGCTTGCGGGTCCGTCACGCCCTTGAGCGCCCCGAGAAAACGGTCCGACGCGTCGGCTAGGTGCAAGTCGGCCTTGAACCAGTCGCGGAACGTGTGCTTCACGCTGTCGGCCTCGCCCTCGCGAAGCAAGCCGTTGTCGACGAAGATGCACGCGACCTGGGCGCCGATGGCCTTCACCAACAAGGCCGCGACGACGGAGGAATCGACGCCCCCCGAGAGGCCGCAGATCACACGGCTCTTGCCGACGCGTTCGCGAATCTCGGCAATCGTCCGGTCCATGAACGTCTGAATTTTCCACAAGCCCTGACAACCACAGACGTCGTGGAGGAAATTCCGCAGAATGCGTCCGCCCTCCGGCGTGTGGCTGACCTCCGGATGAAATTGCAAACCGAAGAACGGCTTCGTGCGATGCTTGACGGCCGCGACGGGGCACGTCTCCGTCGATGCGAGCGTGTCGAACTCGCCCGTCGCGGCCTTGACCTGGTCGCCGTGGCTCATCCACACAATCGTTTCGCGAGGCACGCCCGCAAGAACCGCGTTCGGTTCGACAACCTTGATCGGCGCCCGGCCGAACTCGCGGCGATTCGAGCCGACCACGGTCGCGCCGAGCATCTGGCAACCGAGTTGCATGCCGTAACAGAGACCGAGAACAGGAATGTTCAGGGCGAAGATGCCAGGGTCCATCTTCGGAGCATTCGGCTCATAAACCGATGCGGGACCACCCGACAGGATGATCCCCTTCGGCTTCAACTCGGCCACGCGCGTGGCCGGCAGATCGTGGCGGACAATCTGGCAGAAGACGTTCAGCTCGCGCACACGCCGGGCGATGAGCTGGGCGTATTGCGAGCCGAAGTCGAAGATCAGGACGAGTTCGTTCATAGGCGCCGAGGACATGCGGTTGCTCATTATTCGTTAACGAAGGTCTTGACCAGGTCCTTGAAAGCAGTCTCATCCAAAAGATTGCCGTCACTCTTGAAACACTCAACTTCTAATTCGCCATCGTCCATCACGTCGATTTCCCACCGTTGGCCGGGGACCGTAGCGAAAAGTGATAGAGCGCCTTCGCGGTAATCGTTCCGGACGAAGTGGATGCCGGCTGTCGTTAAGAGTTTTTCAACGCGATTGAGCTTCTTGAGTTGCGACTCTTCGCCGCGCGGATGCACTTCCATTCCGAGAGTCGAAAGCAGGTTTACAAGGTCGTTCATGTGATTCTGTCCTCAAGGCTTGTCAAAGCGCGGATCGGAAAGCAATTTACGAAATACCTTGTAACCGGTCTTGCGTGCCTTGGCCTTTCGCTTGATGTCCTTCCAAGTCTCGTCGAAGATATCGTCCCATCCGGGAGATCCGGACGGTAGTGGCGATTGCTTGATGTTACCTCGTTTTCGCTTCAAAATCTCGCGCACCTTGTCAGCGTCGTCGTTAGCGGCCATCCTTGCCTCCCAATTCCGCCGACCGCTTCGTCGCCGCCTCGACCGCATCCATCAGTGCCGCACGGATGCCGCCGCGTTCGAGGGCGTGCAAGCCCGCGATGGTCGTACCGCCGGGGCTGGTGACCGCGTCCTTAAGCTGGCCGGGATGCTGGCCGGTTTCCAGAACCATGCGCGCGGCGCCCATCACCGTCTGTGCCGCCAGCGTCGTCGCCACGTCGCGGGCCAGGCCCATACGTACGCCGCCGTCAGCCAGGGCTTCGATCATCACGTAGACAAACGCCGGCCCGCTGCCGCTTAGACCCGTGACCGCATCAAGGAGATTCTCGGGCACGACGAATGCCTTGCCGACGGCGTTGAACAAACGCTCGACGAGCGCCACGTCATCCGGTTTCGCGCCTGGTCCAGCCGCGAAGCCGGTCGCGCTCACGCAAAGCAAGCACGGCGTGTTCGGCATCACGCGCACGAGGCGATAATTCGCGAGCAGCCCGTCCGCAAGTCGCTTCAACGTGACGCCGGCCGCGATCGAAATGATCAGGTGCTTCTCGGAAACATAACCGCGAATCTCTTCGAGCAAGGCCGGCAACGTCTGCGGCTTCACCGCCAGGACGAGAATGTCGCTCGCTGTCACGACCTCGCGGTTATCGGCACCCGCGGGACAACCTGTTTGTTGTTGAAAGCGCGTCCGTGCGTCCGCGAAGGGGTCGCTCGCCCGGCAGGTGGCCGGCGTGATGAGCCCCGCGGCCAGCCAACCGCGTGCCAGGGCCGCCGCCATCTGGCCCGCCCCCAGAAACCCGAGCCGCAGTGGACTGGTGGTGCTCACGTGGGGCCTCCGAGGGGAAAGGATTGATTGTACGGCGCGACCGATGGCCTGGAACGATTTGCCGCGGAAAGGGCGGTCGCGCGCGTGTCAACAGTTCGCGGCACGGAGTCCGGACCTGGCTGTTCTTGTGTGGCAGTTTGGCTGGAAGTGCTTTGACAAATGAAATTGAGGGGGTGGATTCGTTTCACCGAGTATCAGGATTCCTCTGGCGGTGCGCCCCACCCCACCTCCAGAGGAATCCAACTCCTCCAGAATCAACACTTTTTTTCAGACAAATTCATTCTAAATCATGACTCGAAAGTCTTCGATATGCATGGCGCTCGCGGCCCCTCGGCCACCCGAGGCTCTGTCAAATTAACAACTTGCTGAATGGACAGTGCCGAGCGACTCGGCCCGCCCACGCTCGCGGAAACTCAGATGCACCATAGGCACGCCCGCTTTGCCTGGCGTGCCCGCCGTCACTCGCTCATCACGCTACTTCGGCCCCAGGACCACGCGCAGGTCATCCCATTCCACCGAGCCGGGATTGCCGCCGTTCTTGGGAATCGGAATGATCGCCAGGCCGCCGCGGTAACTGGTCGGCTTCACGGGGATGCTCCAGGTCGGCGTCTCCGTGAGGCCCGAGCGAGTGAGCAGGCCCTTGCCGCTGAAAATGTTCATCCGCGGCGCGACGCCAGGGCCGGGCGTGACGATCACGTCGCGAATGTGGTCGCCGTTGTAATCGCCCACCGCGATGAACAGGCCCGGCGATGTCATCGTTGACGGGAACGGATAATAGCGCCGCCGTTCCTCGATCTGGTCCGCTGCCGAGAGATCGTAGATGGCGACCGTCGGAATGGTGCCGCGGCCGGTCGCCGTCACAATCTCGGCTCGGCCGGCGCTGGTGGCCGAGCCGTCCGTCTCATCCAGATCGCCGACCGCAACGCGCACGCCGCCGCGGAAGGTCGGCGCGAAGGCGTTGAACCGTGGCACCAGTTCCGTGTGCGTGGTCAGGGCGGTCAGCCCGTCGAACACGCTCACTTGCGGGACCCAGCCAGCGTCGGCGCCGATAACGATGTCGTTGGCGCCGTCGTGGTTGATGTCGCCCAGGGCGATGAACGCGCCCGTCTTCACGTTGGCCGGCAGCACCGGGAAGTTGGTCAGGAGCGTGCCCTTGTATTTACCCTTGGCGTCCGGCGAGCCGTCGTAAACGTGGACCTCGGCCGTTCGCCCGGCCCCCGAGACGGTCACCAGGTCGGGCAGGCCGTCGTAGTTCATGTCGGCAAATGCCCAGCGGACGCCGCCGCGGAACGAGCCGGCGTAGGCCATCTTGGCGAACTTCAGAACGCCATTCTCCGCGTCGCGGACCGTCACGTACGGGGCCGGTGATTTCTTGCCAACGTCGCCGTTGTAGCCGATCGCATCGACGTGATTGAAGCGCTCGATGCTCTCAAACGTCAACGGCAAGGTCTTGCCCTTGAAGCTCCAGAAGCCGTTGCCCGGCGACGTGATGTGCAGGAGCCGGCCCTTCGTACCCGTCGTGTCGAGCCGCAGGTAGTCGCCGCCGCCAACGATCGGATGGCCGCCGATCGGCAAGTTGGCGTTGATGAGAATCTGCGTGTCCGGGCTCGGCTTGGCGTCGAAGACGTTGACGTCGTCCGTGGCGTCGACGCGAAGCGTGCGAATGCCGGGATCGAAATCGACGCCGGCAAAGTCCGGCCGGGCCGACGCCGGGTTGGTGGGGTCGACGAAATTCTGAACCATGCCATTGCCAACCGTGTAGTTGGCGCGCTGCGTGTTGCCGTGATCGTCGACGTACAGGGCGGATGGCGCCGTCGTCAGCGGACTGACGATGTGGAGCCGGCCGCGAATCTCGTCGAGGTTGCCGTTGTCGGTAATGTTGCCGACGACCGGGAAGACGTCCGGCCCGCCGGCGACCGGCACCGGCGGCAAGGCTGCCACGTAGTAAACATCCCCGCCGCCGCCCTCGATGGCGGTCGTGCTGCCGGCCAGAGTGCTCTGCGCGAAGAACGCATCGCGTGCCGTCGTTGAACCGCGAAGCAGAACACCGCTGCCCTTGAATGGATCGCCGGTCGGCGAATCGAACGTGCCGCCCGTAGCTTCGTAGTAGAACGTGACCGGGGCGAAGCCAAGAACCTTATCGTCGTTGACGACCGCATGAGCGCCGGCGGTTGCGCCGCGATTGTCGTAGATGAGCTGATTGACGCCTTCGCCTGCGTCGATGTTCAGGCCGCCGCGGATGTCCGCGAGCGACTTGCTCGTGTTGGCGACGGTGATGATGTCGTTGCCGCCGCCGCCCGTCAAGCTCACCGGCGTGGTGGCCAGCGTGCTGCGGACGTTGAACACGTCCGGCCCCTGACCCAGGTGTAGGTGCAGCTCTTCGAGATTGAGGTAGTCGATCTCACCTTCCATATCGAGGCCGGTGATTGTCGAGGAGGTCAGCACGCCGACGTTCGGGCTACGGTCTTCGGAGTCGTCGACGGTCAAGACGTCGTTCGTCGTACTCGTTCCGCCGTTGATGAAGAGCGTGCTGAAAATCTGGTCGGTCGTGGTCAGATCGTCGGCCACATAGAAGGTGTCGTTGCCGTCTTCGCCGTTGACGGTGGTCTCGCTGGCGATGGTCTTGATAAGCAGGTTGTCCTCGCCGGCGCCGGCATCGATGGTCGTCGTGCGCAGCACATCGGTTCCGGGAATGCCGGTGATGCCGCGCTGGCTGGCATGCGTGCCCTCGACAGTGAACGTGTTGTTGCCGGCGCCGAGGACAAGGTGCAAGTCCTCGAAGCTGAGGTATTTGATTCCCTGACGCATACCCAGGCCGAGCAGCCGCGATGGCGTGAGCGTGCCGGCGATGTCGGCCGAGTCGTTCGAGTCGTACAGGTTGATGGCGTCGCGGCCGCCATTGCCGCGCACGAGCAGCGGCCCCGTGTCGGCGTGACCGCGCACCTGGCTGAGGTCGGTCGGGGCACCCGACACGAGATCAACGCCGACATTGACTGTGTCGTCGCCCTCGCCGGCGTTTACCGTGTAGCGCAATTCAGGATCGGTGCCACCGACGTTGATAACGTCGTCGCCGCCCTTGGCGTCGACTTCGACTGCTTCGATGCCGCCGCCGGTGTAGTCGATCGGCACCGTCGGCGAACCGGCCATAGCGAGGTTGTGGACGGTCATGCGCGTCGAGTCGATGTTGTACGTCTCGGCGTCGCCGGTCCCATTCAGCACGAGCGTATCCGTGTTCCAGATCGGTCCCGAGTCGTTGATGATCGGGCCGGTTGCGAGACTGGTGAGATCGTATGTGTAGGTGTCTGACCCGCGGCCACCGTCGAGGACAAGTCCGCTGGCGCCTGTCGCGGCGATGTTGTACTTGTCCGCCCCACGGCCGCCGAGCAGCAACTCGATGTCGAAATCGAACGACACGACGCGGCTCGTGAAGTCGGTGACCGCAGTCTGTTTGACAATGCCATTGCTCGAAACACGGAAGGTGAGAGCCGCGGTCGCATTGCGGAAGTCGAACGCGTCGATGCCGCCGCCGTCGGTAACGGTGTCATCGCCCCAGCCATCGGCAAAGACGTAGTCGTCGATGCCGGCGCCGCCCATGAGGACGTCGTTGCCGGCGGCACCGTCGATGGTGTTGTTGCCGTCGCCGCCGTCGACCGTGTCGTTGCCCAGACCGCCAGTGACGCTGTCGTCGCCGGCGCCAGCCGCGAGTGAATCGTCGCCGGCGCTGCCGTCGAGCAGGTCGTTGCCGGCGCCGCCGACCAGATGGTCGTTGCCGTCTTCGCCGATGAAGGTGTACGAGCCGACGCCGGCGTACATATTGTCGTCGCCGCCGCCGCCGTGAATTTCCGCCGTCAAACTGCCCTGCGTCACGCCGCGGAAGTCATAGGTGTCATTGCCCGCCCCGCCCGTCGCTTCAACGGACCGGACGTTTTCGTAGGTGACCTGAGCGCCGCCGAACTTGACAACCAGATTCAAGCTGCCGTCCGCATTGGTGCTGTCGTAATTGATGACGAAGCTGTCGCCGGCATTGCCGTCGATCGGCCCGTGGATGCGGTTCGGCGCCAGCGGCCCTGTATTCAGGACCAGGATGCCGCCCGACTCCACGACCGCCAGCACCGGTAGGCGCTTGAATGGAACGGTGAACTCGAACAGCGTTCCGGCGCCCAAATCCTTCGAATAGTTGAACAGCCCGCCGAACGCCGTGACATACGCACGGAAGAACCAGCCGATGCGGCCGCCGATGTCAAAGATCGCTGCCGGATTGTTGTCGTTCGCCTGGATGTTCTGCAGCATCTCAGACAGGCGGACGCGACCATCGTTGTTCGGATCGTCGAGGTTGAAGTCGACCGTGGCCGTGATGCCGCCCTGCACGCCGGCGCTGGCGACGCCCAAGTTCAGCTCGGCACCGGCAACGATGCCGCCGGTGAAAGTCAACTCCGGTCGATCAGCCCCGGAACCGTTCGGGTTTGTGCGATCGCTGATGTAGAAGCCGTCGAAGATGTCGCCGATGCGACCGGTCTTCTGGTACTTCGCGACGCCGGACATATCGAAGCCGATGCCGACGTCGATCGACGCCGAGAAGAACCCGCCGAGCGTGGCAAATAGCGGCCCAAAGATCTGGAAGCGCTGCTCGTACTGGAAGTTGAACTCGAAGTGCGGCAGTCCCAGAGTGACCACTGTCAGGTCCGTGTATTTGCCCAGCGCAATGGCGTCGAAGAGCAGGCGCGGCTCCGTCAGGATCGGGAAGCCGAGCGCGAAACTGCCACGTTGCGTGTTGGCGAAGAAGTTCTTGGCCGGGCCCGGCTTGTCAACCGGCGCGGTCCCGCCTGTCCCTGTTCCATTGCGTTGGGCGCCATTAGCGCCGGAACCCTGAACGGTTTGATAGCCGTTGCCCGTGCCGTCGAGCTTGATGGTGCCGAGCGGCAGCACGCTGCCCTTGGCGTCCTTGGTCGCGGTCTTGACGCTCTTGACCGACGAGCGAATCTCACGCAGGGCGCTCAGCGTCTTCGCGGTCTTATTGGACCCAAACTGACCCGCGAGGTCGAGCAAGCTGGTATTGCGGCCGTTCAGGTCGGAAATCACCGGCAAACGCCGCGTCAACAGGCCCTCGTCGCCGATCAACCAGTCGAACGGCTTGACGATGTCGTCGGCCTTTTGCAGGATCGGTCCCGCCATGTCGCCGATGAACGATCCAAGATCGATGGCGACATTCTGCAGCTTCGTTTCGCCGAGCTTGAGTTGATACGAGACGGTGGTGATGAAGCTGCGGACCGTCGTTGACTTCTTGAACAGGAACTGTCCCGACTTCGTGTCGTACGTGACGGTGACCGCGTTCGGGCGCAGGCCGTTCTTGGTGAGCACCAAATTGACGGCTCGCTGAATGTCCGCCTGTAAATCGGAAAGGTCCTGGTTATCCGAGGCGGCATCGGGTGCGCCGGGATTGAGCTTCGGCGTAAACGTATCGCGCGAGCGCACAACGACCGGCCACTTCTCCGTCTTGCCGTCCTGGGTGCCCAAAAGCAGGATCACGGTCACGTCGTCGTCGAGCCGCCCGTTGGAGGGCGTCGGGAACGGCTTCGAGCCCGTGGCGGGACCACCCGCGGGGATTAGTGCTGCATTGAGATCGGTGTCAAACGAGAAGAGCGGCTTATCCAGGGCCAGGTCGAATGTGAACTTCGGCAAGAGCGGGTTGGTATTTTCCTCGGTCGGCCTCTTGAAGCTGATTTCGAACTGTGCGTTGACGTTCAGGTTGCCCTCGGCATGGACCTGGAACGCATCCTTCGGATTGCGGATCAACTCGGCGACGGACAGTCGCTCGCCGTCGGCATCGACATCCACTTCGCGGATGTTGGCTCGGCGAGCGCGCGTCGTACCGTCGCTGCCGCCCTCGGTTGCCTCAAACTCAAATGCCTTGGTCTTTTCGTTAAAAGTGACGGTAATGTCGCCCGGCTTGATCGCCTGTTTGATGGCGCTCCGTTGCGACGCGTTGAGGGCGGTGATCTTGTTGAGGTTGTTGAGGTAGCGATCGATGGCGTCCTGAATGTCCTTGGCGAGGTCCTCTGGATTGTGATTGACCATCGCCACGAGCTTCGTGCCGACAAGCACGCCGGAGCCGTCGGTGTATTTCTTCTCAAGGACGATGCCGGGGAGTTTGAACGTCTCGGTTGGGCTGCCGATTAGTGCCGCATTGCCGCCGATGCTCCCGCCAAATGCTTCGATCGCGGTCGTCTTCTTGACCACCAGATCGATCGTGACGTCCTTTTTGAGCACGCCATCGGCCGGCGGATTGGGAATGGCGAGCAGCTTGTTCTTGTCGGGGTCGCGAATGTCGACACCGACACTGAAGGCGAGGCTGGTGGGCAGTAGCGAGGCATCGTCCTGGAACAACGCGTTTTGCGGGAACGGCGCCGGCGTGTTGGGGTCGCCGTCCTCGCGGTCGGCGAGCAGTTTGCCGTTGAGCTTCGGATCGAGCTGCAGGCCGGCCGGCACCAGGCCAACCGATGTCACACGTTGGCGGAACTGGTGGTGCGGATCGGGATTGGCGCGGAGTTCGAACTGGGTGGCGTAAATGTTCCGGGCGAGCGCTTGCTGTTGCAGCGTGAGCGCGACCTGCGCGCCAGTGGCGTCCGCAATCGTCGCTGGAATGCCGCGGAAACCGGAGAGCGCGTTGAGGGCCTCCTGAATCTCCGCCGCGGTCGCATCGAACTTGATGGGGACCGTCGTCTGGCCGCCGTACGTGAGCGTGTATGTTCCCGCGCTGGCGTCGATCGTGATCCGCTGCACCTCATTCGTTCCACTGCCGCCCGCCGTTTGCGTCGCAATCGTCGCGTGGCCCACGGCGACTCCTTGCGCAAGCGCGGTGTCCTGGGCCGTGAGTTGATCGACGTTGATGCCGGCAAACCGGCCGCCGCCAAAGGTCACGTCGAATTGATTGGTCGCGCCCGCCACCGCGGCAACCGTCACCGTCCCGAGACTGATAGGCTGCCCGAGCGCCGCAGAGAGTTGATCTTGCAGATCGGTCAGCGGAATCTCGTGATAGCTGGCCACAACATCGTCGGTCTTGAATCCAATCGTCGGCAGGAAACCCTTGAGGGCTGTGTTCAGATCGCTCAACAAATCCTGCGGGTGGTTGATGGACGTTCCGGTGTAGGCCAACAGCGTGTTCTTCTTGTAGTTGTCGACGGCCACCGGGACGCGATAACGCGACAAGTTCAGGTCCATCAAGAACGTCGAGTACGGCGCGGTGGGGAATTGATCGCGTGCCGTGCCCACGAGCGGCCCGAGCTTGATCGAGAACGTGGCCGGGCCATCGATCGTGTTGCTCGCGAGACCAAGACGGAGGTCGAGCTTGACCTCGTCCTTCGTCGCGGTGTTCAGGAAGAACTTTTCATTCTTCGAAACGCCGAAGCCAATGTTGACTTCCCAGCCGATCCTGGCGGCAAGGCCGACGTCCAGATCGACGCCGAAGCCGCCGCTGTTCGCCGACACCTTGGGTGGAACGATCACCGTGCCAACGCCCGGCACGTCGGGGAGCAGGCGCACGTTGTTACCGAGCAGGATGTCGCCATTCGCATTGACCTTCGACGGGTCGTCCTTGGCGAGCCGCGCTGCCTCCTTTTTGGCGAAGCGTTCGAGCAGGTTCTGCTCGCCCAGCTTGAAGCCGATCTGAACCGTCGGGTTGTCGACCAATTGGAACGGAACCACCGGCAACCCGCGCAGCGGCCCATTGTCGTAGGTCTTGAAGAGGTCGGTGGCGACTTCGACATCGTCCGGAGTCGGTGGTGGCTCGCTGAGTGCCACCACGCCCGTGTCGGATTCCGCCGTCGCGTCCTTCTTCTTCAGCAGGTCCATGGCATCGACGGAGGTCGTCGTGTTGGGACCAGCAAGGGCGGCCGCGACGTCGTCCACGGACGCATCCGGCGCGACGCCCCTGTCGACGCCGCCCGTCATGTTGGATTCAAAGACGCGACCATCACCGAACGTCAGCACGAAATCGAAGCCGCCTTCGGTCGCGTCGGTGGTGACGATGCCGCCCGTGGGCGTCGGAGTGTAGGTCACCGTTGCATCGACGAGCGTTTTGACGCCGCCGATCGTGCTGACTTTCTTCAGCGGGTTCTTCGCATTGGAGCGCACGGCGACGGTCGGCACATGCGTTGCCAGACTGCCGGTGAAGTTCAAATCCCAGGTGCCCGTATCGTCCGGCACGGCACTGACATCGACTTCGGTCGTGCCGGCCTTGCCAGTCCGCAACGGCGACACCACGGACACATTGCCCGGCGCCGGCGTGTTGATCCAGAGTTCCAGCAGCGACAGGTTGAAGCCTTTTTGAATCACGCCGTCGATCGGCGTCGGTGCGAAGTCGGTGGAACCGAGAATCACAACGCTGTTGATTGTCTTGTAGCGTGCCGGGATATCGGTTTGCAGCGCGGTGATCTTCGCGAGCGGGCTACCAGTGAAACTGATTCGTTTGTCGGCGGTCATGCCGACCGTCACATCGCCCGCCGCCAGCGCGGCCTTCCCGGCATTATCCAGGGCCCCGTCGACGACCGATTGCACGTACCCGATCAGTGCGTCCTTGTCGGCGTCGCCGTGACGGGTCAGGTGAATTGTCAGGTCGATCGCCTCGGTCCCGTCCGTCGGAACGAGATGCACGGTCAACGTCGCCGGCGTATTGAGTAGTCCATTGAAATTCGCCGGAGCATCGGCGGTCACCGCGGCCGCAAAGGAGGTGTTGCTCATGCGGATGCGATTGACGGTCCGACTGCCCGAATAGCCCAGGCCGTCTTTAGCACCCGCGCCCGCGGTGACGCTCATCGTGGCAATTCGACCATCGCGGGCGTCGCCCGCGGCAATTGTCAACCGACCGGTGCTGGAGATGCTCGCCTTTAATGCATTGGCATAAGTAGCGCGCCCGGGCGCCCCGGCCGTCCACGCAGTCAATGCGTTGTCGAGAGCGGTTTGCAAATCGTAAGCCAGGGCGCCGCGCTCGCTCAGGTCGAGGAAGAGCGAAACGGGCGACGAATAGTTGCTCGATGTGACGTTCAGTTTGAGCGGCGCGAATCCGCCGTCGAGAAGGCCCTGCGGCGTGGCGCCGGTGTAAATCGGGCTAGCGCCGGTCAGCACGGCAGGATCCGCCGCGGTCCCGGCCCCGGTGCTGCTGCGGTCGAACAGATACAGGAGCGACTTCGCCTCGTTCCAGTCGCCATTGAGCACGCTGTCGCTATACCCGCCGGCCGGAACCTGCGGCGTGAACTTGTAGTTGGGTTCGCCGGTCTCCGCCGACGGCCCGAACTCTGTCTTAACAGTCGGCTGGCCGTTGATCTGGTAGTAGCCGATGGCGGTCAGCGCACCGAGCAAGTGTTCCTGGTACTTGTCGAGAAGCTGCTGACGGGTTGTGTAGGTCGGCTCACCGTGCAGGCCTTGCGTTTCATCCCAGTTGACGTTGACGGTTACGGAATCGCGCGACGAGACGATCCCGTAGAAGTTCTTCACGCGCTCGGGCGTCGGACCAAACAGGTTGTAGATCGTGTTCTGCAGCGTCGTGAACGGGCTGAAGCTGCGCCCGAGGTGTCCCCAGTTTTCGACCAGGATCGACTGGGCATCGTTTGGGATGATCTCCGAGACGTAGGTGCCGGGATCGATGATTCGGTCCGGCGGGTTGACGAATGAGTCCTTTTCCGGCGTCATCGTCGTGATGCCGGCCGGCGCCGCCGGAGTGGGGGGCGAGACGACCGGGTCCGGCGCGCCGAGCAGCTTGGACCAGGTGTCTTTCATCTTCGTCAGCACCGATTCCTTGAGATCGGTGACGAATTGCAATGGCCCCTTGGCGGCACCCCCGAGCAGCGGCATTTGTCCGTTGCCGGCCTGGCTGTCGATCTGGCCCTGGAGGTTGTCAAAGTAGTTTTCGAGGCCGTCGAAGATCAGGCCTGGATCGTCGATGAGCGCCAGTTGGGCATCGTTCGGGTTCGTGATCGGGATCGGCACCTCGGCCTGCGAGAAGTCGGGCACATTGGTGAACGTGACCTTGTCGGTGCCCGTCAGCGGTGTGGGCGACACCGGGTCCTGCGTCTTGAAAAATGCGTCCAGGTTCGGCAGGTGCAAGGCCAGGCCGCCGGCGGTTTCGTCGGCGTTCACGTTGTACAGGGGCAAATCGAGCGACATGCCGCCGACCACGGCAAGCGACGTATCGGCGGCCGCCTCGCCGCTCGTGTTGAGCGAGTGCCGGCTGTCGCCGCCACCGGCCAGATTCAGCAGAAGTGTCAGGTCGAACGGCTGTGTGAGTTGTCCGTTCGTCGGCAACGGCAACGCATCCGATCCGCCGACGACCTTGGCCGAACTCGCGGTCGATCCGGTCTTGGGGGTAAACGTCAACTTGTTCGTAGCCGGCACGAACCCGACGACCACGTCGCCAGAGGGGCGACCGGCCGCGATGAGCGCCGTATTGATCGCGGCCTGTATGTCGGGCATGAGATCGGTCAGGCCGTTGTCGCTGGCGCTGACGTCGTCGGCAGGCAAGCCGAGTTGCGTGCGCGACGTATTCGTGTCAACGCTCGAGACACGCAGAGCTGTGATGCCCGCGAGCGGATTGCCCGTCAGCGTCAGCACGTTGCCGGCCGTCAAGCCAACAGTCACATCGCCGGCCGCAAAGCCGCGGGCCGTCAACAGAGGATTGATCGCAGCTTGCATGTCGGCGACAAGTGCGTTGAGCGAGGTGTTCGACGTATCGCGATTCACGTCGACGACGATCGGCGCGATCGGATTGCCGTTAACCGTCAAATACAAGGTGAACTCGGCAGTCGTCGAGAGCACGCCGCTCGGGGCCGACACGGGCTGCGCTCCACCGAGCACTGGCCGTGACATGTTGCCGGATGTCGTGCTTGCCCCGCTGAGTCCGAGGCCGGTCGCGGCGGGACCGTTCAAACTCGATACGGACAAAGAGAGCACGCCGTCGCGTGGGCCGCCGCTCAGCCGCAACTTGTTCGTCGACGTCAGCGAAGCGACCACCTCGCCGATCGAGAGCCCCTGATCGATCAGTGCCGCATCGAGAGCGGCTTGCGCGTCGGCGACCAGTTGATCGCGCGTGGTGTTGGCCGGCTGCGCATTGACGATCGCGGCCAGATGTTGCACAACTCCGGGCTGGCTCGCGCGCGTGAAGTCGAGGTTGAACGTGGCGTTGCTGCCCAGCACGCCGTTGGCTGGCGTGGTCGTGCCGCCAATGAGCGTCGCCTGCGTCGTATACGGATCGACCGTTACGCTGACGGGGAGGTTGTTCGTATTCGCCAGATTCAGCGTAAAAGAGGCGGCGGTCGTCGTGTCCGCAAAGCCGTCGGAGTCGAGCAAGGCCTCGGCACGCTTCGCTTTGAACGCAACGGGACCGATCACCGCCGTGAACGCGGCGCCCAAATTGTCCAGACCGACGAGACCCTGTTCGATCTTGACTGCCGTCAGCGCTTCCGGCTTCGCCAGCGTTCCCAATGAGATCGGTTCCGTTGTCTCGCCCTCGAAGGCGAGGACGAAGAAGCCGGCGTGCGCATTTTCCAGCGTGATTTTTTGAATCTCGTTTTGCGTATCGGACCCTTCCTGGATCGTCGTGACGTGCACCTTGCCTAGGCTCGTTGCCGTGTTGAGCACACCCGTGTCGTCCACGCCCATCGGCGACACGTTCTGTTTGCCAAAGCCGTTGACGAACTCAACTAGCCAGAACGGGTCGGCGGCGGTCCCACCCTGCGTCACCTGGACACCCGGCCCTTGACTGACGAACTTGGTTTCGACCTTCAGTTCGGTCCCACCGATCTGGAGCCCCGACGGATTCGTGGCGGGGAGTCCGTCGTAGAGGAACGGCTCCAGCGACGGACTCGTGGCGGCCAGGCCAATTGCCGTGACCAGGTCCGAAGCCAGTCGGCCGCTTGCCGGCAAGTCGTTCGTTGGCGGCGTTGGCGTCAGGTAATCCGCGGGGCGCGTCAGTTTGAGAGCCGTCACAGTTCCTGCGCCGGTGAGCGTCAGGAAGTTGTCGCGGGCGACGCCCGGCGCGGTGAAGTCGGCCGGCGTCATTCCGACCGTCACGGTTCCAGCGATGCCAGCCGACGTCAATTGCGCGTTGAGGGCGGCTTGCACGTCGGCGATCAGGTCGGCCGTTCGCGTGTTCGCGGCATCGACAGGCACACTGACGGTCAAGGACTTGGTGACGCCGCCGATCGTCATCTGCAAATTGAAACCTGCGGCCGCCGACAGGACGCCGGAACGCGGCGTCGAAATGGGGGCGAACCCCTGAATGACGGCTGGAACCAGGGCCGTTCCTGTGGCCTCCTGAACCGGGCCGAATCCGAGTTCGCCCTTGCGGCCAAAGCGAATCGTTCCACCCGTGGGCGTGGATTCAATCCCGACGACCACGTCGCCGAGTCGGAATCCTGACGTCGACGTCAGTGCACTATCGACGGCGGCCTGCACGTCCATGCGCAGATCGTCGAGCCCGAGATTGCCGCTGTCGCTGCTCTGGTCGCCGTCGAAGCCGAGCTGCGTCTGTACCGGGTTGCCCCCGGTCGTGGTGATGCGCAGGCCGGTAATCGCGGTCGCACCTGTGAATTCCAGAGTTCCTCCGAGACCGATTGCCACCAAAACGTCCGACGAGGACCGGCCCGCAGCCGTCAGTGCGGTAGCGACAGCCTTCTGCACGTCGACCAGCAGGTCGTCTGTTCCAACATTGGCGCCATTCGGAGCGATCAGAACCGGTATGTGAACGGAGCCGGTTGCGTCCGTGATGCGAATATCAAAGGTCGCCGGCGCGCTCAGAATGCCTGGCCGTTGCGAACTGGGCTTGTTCGGTGCGACCGCAACCGCCGGCGAAGTCGCGCCGCTATCCTGCACGGCCCCGAGACCCAACTCGGCACGCGCCGGACTATCCGTCGGCGCCAGCAGCCGAATCGACTTGATGGCCGCCGACGGATTCGCGGCGATCGTGACCTTGTTGCTGACGACATTAATTGTGACGTCGCCGGCAGCGAAGCCGTTAGCGACAAGCGCCGCGTCGAGCGCTTGCTGGAAGCGCGAAACAACCAGGGAGACGTCGCCCACGCCGGCCGTGTCGGCCTGATGCAGGACCACGTCGAATGTCGTCGGAGCCGTCGCGCCGCCCTTGAGGATTTCGAGCGTGAATACCGAGTCGCCGCGCAGTTCGCCGGCAGCGCGCTCGTCGAAAGCCGACCCGGCAATCACGAGCTGTGCATTGCCGTCGTCGTGGCCGGTGAAGTGCAATTGGCGGACAAACGGGTCATCGGGATCCGCATCAATGTGAATGGCATTGAGCGTGTCGGTGCGCGAATAGATCTTGATCGTGTTGCCGCCGACGATCGCGCCGAGTGCGGCCGCGACTTCGTCGCCACTGGCATTGAACGGGATCGGCACCGTGGTGTTGCCGCCAAAGTTCAGGGAAAAGGTCCCACCGGCCGCATCGACTTCGATGACGCGAACCTCATCGTTGTTCGGCCCGCCCGTGACGGTGGTATCGAAGAGGACCCGCGGCGCGGAGCCATCCGTGGTGAAGAGTTGATCGACATTGGCCGTCAGCGCCAATGGAATAGCCTGCCGACGATGAGCGCCGGTAAAGGTGACCGTCCAGGCGTGTTCCGGCGCCGCCAGCGTCGGCAACGCGGCCAGGACCTTGCCGATCGCGTCGGCAGTGGCGTTGAATGGGATCGGCGCCGTTTCGTCGCCGTTGAAACGCAGCGTAAACGTGCCACCCGTGGCATCGATGACCAGCCGCTGAATCTCGTTGGTGGCGGGCGCCGAGCTGTGGCCGTCAACGACGGTAGACAGCGTCAGACTCGGCGTCATGGACGTGATTTTTCCAGTCGCGTCGACGCCCTGCTTGACCAACGCCGATCCGTCGACACCGATGGCGCCGACGTTTTGTCCGCCGAGAGTTCGAACGAATTGCAGGTCGATGCCGCGCCCGGTCGTCACGATCCCGGCCGCCGTGTCCGTGGCGGCGATGCTCGGCAATCCACCCTCGGCCACGGTCACGTCGCGCGTGCCGACCACGACGTCGCCGGCGTGGAAGACCGGCGGGCCGTTCGGGTCCTGAATGAGGTCCGCATCCAACAGGTTGGCCTTCAGGGCATCGTTAATCTGCGCCTGGATCAGTGCCGCGAGGGCAGTGCTGTCGGCGGCGCCTTGGGTCAGCGCCCGGGGCACTGTAACTGGCACGGTCACGGTTGCTGTCCCGGCGTCCGTGCGCGGCCCGGTGATCGTCAACCGGAACGTCGAGTCACCGGACAGTTCACCCGCGGCCGTCGGCGCGAAGGGGCTTGTGGCCGGGATCGTGGCCACCGTGCTTTCTTGCGGAACGGTTACATCCAGCCCGGTCGCGGCCGCGGTGCTCAGGTCGAAACCGAGCGAAAGCCGCAACGTCGCCAACGCGCCGGCGTCAATCTTGCCGCCCGAGTTCAAGGCGGTCAAACGCAGGTACGGAACCTCCGTGCCGCTGTTGCCCTTGAGCACGCGTTTGATGTCGTCGAGCGCGTCGGGCGAGCCGGACAATCGGAACAATTGCTCGACGTCCAGGTCAAGCGAATAGGATTGCACGCCGCCGGTCAAGAACAGCAGATCGAGTCGCAGCGCCGGCTTGCCGGCAACGCTGTTGTCGAGACGGAAGGCGACCTGATCACTGTTGAGCGGATAACCGAGGGCGCCCTTGATCAAGGCCGCCATCGCTTGCATGTTCGGTATCGGAGCAGTGCCGATCGCCGTCACGAAGTTGTCGAACTGGCCGGCGAAGTCGAGCAATTCCTTGACGCTCTTGTTGACGAGCGGCAGCGACGCGTCGAGACGTGGATCGTTCAGCCCACGCAAATAGTCGGCGACTTGATGGAGAGCCGTCAGCACGGCCGGCAAACGTAGGCTGCGGAACATCGCCAGATCGCCCAGGCCGCGCGCGTCGACCGAGACCGCGGTGTCGTCCTTCGCCCAGTTGCCGACGGTAAACGCCGCCGGTCGCGGCGTCGGGCCGAGCAAGTTGTCGCCCGGCACGACACCGACCGAGGCGGTCGCCGTGCCGCCGAGCGTGACCTGGGACGTCGCGGGCTGGTCGAGCGTGTCTTGGGCCACGGCAGTGCGCAGGTCGCCGAGCTTGATCTTCGGGTAACTTCCCGCCGGGTTGACAAATGCCAGTCGAACCGGGTCCGCGGTCACGTTGATGTCCGCAAGCCCGTCAAAGCCGACAAAGCCATAGGTGCCGGTCACGGGCAAGTTGGTCTTGGCCGCGGTCATGGAGCCCGAGAGCGTCGCATCGCGGAGGAAGAAGTTGTCCGAGCGCGCCCGCGCCGCGAGTTCGACTGGCCGAGCCGTCGCCGGTGGATTCAAGTCGTCGAAGCCCAGCCGTGTGACGGCCGTGTCGCCGCGCTTGGCGATCAGACGCATGGAGAAGATCGGATTTGCGCCCGTCTTCGCGGCCCCGAGCGCCAGGCGAGACGTATCCGCACTCACATCGCCGAGCGTGTAGACAAGCACGTCGTTAGCAGCGTAGCCGTGTCCGTACGCCGTCAGCGCGGAGTTGATTGCACCCTGCACGTCCGCGGCCAGTTGGCGAACGGGCGAGTCGGCATCGCCGTCGTGGAAGCCGAGGCCGGTCGTCTGTCGTTGGGCTTCGGTATCGACGGTCGGCACATTGATCTTGATCGCCCGAATCGTCGAGGCAGCATTCGCAGTCAGCGTGATTGCGCCGGTCGTCGAGTTGATGCCAACACCAATCGGATCCGTGCCCGCCATGCCCGCGTCAGCAAGCGCGTCAGAAATTGCACCCTGCAGGGCCGATTGAAGACTGGCTGTCGTCGTGCCGGCGGCGTTCTTTGCCGGACTGACGGTGACCCACGCGTCGGTCAACGCCCCCGTGTCCGGATCGATGGCCTTGAAGACGACATGGCCCGCGGCGTCCAGCGTGGCAAACACGCGGTCGGTCCGACCCGCCCGGCCGATCGCGGCGTTGAGATCGTCGACCAGGTCGCGCGGCGTCGTGTTGTTTGCCGTTTCCGCGGCAAAGATGGTCAGGCTCACCGCTTCATTGCCGACGCCACCACCAGGGTTGGTCACGTCAATGCCGAGTCGGAACGTGGCGTCGGCCGTCAATTTCGTTGCTGTCAACACGTTTGTAGCCGCGACTACTCCCAGACTCGACGTGATGCCCGTGAATCCCAACGTGCTCAGGGCGTCCGCCGCTTGCACGGTCACGCGCATCGTACGGCTCGTGCCGCCCGTGATGACCGCGGTCAGCACGAACTCGCCGTCGACGGCCAGGGGGGTTGTGCCATTGGCGTCGCCCGTCAAACTCGGTTTCGCCGTCGCGTTGCTCGCGTTCGACGGAACGGTCACGTGAATGGTGTCGACGTCATTGAGGAACAAATCGACGTGGGCCGCGCCGCCGAGAACGCCATCGGGCGGGGTCTGCGTCGGCGACAGCACCTGCGTGGGCGCCGCGACGTCATAGACGGCGGGACTGGACGCCTGGTAAACGAGCGTGCCCGCATCCGCGCGAACGACGACGTCGCCCGGATTCAGGCCGATCGTCAGCAGGGCCGTGTCCAGTGCCACCTGCACGCGCGCGACGCGATTGGCATCAGCTTGCGAGGTCCCGGTCTGCGTCTCGCCAAGGCCCAACTCGGTGACGGCCGTATCGGTGCCAACCGCGCTGATGCCGAGCAGCGCCGTATCGGGCGCGGTGGTAATCGGACCGCTGAAGACGAGCGTCTGGCCGATGCGGCTGACAGTCACATGGACGCCCGCGGGACTGACGCGATCGACAGCCGCCTGCACGTCGGCCACGAGGCCATCGATTGGGCTGGCGTTGTCGAACGTGTTCGCGCGGTTGATCGTGACTGCCTTGGCCGGGGAGCCGTTGACCGCGATGGAGAACGTGGCGTCGCCGTCGAGTTGGCCGGGCTGGGTCGTCGCGACGGCCCGGTCCGCCGTCAGCTTGACCGACTTGCCAACGTTGCCCGAGATCGTTTGCCCGTCGGAAAGGCCGAGTTCATCGCGAGCGACACTGTTTGTTGCCGAGATTGTGATGCGGGCGTTATTGACCAACGAGGTGGGGCCGAAGAACTGCAGCTTGCCATTGCTGTTCGCCTGTACGCGAACGCGCTGCGGGTCGTTTAGCTTCGTGGTGCCCAGCGCGACGTTGACGGCGGTCTGCACGTCGGCCGCGAGAGCAGCCAGCGGATCGCGGTTGCCGAGTGTGTCTTGCTTGCGCACCTGGACGTCCAGCGTCGCCGCATCGACCATGAGCGTGAAGTTGGCGTCCGCGGACAGTTCGCCGGGCACCACCGTGTTGACGGCCTTCTCGGCGATGAGCGTTGGCGTAATCAATGGCGCGGGGCCCGAGGTGAGAGTGCTGGTCAGCCCCAGGAGACTCATCGCCCGCGAGTCGGTGGTCGAGACCGTAATTGCATTGGCCGAGGTCGTGAATTGAAGCTGGTCGATCGGCGAGAGCGACACGCGGACGAGATCGGGTGCGAGGCCGGCGAAAGCAAGACCGCGCGCCACCGCATCGTTCAGGTTCTCGAGAACTCGGCCAAAGGGATTGCCGGAGAAGACCAGGTCGTCGAATGATTCTGACGGAATCGTCACGCTCACAGGCGTGCCACCCACGGTCATGCTGAAGGCCATCGACGAATAGCCCAGGATCAGATGGTCAACCATGACGTGGTCGATCGCCTGAACCTGCACGATCGACGTGGCGGCTGGCACGCTCAGGTCGAGTCGTCGACCATTCACGAGCACGCTGGTGCTGCCCGCGTTATCGGTCAGACCGAGCGGTTGAACTGGTTGCGTCGCGAGTGGCGCGGCGACGATCAAATCGGGATCGATGCCGTTGCCCGCGGGCGTCGCCGCGGTCAGCCCGAGCTTCGCTTGCGGCGTGGCGACCAGGTCGACGCCAAAGACGAGCTGCGTCCGCGTCGTCGCCGTGACCGGCAACGCGCCCAGATCGCGGATGACCGCAAGCCCTTGCAATGCTTGCTGAATCGCCAGGGCCGTTGCGTTGTAGAGCAAGGGATCGGTCGTTTGGCCGCCGTAGGTCACCGTGAACGTGCCGCCCGTCGCGGTGACCATGAGCGTCTGCACCTCGTCCGTCGTCGTCGTACCGGCGGTTGTTTCGACGACCGAGACGGCGCCGCCGGTCAAGCTGGCGCCATTCACGGTCAACAGCGGGATGTTCTGGCGGCCGAGGGCGTTGGTGAAGTGGATGGCATAGGCGCCCGTTGTCGACGATTGAACGAGTACGGACGGCGCCCCGGCGACGCCGGAAAAATCACCCAGGCTCGAACCGAAATCGACGGGCAGCTTGACGTCGGAAAACGTGTGTGACCAGTCGACCTTGAAGGTCAACGAATTACCTTGCTTCGGCGTCGTGGTGGTCTCAAAGGCGTCGTATTCGGGGATCACCGTGACGGTCGTGCCGGTGACGGCCGACAGGCTGCTGCTGATCAAGCTGGCCAACCCTTGGGCGTCGATAAACAAGGGGGCCGCAATGCTATGAACGGATGCGCCGAAGCCGAGTTGGTTCTTGGTCGGGTCGGTGTCGGCCGTCAATCCAAAGCCGAGCACGCCGTTCAAGGTGATTTGCAATCGGCCGTTGATCGCGAGCACGGTTGGCGTGACGCCGGTCACGCTGGCCGTGGCCAACGCGCTCGTGATTGCCGTTTGCACGTCGGCCGCAAGGTCGCTGAGCGATTGATTCGTCGACGTGACGGAACTGGCCACCGTGACGGGCACGCTCTTGCCATTCACCGTCAACGTGAATGTGTCGTTCGCGGTCAACACGCCCGGTTTCAACGGCGCCGCCGGCAGCGTGACGTTGGTGTCGGACAGCAGCGTCGCCTGGGTCACTTTCTGCAGGATGTCCTGCTGAAACGCTCGCCCGAAGTCGAGGACGTCGCCGAGGTTCGCCAGCGACTTGCGACTGACGTTGCCATTTGCGTCGGTGACTTGCACGTCAACGGGCGCGGCGAACGGTATGTCTTTCGCGAGGACCGAGCTGCCGCCGAGTTCGCCGAGGAAGGCTTGAAGCTGCTGTAACAACCCGAGCATACTCTCGGGAGTCAGATATGTGAAGTTCCGCAGCTCCGGGTGCGGAGTGACGCCGTCGGTTTGGAAGAACTGAATCGACAGCGGCGCGTGCAAGAAGTCGGTCGAACCGATTTGTACTTTGCCGTTGTAATCGGACGCGTTGACTTCGTTTGGGTTGTTCGCCTTGTCGTTGAAGAACTTGATCCCGGGGTCAACCGTTGTGGTGAACACGGCGGCGTAGTTATCGGTGACGCCAGGCAGATGGCCGGCCGTATCGCGATAGACAAACGTCGTCGCGTAGTCGGTCGGCGGATTCGTTGGGTTGATGTCCGAGGTAACCAGGGCGGTCTCGGGTGTCGGGTCGATGAACAGAACCGGAACGCTGGCGTTGAGGTTGACCGATCCGGTCGCGTGCACGCCCAGGAACCCGATGGCCGCTTGTGCCGCGGAGCCACTGATCGATTGCGCGCCGCCGGTGCTCGAGGTCGCCTGGAACTTGTCCAGGTCGAGCACCGCCTCGGTGCTCGGATCATTGAAGTCGACGGCGAAATCCAACTGTCCCGTGGTCGTGAGCGCTACGTTGCCGGAGCCGGACTTGAACGAAAACCCGAGGTCGCTCGAAAGCTGAGCGGCCGAGAGGCTGATCGACGACGTCCGCGATGTGCTCAGCGACAAGCGGACGACCATTCGCTTGGTTCCATCCAGACTTACCAGCTCTTCGAGACTGACGCCCGTCACCGTGGCCGTGACCTGGCCGATGTTCGGGTCGTCTGGATCGGTGAACGTGAAAGTCAACGGCGAGTGAGGTGGAGATACTTCGGTTCCTTTGAGGAAACTCAGAACGTCGCTCTGGCCCACGTCGGTGCCGCCGCCACCCAAATTGCGAATGCCGTTCAAGTATGTGCCGAGCCGGCTCGCGAGTTCATTCAACGCGGCCTTCATGCCGGAAAGCCGGGCCAGGTTGGCATCTGTCACGGGGAAGGATCGGCCGAGTTCTTCGGTTTGCGAAAGATTGCCGATCAACGCGCCGACGCCGCCGATGCCCGCGATCATCGACGCCTGTTCGGCGGTGCCGATCGTCGAATTCGAGCTGATGCCCTGAACGAGAATGCGCTCCGTGGTACGGACGGTCAACGGCCCGCTATTGTTCTTCGGGTAAAGGGTCAGCGTGCGATTGCCAGGCGAACCACCGGAGGGCGAATTGATCGTCGCCGGGTCGTCGCCCGTCGTGAACAGGTTGTCCCGACCCGACCCGCCGACGATGTCGGCCTTGCCGGTCCATTGGTTCAGGTCGAACGTGTCGTTCCCCGACCCACCGGTCAGGCTGGCGTTCTCGACTGCGTTCAGATCGATCGATCCGGCCCCGGCGACCGTGAGCTGGCTGGCGGTCAGGGTGATCGTGTCGTCCTGCGTGTCGGCACTGCGGTCCCAGACGATGGTGTCTTCCTCGGACCCACCCTTGAATAGGAAACTGCCGCCGCCTACTGGCAGAGCCACGCTGGCAGCGCCGATGGTGAGCGTGTCGGTGTCGATGCCGGTATCGACGGTGAAGTTCTGTAGCCCGGTCGCACGAAAGCCAGGGGCGGCAAGGGTGACGGCATCCTTGGCGAGGTTGCCATCGTTGGTCGCGGTATCAACCGTGACGGTTGGTATGCTCGAAAAGCTGAGCGGGTGCATCGCCGTCCCGCCGCTCGTGCCGGATACGCGATTGCTGCCGGACGTGGGGCTGTCAATCGTCAGGACGTTTGTGGGACCGGGCGTCCGATAGATGAGCGAGGCGGTGTTCACCACCTTCACGGGATCTTCCAACCCCGTAGCGACGACGTTGGTGGTCACCGTACCCGACTTGGCAGCCACCGTGCCGCCGCCCGTGGTCGCCGGTGTATAAACCGCCGTCAGGGTTGCGTCGCCCCGAACAGTCAGGGCATCCGTCCCGCCCGTCCCGGCATTGAACTGAACGCCGTTGGTGGGCGCAAAGAAGCCGCCGTTTTCGTAGTCGACGAGCAGCGTGTCCGTCGCGCCGGTCGCACCGGTAATCACGACGCCACTGGTATCGACCAGCGCCTTGGACGCCACCACATTGTTGCTGGCGTCGACGATTTGAAGTGTCGCGCCACTTAGCTTGAGGGTCAGACTGGAAGCGCCGGGGCTGGTATAGGTCAGCGGGGACGGCGCCGGATTGATCCGCGCCTCCAAAGTCTCGATCGCCAGACGTCGCCGTTTGCTCTTCTGCTTACCCGAAATGTTCGGTTGCGAAAGCCGGTTGCGTGCCATGAGGCGGCCATCCTAAAGAGGTACGTCGAGGGTGGGGGACGCATTGCGCGACGGGGCTGCACAGGCCTGGCGGCCCCGTCGCGCCCATAGGCGCAAGAGCAAGATGCCGTCGAGGGACGGACATCGTTTCGGAAACCAGACAGTGGGTCGCGGCAAGCGGGACGAGCCGATTCCGAGTCAAACTGTAATGGTATCGTCAGCGAGTATGGGATGGGGTTCGAGTTTAGGGCATATTTCACGCGCGGTCAAGCAGGTTCCCGAGCAAACCGAACCTTTGCGCCCGGCAGAATTTAAGATTATTGACAGGGCCTCAAAAGCGGGATGACGCATGCAATGAAATGCAATCGTCAGGGGGGGTGTGGCAAAACGGTGGCGATCTTGGCGACCTTACCCAAAAACCCGCGGAAAACGCACTTTCTTGAAAAGGAAGATCGCCAACTGCCGGGGGTCAACAACCTCGCCGGACTTCGCCATTTTGGCGGACAGCACTAGCGACGATCCTGGTAATGCTCGCTACCCCCCCCTTTCCGGTCTGCGCCATTGGGGGTAGACCTCTTGTGAGCCGGACTTTCGAGGACGAGTCAACGATGAGTTGGGCCAGCCGTTTTCGTCAGGACAAGGCTGCGAGCGCCACCCCCAAAACGCCCGCCGCCGCCGTCCGTGCGTTGCTTGATGGCAACGCCGGCTTTGTCCGCGACGCGGCGCCGGACGTGCCGGCGCCGAGCACGGTCGGCACTCCGACCGGACAGCCGGCGCCGTTGCCGCCGACACAAGCGCCGTTCTGCGTCGTGCTGGGGTGTTCCGATGCGCGGGTCCCACTCGAATTGATCTTTGGCGCCGGGCCCAACGAGTTCTTCGTCGTCCGCGTCGCCGGCAACGCGTTGGGCGACGAGTGCCTCGGTTCGATCGAGTACGCCTTGCATACGTTCAAGGAGTCGGTGCATCTGCTCGTCGTCGTCGGCCACACGCGGTGTGGCGCGGTGACCGCGGCCGTCGACGCCTACCTGCGCCCGACGGAGCATAACGCGATCGCCTTTACTCGATCGTTGCGGACCGTGGTGAATCACGGACTGATTGCCGTTCGAGGGGCGGCAATTGCGCTGGCCGACGTCTATGGTCGCGAGGTGGCGGCCGACCCCGGCTACCGCGAAGCGCTGATCGAAACCAGCGTTTATCTCAACGTCGCGATGACCGCCTACCACTTGCACAGCGAGCTTCGACCCGACGAGTTGTTTGGCATCGAAGTCGTCTTTGGCGTTTTCGACGTGGCGACCTGCCGGGTCATCGGTCCAGACCTCGACGCGTCGACCGACGACACGTCAAAGCTGTCGCCGGCCCCTTCGGATGCCGGCGAACTGACGGAGCTTGGCCGGGCAATTGCCCGCTATCCGTCGGTCGCACGTTGCCTCGCTCCTTCGATGCAGAAACCGTCGAATGGCTGACGCAACAAAGAAACACCGGTCGTTCGGAGCATTCGTCCGCATCATCTGGCCGCCATTGCCGGTCTGGCGGCGGCTTGATCTGGCGGTGACCGCCGTCGCGATCTATACGACCGTGGTTGTTTTGATCGACCTCGCCATTGATATTCACCTGCCGGATTGGAGCGGCGCGTCCACGTTTCTGAACGCGCTCGTCCTCGGCATCTTGCTGGCGTTCCGCAACAAGGAGGCCTACGACCGCTGGTGGGAGGGTCGCAAACTCTGGGGTCAACTCATCAACGACAGCCGATCGTTGAGCGCCAAGTTGGCGGCCCTCGCTCAACTCTCAGCCGTGGCACGAGGCGAAGTCGGCCGTCTCATCCCCGGCTTCGCCGTCGCACTCAAGAATCGCTTGCGCGATGAGAGCGATTTACGTCGGATTCCCGGCTTCGAAACCGAAACCGCGGAACCGCCGCACGTGCCGCTGTACCTGTTCGCTCGGCTGACCGCGTTGCTGCAACGTGAACGTTCCGCCGGCCGGCTATCGGAAGTCGACCTGTTGACGCTCGATCCCCACGTCCGCGGTTTGATGGACGTCTGCGGCGCCTGCGAGCGAATCAAGTCGTCGCCGCTGCCGCTTTCGTATCGGTCGCTGCTGAAGCACGGCCTGATCATCTATCTGACCACAACGCCCTGGCTGGTCGCCGATCACCTCGGCTGGTGGTCGATTCCCGTCGTGTCGCTGTTTACCTATTTCTTGCTCGGCGTCGAATTGACGGCCGAAGATGTGGAAGAGCCTTTCGGCCGCGACGGCGACGACCTGTCGTTGTCGACGTATTGCGAGACGATTCGCCGATCGACGGAGCAAGTGTTTGCGTCGACCATCCAGGCGTGATTGGCTCACGCCAAGCGCACGCTCGCATCGATCCCTTTGAGCGCTCGCATCAGCAGATCGAAGTGCGCGTCGGCTAGCTTCATGTTGACCGCTTCCTGGCTCACGGTTGCCGCGAAAACATAGATCGGCTCGCACTCCGCGTTGCCCGGCACGGGTGGACGTAGATAGGCAAAGAACAGGCCGCCATATTCGCAGTCGAAGACCATACGGCGATTCGTGCCTTGATGTGCCGGCGCGATCGCCGCATCGAGCGCCTGTATCGACTGATGCATGTGCTCCGCCGTTTGTCGCCAGAAGGCGATCTGGTCGTCGACCGACCGTTCAACTCGTTCGATCTGGCCGTTGACACGCGGCAGGTGCGGCAAGCACGTCCGCATGTGCCGCGGCTCCCATGCTTCTTCCAGGCGCTCGCCGCCCGGCCGCATGAGGACGGCATACTCGAGGCCGCCCTTCAATTTGGTCACGTAATAGCGTAGTGCGGCGCCGCGTTGCTCCGGTCGGCGAAAGACGATCGGGTCCTTCGGGTAATTGAATCGGCACCAAATAACGAGCACCACGAACAACAGGCCGAGCAGGATCGCGACGGCTGAAACTTTGCCGCGCGTCGACAGTGGGGCGTCGGTCACGAGCGATGCCAGCACGTTGCCCATCGCGTGCATGTCCCACGTATGGGCTTCGAGCCGCAACAAACCGATGCCGAACCAGAGGCATGTCAACCCGGCAAGCAACCACGGCACGCGATAGGGATTCACGGCCCGCGTCACGAACTGCGGTTGCCGCGCGAGCGCGACGATCAGCCCATAAAGGCCCGCTGCGAGCAGCAAGACGACGAAAAGATCCGAGTAGTTCATGGCGAACCGCGCGGTCCAGAGGAACCAGCCGCATTTCTATTGAGTTATTCGTCGCAGCATTGGCTGAATTCTGTTGTTGCCCGCGTAGGAGCCGCCGCACGAAAAAAGGGCGGCTCGAATCTCGAGCCGCCCGTCGCAATTACTTCAACGGCAATCTGGAGCTTACCGACGGCCACCCCGTCCACCACGATCGCCGCCGCGGCCACCACGGTCCCCGCCCCGATCACCGCGATCGCCACGATCGTCGCGTGGCGGCCGACCGCCGTCAAAATCGCCGCCGCCGCCTTCGTCGTCACCCCCGCCTGCCGGGGCCGGGATCAGGGCTTTGCGTGACAACTTCACACGATTCTGATCGTCGATGGCGATCACCTTCACCTGGACCACGTCGCCCATCTTGAGGATGTCATCAACGCGGCCGACCCGGAAATGATCGATCTCGCTAATGTGCAGCAGGCCGTCCTTGCCCGGAACGATTTCGATGAAGGCGCCAAAGTCCTTGATCGAAGCGACCTTGCCCGTGTAGGTCTTGCCGACCACGACCTCTTCGCACAGCGCTTCGACCTTGGCGAGGGCCGCCTCAGCGCCGGCCGCGTCGCTGTGGGCGACGTACACGGTGCCGTCGTCGTCGACGTCGATCTTCGCGCCGGTCGACTCTTGAATGCCCTTGATGTTCTTGCCGCCCGGCCCGATTAGCAGGCCGATCTTCTCCGGGCTGATCTTCGTGGTCAAGAGGCGCGGCGCCTTCTCGCTCAACTCGGCACGCGGCTTGCGCAGGGTGCCGAGCATCGCCTTCAGGATCTCCGTGCGGCCTTCCTTCGCTTGATCGAGAGCGGCACGAATGATGTCCTCGCCGATGCCTTCGATCTTGAGATCGAGCTGGATGCCCGTCACGCCCTTCGGTGTGCCGGCCACCTTGAAGTCCATGTCGCCGAAGTGGTCTTCATCGCCCTGGATATCGGTGAACAGCGTAAACTTGTCGCCGTCTTTTACCAGGCCGATCGAGATGCCGGCCACCGGTTGACGGATCGGCACGCCGGCGTCCATCAGGGCCAGCGTTCCACCGCAGACCGACGCCATCGACGACGAGCCGTTCGATTCGAGAATTTCCGAGAGCAGCCGGATCGTGTAGGGGAATTTGCCGGTCGGCGGCAGCACCGCCTTGAGCGACCGCTCAGCCAACATACCGTGCCCGATCTCGCGTCGGCCCGGTCCGCGGATCGGCTTGCACTCGCCGACGCTGAAGGGCGGGAAGTTGTAATCGAGCATGAACTTCTTCGAATACTCGCCTTCGAGCGTCTCGACCTTCTGCTCGTCGGCGACTGTCCCGAGCGTGGCGATCACCAAAGCTTGCGTTTCGCCGCGCTGGAAAATCGCTGACCCGTGTGTGCAAGGCAGGACGCCGACTTCCGTATAGAGCGGCCGCACTTCTTTGAACTGTCGGCCGTCGAGCCGTGTACCGCCGAGAGCCAGCTCGCGGAAGGCCTTCTCTTCGAGGGCCGTCCACGCATGGCTGAATTGGCGGCCCGTGTATTCCGGCTTTTCGCCGCCGAGGTATTTTTCCTTGAGCTGATCCTTCAACTCATCGACCTTGGCATAGCGATCGAGCTTCATCTTGGTCAGCTTGCGTGCTTTCAGGTCTTCGAGATGGGATTCGAAGTGCGCCGTCAGCGGATTTGGTGCAGCCGTCGGCGCTGCTTCCTTGATGCCGAGCCCGGCTTTGTCACGCAATTCCTCGATCAATTCGACGATGCGGATGATGTGCGAGTGACCGAACATGACAGCGGCGACAATCACATCTTCCGGCAATTCGCGGGCGAAGCCTTCGATCATCGCCACCGCATCGCGGGTGCCGGCGACGATCAGGTCGAGATCGCTGTTCTCCATCTCCGCATGCGTCGGCATGACGACGAATTGCTCGTTCACACGCCCGACGCGGACGGCGCCGGTCGGCTTCGCGAACGGGATATTGGAGACATGCAACGCGGCCGAGGCGCCGATCATGCCGAGGATGTCCGGGTCGTTCTCCTTGTCGGCGGAGTAGACCGTCGACATGATCTGGACTTCGTTGACGTAGTCGGCCGGGAAGAGCGGACGGACGGGCCGATCGATGAGACGCGACGTGAGCGTTTCTTTGGTGCTCGGCCGGGTCTCACGCTTAATGTAGCCGCCGGGAAACTTGCCGGCAGCGCTGGTCCGCTCGCGGTATTCGACCTGGAGCGGGAAGAAGTCGATGCCCTCGCGGACGTTGCCCTCAGTGGCGGCCGTCAAGACCATGGTGTCGCCAATGCGGGACACGACGGCCCCACCGGCTTGCTTAGCGAGCTTTCCGGTCTCGAGAATGAGGGTGGTCGCGCCCAAGGCGCATTCGACGCGGGTTCCTTGCACTGAATTGTCCTCTCGGAGGTTGCGGCAGGAGTCGAGCCACCGACCAGTGAGAGGAATCAGTCCCCAGTCCTCAGTCTCCAGTCCGCAGTCAGATTCACGACCGCGGACTAAAGACTGAGGACTGGGGACTGGACTACTTGCGGAGCCCCAGCTTCTGGATCAACGCCAGATAGCGTGGACGGTCCGTGTTCTGCAGATACTTGAGCAGGTTGGCCCGCGTGCTGACCATCTTGAGCAGGCCGCGGCGCGACGCGTGGTCTTTCTTGTTGGCCCGCATGTGTTCGGTCAGGCTTTGGATTCGCTCCGTAAGAAGCGCAACCTGGACTTCTGGCGAACCGCTATCGTTGTCGGCTCGTCGGTGCGTGGCAATTACTTCCGTCTTGCGTTCCTTCGTGATCGACATGTGCGCCTCTGCTCGCTCCAAACCGGTGTCTCGACTCCTGCCTCGTTGATCAAACCGTTACTTAGGGTTTGTCGGTTCTGTATCCGACCATTGTGGGAAGGCCATGAACGTTTGACAAGGACTCAAGGTGATTTTGGCTGTAATGCATCAAACCCGCGCCCTACTCATCGCCCCGCTTGAGGGCACGCAGCAAATCGGCCCGGTCGTCCGTCCAGGGCGGCGCGTACCACGGACGGACGGGAACGAAGCCGGGGTTGGGCTTGCCGAGCGGGCCGAGGTCCTCGAGTCGGCGTCCCGCAATCATCCAGACGGAGGGCAATTTTCCGTCGTCTCCATCCCGTTCGGAAACGTCCAGGTCGGCATACTCCCGAACGACGAGGGATTTGGTCATCGACACTGCAACCCGGGCGACCACCGGGGGTAAGTCGAGATGATTGTTCGACAGATGGAGCAGGATGACCCCGCCGGGCGCGAGCTTGCGCTCGTACATGGCAAACGCTTCGACCGTTAGCAAGTGAATGGGAATGGCATCGGAAGAGAACGCGTCGAGCACCAACAAATCAAACGAACCATCCGGCTCGGCCGCGAGGCGAAGCCGGGCGTCGCCGATGACGACGTTCATCGAGCGCGCGGACGAATCGCGCAAATAAGTGAAGTAGCGCTCGTCGCGTGCCAGGCGCTCGACGGCCGGGTCGAGTTCAAAGAAAGTCCAGTCGTGGTTCGGTCGTGCGTAGCTGGCGAGGGCCCCGGTGCCGAGGCCAACTGCCCCAACGCGCCGGGGACCTTGCCATAGGTCGACCACCAAGCGAAAGGTCATCCCGGCCGGGCCCGTCGGGTAGTAATACGTCGACGGCCGATGACGATCGTCCCATCGGCCGTCGGTCGCGGCCAGGATCGACAGTTCGTTGAGCGGCGACGTCGCTCCCACCGGTAGCGCGAATGCGGCAACATACTGTGGCCGTGGATTATTCCGCTGCTGGCCGTGGATCGTGCTGCCGTGCACCATGCGCGTGAACTGGCCGTCAAGCGACGTCGTAATTTTCACGACGCCGAGGAAATTGCGTTCAACATGCAATGGTCGACCTTGTGGGCCCGGATCGACCACGCCGGCCAGAAACAAAGCGCCAAGTCCCAGTGCGAAGCGCAGCGGCCGCTCTACGAAGGTGTAGGCGGCGAGCAACGGAATACCGTAACACCCGGCCGCGCGAATCATGTCGGCGGGCAAGCCGGTCGACTCCGACAAGTCGTGCGCCCATTTCACGGCAACGTCAAGTTGTGCCAACAAGACGAGGCTGACCACCCCGAGCCCGAGCATTACGGGACCGACGACATCCCTCCACGCCGCTTGCGGCGTAGCGCGCCCGCGCACCAGGCACGCAACCAACACTACCACCGGATATTCCACGAACCCTAGCCGATGAAAGATGATCGGCGCCACCAGTGCATTGAATGCGCCACCCAACACGCCACCGAGCGACATCCACATGTAAAAGCTCGTTAATCGTTCGACCCCTGGCCGCGTTGCCGCCAGCCGCCCGTGACATACGAGCGCGGCGAGAAAAAACGTAACGAGGTGAACGCCAAGGACGGCCCCCCAGGGTTCTGTCGCGCCGGAAAGAAGCGTGAGTGAGAACGCGATCGCGGCCACCGCCAGCATCCGGACCATGATGCCGAAGGGCAGTCGAGTTCTCGGCGTGAACGCGATGATAAACGTCACCAAGTACAGCCCAAGCGGGACGACCCACAAGAGCGGCATCGGCGCCACGTCGGTGGTAATCGCCTGCGTCACGCCGGTGAGAAGACTCGCTGGAATGAACGCGAGAACTAGCCATCGCAAGGGCGAGTCGGGAACGTTAGCGACCGGTGGTGACTGACCACGCTCAACACCTGTCGCTGACGCTCCCGGCTCGCCGGTGCGTCGGCGGATTGCAAGCGCACACAGCGTTACCAGTCCCACGTAGCCGACGTAGCCCCAGCGCCACCAATTGGCTTGTTCCATCAGCCCCAGCATCGGTTCGATCACGATCGGATATGCGATCAACGCTGCCAGGCAGCCGACGTTGCTCGCCACCGAAAGGAAGTACGGGTCCCTCGCCCTACGCGAACGCGTCGCGGAGAACCATCGTTGCAAAAGCGGGCTTGTCGTCGACAGCGCGAAGAACGGCAAGCCGACCGTGGCCGTCAACGTCGCCAGAAGCCAGAGCGCCGGCGCCTCCTCCGACGGCGCGCCGCCCCACACCGCAATCGGCAGCGCCACAAAGACGACTGCCAGCAGCGTCAGGTGCAGCATCGCCTGCTTGCGGATGCTCAAATGCCGCGTCAGCAAATGAGCGTAGAGATAGCCCAACAGCAACACGCCCTGAAAGAACACGAGACACGTATTCCACACGGCCGGCGACCCGCCGAGCGCTGGCAGCAACATGCGGCCAACCATCGGCTGCACCGCGAACAGCAGCAGAGCGCCGACCAGAAGTGTCAGGGCGTACAGGCGAGCCACGGAAATGCCGCTTTCCCTTGTCCCGATACCTTAGAATACCGATAATGTTACTTTCGCCAGATTGAAAGCACTCGAAGTCTATGGATATTCCGCGACCTTCGGACGACGAGCTTGCACTCATCGGTCGCGGGCTGGACGGCAAAACACCCCAAGAGATTCTTGCGTGGGCTGTTCGGCGGTTCCATCCAAAATTGATGATGGCGACCGCTTTTGGCCCCGAGGGCTGTTGCATTCTCCATATGCTCTCGGAGATCGAGCCCGGCGTTCGCGTCATTAATCTCGATACCGGTTATCAGTTCGCCGAGACGCTCGAATTGCGCGAGCGAATTCGCGAGCGGTACGGCATCACCGTCGAACTCGTTCGCCCGGAGTTGCCGGTCGCTGACTACGAAGCCGAGCATGGCGGGCCGCTCTATGTTCACCGCCCGGATCAGTGTTGCTTCGACCGCAAGGTGTTGCCGCTGCGGCAATCGGTGCAAGGCTATGCCGCGTGGATCAGTGCCATCCGCGGGGATCAGACGGAGCACCGCAAGGTCGCCGGCATCGTGCAATGGGATGCAAAGTTCAATCTGGTGAAAGTGAATCCGCTGTTGCAGTGGAACAAGAAGGACGTGTGGAAATTTATCCTCGACCACGATGTTCCCTATAACCCGCTGCACGACCATGGTTATCCCAGCATCGGTTGCTGGCCATGTACGTCACCCGTGGAAGACGGCGGCGACGACCGCTCCGGCCGCTGGGCCGGGTCGAAGAAAAAAGAGTGCGGGCTGCACGTGATCGAGCATCAGGCGGGATCGGGCATTTGAGGATTCCTGTGGAGGTGTTTGTGGCGAAAAAGCTCTTGGAAAAGGCTGACAAGAAGCCCGCACGCAGTTCGCTGTTCTCGGCGAAGACCGAGTACGCCTGCGTTGCGCTTCTGGAGCTTGCCCGGCACCACAACGATCCGAATCCGCTTCGGCTCAAGGCCATTTCCGAAAAGCACGATATTTCGCACCGGTTTTTGGTGCAGATCCTTCTGCAACTGAAGACGGCCGGGCTCGTCGCCAGCACACGTGGCGCATCTGGCGGCTATCATCTCGGCCGACCGCCGGAACAGATCACCATCGCCGACATCGTGAATGTCATCGACCCGCCGGAGCCGCCGCGAACCGACGAGGTCCCCAGTGCCCTGTCCCAGGCTGTGCGAGAGGTGTGGGCCGAGATCCTGGCCGCGCAAAAGAAGATTTTGGAAACGACGACGCTTGCTGACCTGATTCAGCGCTCGCAAGCGGAATACGAGATCATTTACCAGATTTAGTCGATCTCAATTTGGACGCGGCCGGCGCGGATCTTCTCCCCCTCTCCGCTTCGGAG
>DATANR010000302.1:0-13616 GCA_036266155.1 Gemmataceae bacterium | reverse complement strand
CTTGCTGTTCGAACCCTTGCCCTTGCTGCCGTTGGCGTCGCAGCGGTCGTGGCTGCCCTTGCCGCCCGAGCCCTTGTTGTTCGAGCCCTTGCCCTTGCTCCCGTTGGAGTCGCAGCGATCGTGACTGCCCTTGCCGCCGGAGCCCTTGCTGTTCGAACCCTTGCCCTTGCTGCCGTTGGCGTCGCACTTGCCGCCCGAGCCCTTGCCGCCAGATCCCTTCCCATGACTGCCGTTCTTTTCGCCGAAGTTGTAGCCGGTCGCGTTGGTGCAGTTGTTGAGGTGCACGCCGCAGAAGGCGTCCTTGTCGACGTTGCCGCCGGCCGTGCCAACGGTGTCCTTGCCATCCTTCAGCCCGCAAGGTTGTGTTTCGTTGACCGCGTACCAGCCGCCCGGCAGGCCGCTGAAGGTGTAATTACCGTGGCAGTCGGTGACGACCGTCTTGCACACATCTTGGCCGCAGTCGGTCTTGCCCTTGAGCGAAACCGTGACGCCGGGGACACCCACTTCGCAACAGTCACGCTGGCCGTTGTTGTTGGCATCGACAAAGACCGACCCGGAGAGCGAGGCCGGCACCGTTCGTAGTTCGAGCGGATTCACGTTGAGAACGGTCGGGCGAACTTTCTTCGCGGTCTGGGTGCGACGGCTCATCCATTTGACGAGATCAAGATGACGCATGGCGAGGTCCTGGATGGAATGATGGCGAGGTGCAGCCACGAGGGGGAGGGTGGCTGTGGAACCTCAGATCGGCTTCGCTGGCGGATGGCGGGGAGGTTCTTTACTCCCATCGCAAATCCGCGTTCTTGGTAAAGCCGTGATCGCGGGATACTGAATAAGCCGGATTTTCAGGCGTGACCCGCCAAGAAAAAGAAAAAGTTTTTGGAAATTGTTTGCAATGCTTGGAAATGCGTTCTACCGGGTCCCGTCTCATTTGGGCGCGATCAATTCATGCCGTCGGGCATGAAAAAAACCGCCCGGCATGAAGCCGGGCGGGAAGGCGTATTCGTTTCCAGGGAACTGACTGCGGCGCCGTTCTCGGCAGCGCTAGCCGTCGGTCGCCGTGTCATAAATGCCGAGTATATACCCGGCCGCGGTATCATTTGCGACCAGTGTGATGTTGGCCACCGTGTGAGCACCGCTCGTAGTCGTATTCAGAGATCCGTCTGGTGGATCTCCAGCGATGCCAGATTCGGTGCCGATCACCGGGAACATGTCAACAAACGTCGGCTTGTTGGATAAATCCATTTGCAGCGTGTACGTACCAGCCGGCACCGAGAAGCTAAATGCCCCGTTGCTATCGGTCACCTGAGTGAAGACATTTCCCATGCCATCAACGAGCTGCACAGTGATTCCAACTGCGGGAACATCTTCCGGACCGATGTTGCGGTCACCCGTATCCACCACGACCGTGCCCGACAGTGTCGCTGTACCCCCCGTTGTGCCGGGATAGTAGTACTGGTAGCTCGCTTGTCCGGCATCACCGCCCGACTTGTTCTGGTCGCCGTCATGGACCATGACGTAGAAGCGGTAATTATGACCCGGAATGAGCACGCCTCTCGACTGAAGATCGGTGAGGCTCCAGCGAATTTCCGCCCCATATCCTTCATTGCTCAGCACGCCCGGCTGAGCGTCGGAACCCGTTCCCAGGTTCCAATTGTTCTTCGCGGGGTCGGTGCCGGTGTCGACGGTGACCACGCCGGTCGTCTTGTTCACATTGCGCGTGAACGATTTCCAGGTGCCGAAAACGGCGCTCGGCGCGATGGCCGTGCCGCCATATTGCCAGTCGCCGCTGCGGTCGTTCGGGTTGTTGGTGATGTCCGTGATGAATAGCGACGGCGACAGCGGGCGACTCGATACATCGGTCCCTGCTTGGTCCCCGTCGGTCGCCGTCGAGCCCATGGCCGGATTGATCGCGACACCGGGATTCGACGTGAGCGGTGCGATTGGGTAGCTTGTCGTGGCCGTGCCCGTCGACGTCGTGACGTTGACGGTCCCAACGCCAAGGGCCAGGGCGTGCTCGTCGTTGTACCACACTTCGAATTGCCCGTTCACCAAGTCGAGATTGGCAGCCCGGAGCACGGTGCTTTCGTTGAAGGCAATACTCGTGCGCGGGTTATCGCTTGGGAACGGATAATCGCTCATACCGTCGCCGAACGACGCCTTCACACTCTTGTATGCAGTGAAATTCCCGGTGTAGTTCGTCCCGCCACTGCCCGTGCCACCGCCAGTCGTCTGTGACTTAAAAGCTTCCGGAGTGCCCGCCAGATCCTTGTTCTTGTACGCACTTAAGGTATTGCTGTCGACCGGCTTAACATTGATGTTGTTGTAGTCGGTGTCGAAGCTCTTGTAGACCGCGGCGCCCCACTGCCAACTCACAGTCACACCGGTTGTGTCGCTCCAGAAATTGGCCTGCCACGTCACGTTTTTGATCCCGCCCGGAAGGTTGGTTGTGACTGGCAACCCAACACCGGTCATGAAGACATCCCCGGTGTTGGACTTCGGCACGCTGTTGTCCCAATCGTTGTCGGTGCCGTCGAACACGATGGACGCGGAGGTGGCGCCGGGCGTGATCTGGAGATCCTCGTTGGGCACGATCACGTGGTATTTGGTCGTCCCGACCGTGAAGTCGATCGCGCTGTTGTTCATGTGGACCATGGTCGGCGCCGTGCCGAGGCCGCTGAACTTGGCGACGGCCGAGAACCAGATGGTGCTCCCGGCATTGATCTTGGTGCCGTTGAAACTCGCGGAGATGGCCGACGCCGTCGGCGTGTCGCGAGTTTCCAAAGTTTCCACATTGAGGCGACGATCGAGTCGATTCTTCGAGCGACGCGTGGAACGATACGAACCGAGCATAGGGCAAGTCCTCTCGAAAGAGTTGCGCGAAATTCGCGTGGTTTCGGTGCCGCGGTTGAGAGGGGGAGGCCGTCGGCAAATTTCGGCAGGCTGGGGCCTGGACAGGGGGGCCGGCAGGTGCGATCCGGGCGAAGGGCCGACGTTACAAATTCGGCCTCACGATCGAACCGTAGGACGGCTCATACGACCGTCAAATCCGTCACGATCGGAATTCTCGACATATTGTCCCAACTCAACGGAGTTCGGTTTTCCGTTGGGAAACTCTTTCAGTCTGGCATGAAGCCCGTTGGAAACACTCATTTTTGATATTGCAGCTGATATGAGACAAGCGCGGATTGATTTGCATTCACAAGGCGATCGCGCTAAGCGATGCGTGGAGACGAGCAACAAGCGATGTGCCAGATTGTCGGATGAACTACTGAGTCAAACTGGACACTTCGGTATACGAGAGCCGGCGTCGAAGGCGGATGCCGGCGAGGAAGGTGCCGTCGCCGACCGCCAGGCACCAGCGCACATCGGCCTGAATCTTAACGGGTTTCCCGACACCCGGCACGGACAGCTCGACGGCGACTTCGGTGTTGGGCTGTACCGATGCGGAAAGACGCAGACCCAGGCCGTCCTGGGTCGCGTCGGTGATACGCAGCGCTAAATTCGGGCCCAAACCCATCGTTCCGCGGCGAACGATGACCTCGACCTTCCGCTGGACTTCGCGTCGACGGTCGAGGCGATGATTGACCGGTTCTGCCGGCGAGGGAATCGACTCAGATTCACTCATGGGACAACGCCTATTGCAGACTTTGTCAGGGGCGATCGTGCGAAATCAGAGGTTTGCCACCGACTTACCGGGCGAGCGTGAGGGTTCGTTCCACAACCGTAGCTTCAAAAAACTGTTCGTCCACTGCCGAGTCTCAAAGACTTTCGCTTTCTGGCATAGTGAAACTATTTTCTCGCAATAGTTCCGATCAGCGGCGCGACTTTTGTCGCGCCAAAGCCAACGTTGGTTTCCGACTCGACGCTGACCTCACCGACGGCGAACTTCATTCGGACCGTCACCACGTATGGCGTTCGGTCGAAGCACAATTTGGCAGTGTACGTGTCGTCGGCAGTCCAGCCCCCGATCGCGGCCATGGATTGAATAGGTAGGCTTCCCCAGGCGGCAATTCCCCCGACCCACGACCCCCCAGCACCACAGTCAATCCGCTGATCGGATCCGCCGATTCGCGCAACGAGCGTGAAGCCGTTAAATGACTCCTCAGTGGGGACCACCGACAACGACTCGAGTTTGAGCGCATTGGCGGGAAATGTGAACTTCTTGCCAGCGTTCACCGCCGCCTGCCCGCTTCCGGACGGCCCAGGCAATTCCAGCTTCTTGAGCGTGCCTTCGAGTTTCGTCCGCGAGGCATCGTCCGCCGCCAGCACGTCCGACTTCAGGGCCGGCAGCAGCTTGTCCCAGATCAAGTTCAGAACGGCCTGCATGTCCTTGACGCCGCTGGTGATGGCAATGACGGCGTCCTGTTCCGGCAGCACGATGCAATATTGGCCGAAGGCCCCGTCGCCGCGATAGGCGCCGTGCCGGCAGCGCCAGAATTGATAGCCGTAGCCCTGGTCCCAATCGCTCTTCGGGTTGCTGCCGTTTGACGTCTGCCGGGCGGTGGCGGTGTCGATCCAGGCTTCCGGCACGAGTTGTTTGCCGTTCCACTTGCCCTTTTGCAGATAGAGCTGGCCAAACTTGGCGATGTCTTCGGTCCGAATGCTCAGGCCAAAGCCGCCGGTTGAAATTCCTTGCGGACTGGCTTCCCAGGTCGGATGGTCGATGCCGAGCGGCTCGAACAACCGCGGCTTCATGTATTCGAGCACGGTCTGGCCGGTTGCCTTCTGGACCGCGGCCGACAGCATGTACGTGGCTGACGTGTTGTAAAGAAAATGCGTGCCCGGCTTGAACGGGACCGGCTGTGCAAGGAATGTCTTGGTCCACGGTTCCGTCGACTTGCGGGCGGGCTCCGCTTGATGGCCAGTCGACATGCGGAGCAGATCGCTCAGGCGCATTGCCTTCAAGTTGGCGCTCGGTTCCGCGGGCGCGTCGTCCGGGAAGAACTTGAGCACCGGGTCTTCGATGCTCAGCTTGCCCTCGGCGGCGGCAAGGCCGACGGCCGTCGACGTGAAGCTCTTGCTGAGCGAAAAGAGCATGTGCGGCGACTCGGCCGAATAGGGCGCCCACCAGCCCTCGGCGACGACGTGGCCGTGACGAACCAGCATAATGCTGTGCAGACCTTCAATGTCTTTGTTGGCGGCTTCAATGAATGCGAGCAGAGCGGAGGAGGACACGCCCTGGGCCTCCGGAGTGCTGCGCGGCAGGCCGGCGCCAAGGCAAAGGGGACTGGCAAGGGCAAGCAATACGCTGGTGGAAAGGAACTTCATTCGACAACCTCCAGGAATCGTGGAGATTAGTCTACCAGGACAACCAGCGGCGTCGCGGCCAACGGAATCAACGAGGAAGGTGCAATACGAGCGGTTCCAGGGCGTCGGCCAGCCGGTCGCATGGCACGTCGTACATCAGGTCCGTGGCGATGACCGGCTTGGGCCCCGTCTTGCCGTTGATGTACACATGGGCGGCGTCGACGATTTGCCCGTTGACGCGCGAACGACAACCTTGCATGCCGATCGTGCTGACCTGATGCATCCCGCAACTCGCGGGACAGCCCGACCAATGAATCGACAGGGGCAGGACCTTGCGCCCGGCCGTCCGTCGTTCGAGTTCGCGCGCCACCTCCAGGGCATGGCCCTTGGTGTCGATCAACGCCTGGTGGCAGTAATCGTTGCCCGTGCACACGACGAGCCCACGCATGATCGGCGACGGGTCGGGCGATAGTTCCTTCAGAATCGATTCAGCCTGAAACGCCGACAGCGATGATTCGCGAACGTTAGGCACAATTACATTCTGGCCCACCGTCATGCGCAGATCGCCGTTGCCATAACGTTCGGCGAGAGCCGCCACGGATCGCATTTGTGTCGTCGTGATTCGACCAGCCGGCACGAGCAGGCCGGCGTAGTGAAGTTGTTCTGACCCGTCGATTGTCTTCTGCGGATGGATTCCGAGGTGATCGACGTGCCGCGTCGTTCGCAAGTCGGCCCCCGCCTTCGGGAACTTGCGTCCGAGCCGGCGCTCGACTTCGGAACGATACCAACGAATGCCGCGGTCTTCCAAGAGGAAGTAAAGCCGTGCCCGCGTACGCAATTCGCGTGGCCCGTGGTCGCGGAAAATTCGCGTCACTTCCAGGGCGACCTGCGCCGCTTCGTCACGCGTGACAAAGACGTCGAGCGGCGTCGCGGGTTTGTAGCCACCCGAACCCTGCTTGCCGCCGATGAGCACATTGAATCCGACGATGCCCTCGCGTTCGGCCGGTATGAGGGCGATGTCCTGCGTCTCCGTGTGCGTGCAGTTCTCCAGACAACCCGTCATCACGGCATTCAGCTTGCGCGGCAGATTGGTGAATTCCTTGTTGTCGAGGATCGCGCGATCGTATTCATCGCACTGAGCATAGGCATCAAACGCTTCATGAGGAGTCAGGCTGCCAACCGGGCAACTACCAAGGCCACGGATGCTGTCCATCCCCGTCTGCTTGGTGGTGAGGCCGACCGCCTCCAGACGTCGCCAGATCTCCGGAGACTCGCCCAGCGTGAACCACCGGAGCTGAATTTGCTGGCGCGTCGTCAGATCGCAGAATCCCTTGCCAAACTCGTCGCCGAGATCGGCAAGCGCCCGCCATTGCTGTGCGTTCGTGCGTCCCGCAACGAAGCGGACGCGCATCATGAAGTGACCGGGCGTCGGCTTACGGAAGAACAGGCCGCTCCACTTGCCACGCTGTTTGTCGTCCTCGGTGAGCTTCTTCCACTCGTTATCCTTGGCCAGTTCGAGCAACCGCGGCTTGGCATCGAGGCCGTCGAGTTCCTCCTTCATGACCTCGATCTTGTTCTTCGGCTTGGGCTTGCCGGCCGTGTCGGGGGCATAGGCTTCAATGAGCTTGGCAATCGTCGGCTGGCACGACCCGCATCCCGTACCAGCTTTGGTACAAGCGCCCACTTCGCCGACGGAGCATTTGCCCTGTTGAATCGCCAGAGCGATCTTGCCTTTCGATACGTCGTTGCAATTGCAGACGCGATGATCGTCGGGAAGCGTTTGAACGTCGATGTCGTCCGTGGCATCGGTCCCAGTGAGCATTTCGAGTGCGGATGCGGTCAGCGTCGTTGCATTCTTAAAGTAACCGAGCAATCGGCCGCCGACGTCGGGTTCGCCCAACAGGATGGCGCCTTCGAGTCGACCCTCGCGGAGAACGAATTTCTTGTACACCTCGCGTGCTGGATCGAGGTGGCTGACGACCTCGCAGTTCGTCGCCGCGCCGCTGACGTCGCCCATCGACGTGAGATCGACACCCATGACCTTGAGAGTCGTGCCGAGCCGTGTACCCGTATAGGCGGGCTCGGTGCCATCGTCGGCGAGGTAATGGGCAGCGACTTTGGCCTGCTCCCAGACCGGCTCGACAAGACCATAAACCTGGCCGCGATGTTGGACGCACTCGCCGATCGCGAAGACGAATGGATCGGACGTTTGCAATTGATCGTTGACGACGATTGCACGCTCAACCGCGAGGCCGGCCTCCTTGGCGACTTCGATGTTCGGCCGAATGCCGCAGGAAACGACGACCATGTCCGTGGCGATCACGGTGCCATCGGCGAGCTGTACGCCGTTGACGGTGCCGTCGTCGCCGACCAGTTTCGTCGCGCCGGCGCCTGTACGTACCGTGACGCCAAGTGCTTCCATTTTTTTGCGGAGCAGGGCGCCGCCGGCCGCGTCGAGCTGCTGGGCCATCAAGTGCGGCGCGACTTCGAGCACGGTGACTTGTAGGCCGTGCGCGAGCAAGCCTTTCGCGGCTTCGAGACCGAGCAGTCCGCCACCCAATACCACCGCTCGATCGCATTCCTGAGCATAACCCGCGATTTCAGTGCAGTCTTCCAGGGTGCGGAAGACAAACACGCCCTTCTGCGTGCTGCCTTCGATCGGCGGAACAAACGGCCGCGATCCGGTCGCCAGAACAAGGTAGTCGTACGGCTCGGCAACTTTGCCGCGGCCGCCGATGACTTCCTTCTTCTGCAAATCGATTTTGTCGACGCGCACGCCGGCATGGAGGAAGATGCCGTTCGTGCGATACCAGTCGAGCGAGTTGAGCCACAAGGCCTTGGGATCGTGCTCTCCTCCCAGGACGTGCGAAAGCAGAATGCGGTTGTACGTACCGTGTGGTTCGGCGCCAAACATGCGGATTTCGTAGCGGTCCGGCGCGCGCGTCAGCAATTCCTCAACGAACCGCCCGCCGGCCATGCCGGTGCCGACGACGACAACTACGGGGCGGCGTGCACGCACAATCATGGGATGCTCCCGTACGCGGCCTCGGGCGCCGTCACCCGATCCGTCACTCGTTCCGTTGCCTTGATTCGCATCACGACCAGATGCAGCCAAACCAAACTGCCCAGCGTGATTGCCAGCAGCGCAACGAACGCCGCCTGCGGCACGCCCGTTGCGCGGCCGAGGATGCCGAACAATTTGGGAAGAAGAAAACCGCCGAGCGCACCCAGCATTCCGACCAATCCGCCGACGGCGCCGACGTCATTCGGAAAGTAGTTGGGCACGTATTTGAAGACGCTGGCTTTCGCGATCCCCATGCCGACGCCGACGATAAACAGCAAACTTGTGAAAGCGATTGCGCTGAGTGGCAAGATCGATGCAGGAAGGCAAAGCGGAACGATTGCCGCCGTCATCAGCAGGAACATGCTGTAGGTAACGGCGCGTGGGCCATAGCGATCAGAAAGGTAGCCGCCCAAAGGTCGCAGCAAGCTCGCCGGGAAAATGAATAGAGCGGTCAGCAGCGCCGCCATCCGCACGCCGTCTTTCTGCGGCAGGTCGGCAAAATAATTCGTTCGATAGAAATCGGGCAGCCAGGCCGAGAGGGCCACATAGGCGCCAAAAACGACGACGTAATAAAGGCTGAACCGCCAGACGCGGATGAATTTCAAGGGCGCCAGCATGTCCGCGAGCCGCCGGCCCTTGCCCGGTTTGCGATCGACACGCGGACAGAGGAGCACGATCGCGACCGCCATCGCGACGAGCATGACGGAATAGAAGACCGGCACCACGCGCCAGCCGCCGGGGATGACACCGCCGAGCAGGCCAGCCGCGGGCACGAGGGTCAAGACGCTGGGAACCAAAATGACCAGCAACTTCGTCCCGGAAGCCCCGACGTTGCCGGCTCCGAAAACGCCCAGCGCCAGCCCCTTCGATCGATCCGGAAACCAGGCCGAGCACCACGCGATGCCGACGGTAAATGAGTTGCCGGCGAGTCCGGTCAACGCAGCGCAAATCAGCAGCTCGCCGTAATTCGAAGCATGCGCCATGAGGTAAGCGGGCACGGCACTCAGGAGCAGCAACAGGACCATCATGTTCCGCCCGCCGAAACGATCAGCCCAGATGCCGAAGCTCAGGCGGAAGAGCGAGCCGGTCAGAATCGCGACGGACAACAGCCACTCAAAGCGTTCTTGAATCGCGGCCTTCAACGCATCAGGTGAAAGACCAGTGGCCGCGTCCCCGAGCATGAGCCCGGCATCTTTCTTCAACTCCAGTCCGAGCACACCGAGTTGAAGCCAGACCGCGAATAGCAACGTGAACGCAATCGTGGACAGCCACAGTACGCGCTGACGGGGTCCGGTTGATTCGGGGGCCATGCCAATCCTCCGTCAGTTTGCGTCTACCACCTCGAGCGCGGTGCGTGTTTCCTTTACTGGCCGCACTTTGGCCACGTCCGCCGCACAGAACTTCAATTCCGGTTGTTTTTCCACGGGACCGAAGGCGGGAACCGTCAGATAGTTCAGCGCGTTTCCCTCGCCAAACAGGTCGCCCCAATGGAACGGCACGAACACCGTTCCCGGCCGCATGCCGACTTCGCGGCGAGCCGGCAGAACGATCTCGCCGCGCCGTGTGCTGAGCTTGATCGAATCGCCGTCGGCGATGTTCAGTCGATCCGCGTCTTCGAAAGCCATCTCGACGTACGGAGATGGATCGCGCGCCATCAGTTTCTCGGCCTTGGACGTACGCGTCAGCGTGTGCCAATGGGCGTAGATGCGGCCGGTGGTTAACACGAACGGGAATTGTTCGTCGGTAGGTTCGAAGGGGTCGCGATGATCCCGCGGCAGAAAGACCGCCTTGCCGTCCGCAGTCGGGAAGGTCTGGTCGAGATAGCGACGCTTGGTTCCGTAGTGGTACGCGTCCGGACAGGGCCATTGCAGACCGACGCCCTCGTTCAGCCGGCTCGAATTGATGCCGTACATGTCACAAGGTCGACCGCGCGTCAGACGAATGAACTCGTCCCAGACCTGGGAACCATTGGCAAAGTCGAAGTCGTCCGCAAACCCCATCTGCGCCGCGACCGCGCACAGGACTTGCCAGTCGGGCCGCGCTTCGCCAGGCGCGTCCCACATCTTGGGCGACCGCGACACCATTCGTTCGCTATTGGTCGAGGTCGAGTCCTTCTCGCCCCACGAAGCCACGGGAAGCACCAAATCCGCCAGCCGCGTCGTTTCGGTCGGGTGATAGGCGTCGCTGACGACGACGAGTTCGGCCCTCGCCAATCCGCGCCGCACGCTGTGCAGGTCCGGCAAGGAGACCATCGGATTGGTGCCCGCGATCCAAATCGCTTTGAGCGATCCGCGCTCGAGGGCCTGGAACATTTCGACAGCGCTCAGGCCATTGTTCGGCGACATGCTGCCAATCGGACGGCCCCAGAAATGCTCGACTTCGGTCCGATGCTTCGCGTCTTCAACCAGGCGATAGCCGGGAAGTTGATGGCACAAGAGCCCGCATTCACGTCCGCCCATCGCGTTGGGTTGGCCGGTCAATGAGAATGGCCCGGCGCCTGGCTTGCCAATCTGGCCGGTTAAGAGATGGAGGTTGATGATGCTGTTGTTCTTCCACATCCCGACGGTGCTTTGATTCACCCCCATGCAATAGAAGGAGAGAAACGCGCGACTCTTGCCGATCAATCGGGCCGCCTGTTCGATCAAACCTCTCGATACGCCCGACTGCTCAACCAATTCGTCGAGCGACTGGCTCATCAAGAACGCGACGTATTCAACAAAGGCGCGGGTATGGAAGCCGATGAAGTGCTCGTCGGCTCGACCGTTCTGCACAATCAATCGGCCGACGGCATTTAGAAAGGCGATGTCAGAGCCGGGCGCGAGAGGAATATGCAGATCGGCAATCGAGCAAGTCGCAGTTCGGCGCGGGTCGACGACAATGATCTGTTGGTGCGGTCGATCTTTCTTGCTGTTGCGCAAGCGATCGAACGTGACTGGATGCGCCTCGGCCATGTTGGAGCCGATGACGAGGACGACGTCGGCTTGATCGATGTCGTCGTAACACGTGGGCGGTCCATCGGCGCCGAGCGAAGATCGATATCCGGCGACCGCGGCCGCCATGCACAATCGGCTGTTCGAGTCGGTGTTGTTGGTGCCGAGGAAACCTTTGAAGAGTTTGCAGGCGAGGTAAGCGGACTCGGAGTCGAGTTGGCCGGAGCCATAAAACGCAACGGCATCTGGCCCGTGTTCCGCAATGATGCGCTGGAACTCGCTGACCATGAAATCGAGCGACTCGTCCCAGGTGGCCCGCGCGAGATTTGCGGATCGAGAACGCCGAAGCAGCGGGAAGCGGGCGCGATCGGCCGTATCGACTGTCGGTCCAAGCTGTGCGCCCTTGGCACACAATCGTCCAAAGTTTGCCGGCGCCGATTCAACACCACGAACACGGGTGATCGCGGCACTGTCGCCCTCGACCCGGAGTCGACAGCCCACGCCGCAATACGGACAAACAGATTCACCCAGAAGTGCCAAGAAGTTCGTCTCTCCCGGCGCATAGCGACAATCAATGTCGGCGCAGTTCGGTTAGCGCGGGGAGAGGAACGCGAACGAACTTGTGTGCGGGAACGCAATGGCCGTGCCGAACCGCGACCACCGCAATCGGGCAACGCAAAACCGCTTAGAAATTACGGCAAAACTTCGTTCTGGGACTCGGGAGAATTGAAGTCATGCCCGACCGTTGAGTGCCGCGCGTCTAGGCACGAACTGGTCGAGCGCATGGCTGACATGAAAAAGAACGGGGCCGGTCGACTGATCCATCCATCAGCCGGCCGGCCCCGTTCTGGTGTCCGTCCAAGGATCTTATCGATGGAAGGAACTGGTGCTGCTTGAGAGGAACCAAAGGCTCGGCAATGATCCGCCGCCAGATGGCGGCGCCACGACGCCGATGGCGAGATAGCTCACCGAGGTGTTGTTCTTCGTCGAAAGTTCTGATGAGGTCGTCGTCGCATGTGCTGTCGGCGCGAAATTGCCGGCCGCGGAACCCTGGAAGGTGAGCTTGATCGTGGCCGTTGCGCCAGGCGCGACGTCGCCGACGGTCCACACGCGCGTCGTTGAATTGAAAGCTGCCGGTAACGACGCGGTCATAAAGTCGAGGCCGTCGAAATTGACAAGCACCGACGCCGCCGTGGCCGTGGCCGAGCCGCGGTTGGTCAAGGTGTAGGTGATGGTCAGGTTGCCGCCGACGTCGGTCGTCGCGGAAACCGGAGTCTGTCGAAGTCGCAGGTCCGCTCGAGCCTGCTCGGCAAACGTATAACCGCTCGCCGATGCCGATGCGACGAAGTTGATGCCGGTGATGCGGTCGTTGACCGTGGCGACGCCGGCAGGCGTGCCGGACTTGTCGATGCCGTCGGCGTAGGTCGGTGGCTGCGTCTCGAAAAGAGAATAGGTGCCCGTGCGCAGGTTGCTGAAGGTGAACGCGCCGGACGCATCCGTGTTGACAACGCGGTTGACGGCCGCGCCGGTGGCGTCGGTGCCCACGATGCGGATGCGCACGCCTGCGATGCCGGGTTCGCCCGAGGCAGCGTGAATACCGTCGTTGTTGGCGTCGGCGAACACGAGGCCAGTCAAAAACCCGCCCTTAATTTCGCCGAAGTTAAATCCGCCGCTCACGGCCGCGGTCTTCGTGAGATCGATGTTGGCGAACTTGTCATTGGTGACCGTTGCGGCCGGCGTGCCGTTCTGCTCGGCTCCATCTGAGTAGCCGGCCGGTTGCGTTTCTGCGATCGTGTAAATGCCGGGAGTCAGGCCGGTGAACGAATACGCTCCCGAGCTATCTGTGGTTGTCGTTTTGGGAGCAATGTTCCCGGTGACGACGCTATTACCAGTCAATGTCACGGTGGCGCCGACAACGGCGGGTTCACCGTTATCCTTCTTACCATTGCCATTCGTGTCCTCAAACACCGCACCACCGGTGCCGACGAGCGGCACCTCGGCAAACAAATTACCGGACGCCGTCGTGTTCGCGGTCAAGACGATTCCGGTGATCGTATTGGCGCCCGGCGTGCCGCCCGCGGGGCCAGCGGTAGCTTTGCCATCCTGATTGGCCGGCGTGACCGGCTGTGTCTCCGTCACCACATAGGTTCCCGCGGCAAGGCCAGTGAAACCCCACGTGCCCTGCGCATCCGTCGTGCGCGTGAGCGGCGTGTCGAGGTTGCCGCCCGTCAGCGTGATGGTTACGCCGGCGATGCCAACGTCCGGACCATTCATCGCGCCGGAGTTGTCGTAATCAAGGAATACGACGCCGTTGATGGTCGCCGGTACGTCGCGAACTTCCAGCGCCTCGACGATCAGCGGAAAACGGGAACGGT
>DATANR010000301.1:0-12063 GCA_036266155.1 Gemmataceae bacterium | reverse complement strand
CATCCCCCATACCCCTCAAGCTGTTGCCCGCACCACCGCGGATCCCAGAGCCTGCATCTGGAACGGCTTGGGCAGCACTTCGACGATTCCCAATTCCTTCAATGTTTCTTCGGGCACTTCATCGGCGTACCCGCTGCTCAGGATGATTGGAATGTCCGGTCGGATTTGCCGAACCTTGCGCGCCAATTCAACGCCCGTCATTCCGGGCATCGTCAGGTCGGTAATGACCAGATCGAACGAAGTTGGGTCAGCCTGGAGCGCGGCGACTCCTTCGGCTGGCTTGCCGAACGTCGTCGCCGTATGTCCGAGCGACTTGAGCATGACCTGCGCAAGCCGAGCGATGGCGGCTTCGTCGTCGACGAACAGAATGCGTCGACTGACGGTTACGGCAACAGTCTTGTCGGACACGGGCGAGTCTCCTGACCACGATGGAGCGGCGACGACCGGCAGATAAACCTCAAACGTAGTTCCATCACCCGGTCGACTTTCAACGATGATGGCGCCCTCGTGGTTTTGGACGACACCATGCACAACGGAGAGCCCTAGTCCGGTTCCGACACCCGGAGCCTTGGTCGTGAAGAACGGCTCGAACAGGCGGTCCATCACGGTCTGGGGCATTCCCGGTCCCGTATCCACCACCGCGAGCCGAAGATAATCACCAGGCCGAAGCGGCGGATGCTTCCGTGCAAACTCCGCGCCAACTTCTTTCGTGTCGACGCCGATAACGAGCGTCCCACCTGTATCGCTCATAGCCTGAACGGCGTTCGTGCAGAGGTTCATCACGACTTGATGAAGCTGCGTCGCGTCCCCCATGACAAAAGGCAAATCGCCGTCGATTTGTGTGCTGATTTCCACGCTCGTCGGGGCCGTTCCACGAACGAGTTGCAGCGCTTCATGCACGATGTCCGGCAAGCGCACCGGCCGGCGTTCGCCCGTTTGGCGGCGGCTGAACATGAGAATCTGCTTGACGAGATCGCGAGCCCGCTTGGCCGCTTGTACGATTTCCTGCCCGAAGCCGGCCACCGGGGTTTCCGGAGCGATCCGGCGAATCATGTCGGCGAACCCGAGGATGCCGGCCAGGATGTTGTTGAAGTCGTGGGCGACGCCGCCCGCGAGTTGGCCCAAGGCTTCCATCTTCCGCGACTGGGCCAGACGCGCCTCAAATTCGCGGCGTGCTCCTTCGGCCTGACGGCGGGCCGTAATGTCACGGGCGACGATCAGCAAATGCCGGCTCAAGCCATCCGGGCCGAAGAACGGGATCAACGTCAGTTCCGCGAAGACGGCGCCGCCGTTCGCCGTGAGCTGAGTTTCGCGCATCCACGATCGGCCCGACTCGGCCGCACGGTAAAAATCGTCGAGAACGGCATCGGTTTCATCTTCCGCGGTTGGCCACAACGTTCGCGCCACCTCCTCGACCCGGCGACCATACAACTGGGCCTCGGCTACCTCAATACCCAGCGCCTGGGTCATGACGAGAGTCGCTCGATTGGCGCTCGTCAGTTTCCAGGTCGCGTCGTGCGGGTCCCAGGTATGCAACACCAGGGCGTCCGCGGTGTTGTCGTAAATCATGCCGAGCAAGGACCGCTGCTCGCGCAGAACCGACTCAGCACGGCCCATCGCTCGTCGCTCGGCCGCGTCGCGGATCGCACGGGTCACCGCCGGCACAAAGCGAATGAGATTCTGCTTCATCAAGTAGTCGGCGGCGCCGGCCTTGATCGAGTCGACGGCCACCTCCTCGCCGACCGTCCCCGACACCAACAGGAAGGGCACCTCCGGAGCGAGTTGCAATGTGACGGCGAGGGCCTCCAGGCCGCTCAGCCGCGGCATGGCGTAATCCGAAATGATGATGTCCCAGCCGCCCCGATGCAGTGCCGCACGCAGACCGTCCGCCGTCTCGGCCCGCTCGAAGGCCGGTGCGTAACCGCCTTGCCGAAGCTGCCGCACCAGCAGCCGCATGTCGTCTTCGGAGTCCTCGACGAAGAGAACGCGCAGCGGGGTCGTCATGAACTCTCCCGGCCGCGAAATCGAACGCTTGTCCCATCGTTCGCGACGACGAGCGGTGTCATTCCGTCACATGTTTCGTTCAAAAACACACACACCCCCGAAACGAAACGCGAACGAATCCACCGCCGGGCCGATCTCAGCGTAAATCATTATCTTGTAAGTAATTCCGTAAAATACCTCTTGCGAGCATGTTGCGGACCCCGCCCGACCCAGGTGCATTTTGCGTTTCTACGGCACTTCATTAGACTAGCTTGCCGGAGCAAATGCCACACGGCTCTATCGCGGTGGATGAGGGCCGTTTCGATTATGGCGCGAATTTTCAGGCGGGGCCTTCGCGCGGGTGCACGTATAAACGGAACCGGTCCACGACTACTTGCCTTTTTTTGGCATGCGATGATTGTCCCAGAACTGCTTGAACTGCAGCGCGCCCGGCAGCGACCACCCTGGAACTGTCAGGTTTTGCTTGCGCGCCAGGTCCATGATGAGACGCGGATAGTCCGGCCATTTGCCCTGAGCTTCATCGAGCGCCTTTAGATCGGCCCGACCGGCCTCGGTTTTCTTTAACGCCGGCTCGAGCTTTTCCTGCAGGAATTGGGTTACGTCCGCCGGCATCTGGTCTTTGCGACAATCGCCCAAGGGCATCGGCAACTTCAAATCGTTTTTCGCACAGTAGTTGGCCAACTCCCAGGCGTATTCGGGCCAACGGCCCTGGAGTCGTTTCATGTCCCTGGGTTCATTGGTGAATCGCTGCGCATTGTTCTCGCGCAAATACTTTTTGACGTCATCCGACAGTTCTTTCCAATCGTGAGGACCGACCTTGCTCCATGGCAGCAGCGGATGGGCGTCGGCCAGCCGGACGATCTCCATGGCATACCCAACGAAGACGCCGTATTCTTTCGCGGCCGCGCGCGTTTCGTCGAAGTGTTTGCGCTCGAACTCGTTCAGGTTTTCGCGTAATCGCCCGACAAAAGTGTCTAGGGCTTCTTGATTTTCCTGCAGGAAAAACGGTGGAATCTTGCCGGCGGGATTCCCGGCCCAGTGCTTCTGCGCCAACGACCATTCCTCGCGGCGCTCCGCTTCTTCGGTACGCCAGTCTTGCACGCGCTGCCGGCGCGCGTCCACATCGAGCGCTGCGTATTCATCGCGATAAACCTTCGGCAAACTGTCCACCCAGTCGCGCTCGCGCAAGCGTCTCACTTCTTCGAGGCGCTCGGCGGCTGTCGGTGCGGCCAGCACCCGTTCGCGGTCGACCTCCGGCAGCCGAGCCAGCCAGGCGTTGTAGCCTTGCATCACCTTGGTCAGACGGGCTTGATCCTCGGGCATGAGGTTTTGAAAATCAGCGTGCAGCTTACGCAATTGCTGTTGCCGAGCCGGGTCCTGGGCCTGGAACCACGCGTACTGGCGGCGAAGGTAGGCGGGATCATCGGGGTTGATCGGCGTGTCATGAGCGGCGGTGGCGACCGAAATGATAAATGCAAAATGATAAATGCAAAAACGAAGACATAACCACCGGGCTGCGCAGCCCGCGGTTCTGTCATTTTGCATTTTGCATTTTGCATTTTGCATTGGTCGCTAATCGCCCTCATCGCCAAAGAGGTCCGGCGAGTCGAGTTTCTTCAAATAATCGCTGTCATCAATGTTGCGGTAAAGCCGCAGGTTTTTCATTAGCGGCACATCGTCGAGACTCGGTTCGGGTACGACCGGCTTCGGAGCGGGTGCGAACTCGCGATGACCCAGGTAACCGCCGATCCCGGCCACCAGGATCACGAAGAGCGACGTCAACCAGAACCCGGTCGCCGGTCGCGCCGGAGGCATGGCCGGCATGGTGGCCGCCGCCGGTCCGGACGGGGTGAAGATCTGCGTCCCGCTGGTGCTCAGCGACACCGGCAGGACCTGCGACAGCGTGCGCGTCGCGAAGTTGCCGGTGGGCTGCGGCCGTGGGAGCACGTCGAGAATGTCCCAGGCACGTTGCAGTGCATCGGCCTCGGCACGCAACTTGGAGTCGAGCGTCAACCGCGTAGCGAACGACTCGGCGGCCTTGTCGTCGAGTTCGCCGTCGAGGTATGCGACGAGTTCCTCCGTGGCCCCATCGGGCATGTCGTCTTCCGGCATCGGCTTGGTGTCGGCCACGCCTAGTTGTCCCTCTCGGTTTCGTCCGTCGACGGAATCGGCGCTCCGTCCATGTAAATGTAACCCGCCAGGGCCTCGCGCAGTCTCGCCCGCGCCCGGCTCAAAAGCGACTTCACCGCCTTGGTCGTCAGTCCCATGACCTCGGCGATCTCGGCGTAATTCATCTCTTCGAACTTGTTGAGCACGACGGCCATCTTCTGCCGCTCGTTGAGCGTATCGAGCGCCGTGCGGATGCGATCGGCCAGCTCGGCTTGCCGCAACCCGAACGACGGCGTCGCTCCCTGGTAGCGCGCAAGCTGCTCTTCCGGCCGCGGACCCAGCGGACCGGACTCGCTTGCTTCGAGCGGCACGATCGGCTTACGACCGCGGTTACGCAGGGCATTCAACGCAAGATTGTTCGCGATGGTGAACAACCACGTCGAAAACTTGGCTTGTGGCGAATACTTCTTGCGATTGCGATAGACGCGAAGAAAAACCTCTTGGGCCAGGTCTTCGGCCTCATCAGCATTGCCGACGAGGTGGTGCATGATGCCGATGAGGCGGTGTTGGTAGTTGCTGACCAGTTCGGCAAACGCGGCGGCATCGTCCTCCCGGACCCGCAGCATAAGCCGGATATCCGGGTCGCGGAGGGCCATCTGGGCGCTGGTTTGCCCAATACTCACGCGGACTCCCCGGCCGACGACGCAATGGGCGACATCGGACAGATTACAGCCGACGCGACGCGGATGCCAGTTCGTTTAGTAGAGTGGGGTCATCTTTTGTGCGGCGTAAACAAGGCGAAGGCTGGTCGATACACCAAGCTGTGCGGTACCGGGAACAATGTTATGACTGCCTCGGCGAATAGCGCTTTGCGTCGCGAGGCAAGTATCATCGTGTCAGGTTTTGTTTTCGCCAACCCACCTGAGATGAGGCTCGACACCGATGGAAACAATCCAAACGGCCGGCGCCGTCGTCACGCCTGTGGTTGCCATTGTCGGGATCTTGTTGGTTCTGCGCGGCCAAAAATTGTACCGCCATCAGCTTGAGTTGTCGAACCGTCAAATGATGTTCAACAGTCTGACGAGTCTTCATCATGATCTAATCGCGCCCGGCATGCAGCAAGCGATTCGCATTGTTCTCAGTCGATCGGCAGACGACATCAAAGACCCGAAAACTGCTGAGGATCTCGAATACATTGAGCTGATCTTGCGGACCTTTGACTTGCTCGGTCATCGATTGCAGTGTGGCGTCTTGCCAACTGAGGAGACGCTTCAGACCGAATGGATAACGATCCTAACGATTTGGCCTCACCTGCAGCCGTTTATGAAGCAGGTGGAGTCTAGGCGGAAGGTACCGTACAAGAGCTATTTTAAGTGGCTTCACCAACAGGCGGAGGCCTACAAAAAGATCCACCATCCCAATGTCGAGATCCAGGTCGCGACCTGGGCGTTTGATTTGAAATCGAACGCCGACACGGAACAACAGGCTGATCGTGCGGGATAGCGTCGCGGCACGAGCGTCGGTAGCGATTCCGCGCAACGGTGCCTTGCGCTTGCGCTGATCTACTGTCGTTCCAATGCGGAGCGCGGGAACGAGGGCATGTCTCAAAAACGTTGTTCGGCAATTAAGTCGATCATTACAATTCCCGGCCGATGAGTAGGAACGCGAGCAACGTGATCACCCGCGCGCGTGGAAACCGCCAGGGCCGCCAATCGCCATCCGCGTTGTTTTCGCGCTCACTCATGCCCGACTCAAACAGGAATCCCTTCGAGCCGTTGGCTCGAACGCTAAACGTTGAACGACTCTTCCATCCATCACACCGCCGCCGCCACCTCTTGTTCCACTTTCCGCCGCAACTGCCCGCACGCTGCGTCGATCTCCGAGCCCTTGCGCTTGCGCACCTTCACGCTGATGCCGGCGCGTTTCAATGTGTCGATGAAGGCCGTCAGCGCTTCCGGTGTCGGTCGCGTGTAGGGCAAGCCTTCGACGTCGTTAAAGGGAATCAAGTTCACGTGGGCTTTGCGGCCTTGCAGCAGTGTCGCGAGTTCGCGGGCTTCGCGCGTCGAGTCGTTCAGGCCACCTAGGAGGACGTATTCGTAGGTCACCTGTCGGCCGGTCTTTGCGAAGAAATCATCGGCCGCGGCCAGGATGTCGGGGATGCCGGTCTTGTCATTCGTCGGCACAATGCGCGTGCGCAACCGGTCATTCGGGGCGTGCAGCGACACGGCCAGATGGTATTGCTTGCCGACCTCCGCAAGCTGGCGAATCTTGACGGGCAAGCCGACCGTCGAAATCGTGATGTGCCGGGCGCCGATGCCGAGGCCCTCCTTGCGCCCGGCGATCTCGAGCGCTTCGAGCAGGTTATCCAAATTCGCGAGCGGCTCGCCCATGCCCATGACGACGACGTTGGACAACCGACCGTCGGGGCCTGGCGTCAGGTTGCGCAAGCGCACGAGTTGTTCGAGAATCTCGCCCGTCGTCAGGTTGCGAACGACGCCGTTCAAGCCGCTGGCGCAAAAGACGCAGCCCATGCCGCAGCCAACCTGCGTGCTGATGCACGCCGTCCGTCGCGGCGGCTCCTGGATCAGCACGCACTCGATCATGCGATCGTCGGCCAGCCGCACCACCAACTTGTGCGTGTCGTCGGCCGCTTGCAGATGCCGTTCGATGCGCGTGCCAAGCGGTGCAAAGTGTTGAGCCAGTTCGGTGCGCAATTCTCGGGACACGTCGGACATTTGCTCAAAAGACTCGGCCCGAGCCGCGAGGATCCAGCGGCGGACCTGCTTGATGCGCAAGGCCGGTTGATTGCGCTCGGCAAACCACGCGCGCAGGGCTTCCAGCGGCTGATCGAGGAAAGCCGGCAAATGCAAACCGGCAGCGGCCAACAGATTCATAAGGGTTCATTGTAACGGCGAAAGCGCGGCTGGCGGAGGCCGAAGCAACGAGAGGCTCTTGCCTGCCATGCCAAGTCATCGGATGGCGTGACGATTCGTTCGACGTCCAGTACCTTGACCACACAATTCACGCGCCCATGGCAGGCTCCTCCCATGCCTCGCAAACAAGACGACGCCGATGATCGTCCGCGCCGTCGACGGCCTGTGAACGATGATGACGACGATCGGCCCAGCGCACACCGCAAACCGAAGCGCGACGAGGATGACGACGATCGGCCGGCCGTGCGACGCAAGCCCCGGCGCGATGAAGAGGAGGACGACGACCGACCGGCCATCAAGCGGCGACGAAATTTGGATGACGACGATCGACCGCGTCGCAAGCGCCGCAAGAAGAAAGCCACGGCGCTAACGGCTAATACTGCCGGCTTGATTGCCATTGGATTGACGATCTTTGCGGTCTTAATGCGCTTCACGTGCTTTGGGCCATTTGGCATCATCCCCGCAGGCGCCGGTCTGTACCTGGCTGCGAACGCCTTCGCCATGGCCCAAAAGAGTAACAGCCGACAGTCGCCGATCCTGCCCGCAATTGGCGTGGCCGCTTGCCTCCTTGCCGCTGTGCTGGCAATCGGGAGTGGCGTACGGGCCGCCAGGGAATTTCAGGCGGGATACGAAGATCGTATGTCCCGATACGACGACTAAAAGGAAGTGATTGACAGCGCCACGGGGGACGATTTGATTTTTCACCGGCGAGATTTGAAAATCGAGATCGGACTGATTCCGTGATCCCGCTGAAGACATAGTCTGAAATTGACAATTCACCCGACTGAAGTGGGCCCCTCCCATGCCTCGCAAACAAGACGACGATGACGATGATCGGCCGCGCCGCCGACGGCCCGCGGATGACGATGATGACGACGACCGACCCGTCGCACGCCGCAAACCGAAGCGTGACGACGATGATGACGACGATCGGCCGTCCGTTCGGCGCAAGCCAAGCCGCGACGATGATGACGACGACGATCGGCCAAAAGTTCGCCGGCGGAAGCCCCTCGACGATGATGACGACGATGAGCCGCGTCCGAAGCGCCGCAAAAAGAAATCCAGGCCGCAACAAGTCGGTGTCGCCGGCTCGATCGCGATCACGGCGGGGATCATCGCGCTGTCGATGTACTTCACGTGCTTCGGCGTGTTCTCGATCATCCCCGCGGGCATCGGGCTGATCTTGGGTGGCATCGGCCTTGTGATGGCACTGAAGAGCGACGGCCGACAGACACCCATCGTCCCGGCCATTGGTTCCGGGATTAGCCTCATCGCCACCGTGCTGGCGATCATTGCAATCATCAACGTCACGCGGACCGTCAAGGAGATTCAGAAGGACATCAAGGAAGGCCAGGCCCGCTACGAGAAGGAAGAGGCGGAGCGCAAGAGAGAACTGGCGAAGGCCAAGACGGAAGTGCAAGCGGGAGCGTCGCTGCGCATCACGGCAATTCAATTTGCCAAGGCTTACGAGGATAGCGAGGAACGAGCCGACGCGCTTTACAAGAACAAGGTGCTGGAGATCACGGGCATCGTCGACGAGGTGGACTTCATGGGCGACACGTACACCGTCATCCTGAAAGCGGGGAAGGACGAAACGGTACACTGCGAGTTCGCGAAGGACCCCGCCATTCGGGCTCAACTCGGACAGTTGCAACCGGGCATGAACGTCATCATCCGCGGCAAATGTTTGGGAGGCGGCGCGGTGATCGAGGCATGCGTTCTGGTGCAATAACCTGTTCACGGCTGACTCGACGGCCGTAACGGGCGGCCGTCGAGTCGGGACAAGACAAATATCGATCAGCCCGTTGCGGACCTATCAAATGCCCCGCGATTACGATGACGACGATGATCGTCCACGCAAGCGTCGGCGCCGTGACGACGAGGATGAGGACGACGAACGCCCACGTACTCGTCGCCGGCCGAATCGGCACGACGATGATGAGGACGAGCAGCCCCGCCGCAAGCGCAAGTCACAAGCGCAAACGAGGCAGGTCAACGTTGTCGGCATTATCGCGATGATCGTCGGGATCATTGCGCTGATCATCGGTGTCCTGCCGTGCGTTGGTACCTTTGGCTTCATTCCCGGTTTGATCGGCGTCATCCTGGGGACCATTGGGCTGGTCATCGCCAAGAAGAGCAACGGGCGTCAAGGCGGTGGAATGGCAATCGCCGGTCTGAGCACGGGAGCCGTGGCCATCATCTTGTCGATTGTTTGGTTTGTCGTTGTTGGCAGGGTGACGAAGAAGCTAGACGACGTGGCGGACGAGAGAAACCAGATCCGCGAACGGGAGGCGGAAGTAATCAAGAATTCGGCAGCGCCCTCTTTGACGGCCGCAGCCCTAGCCACAGCGGTGGACACTAACCGTGCAAAGGCCGAGGCCGACTATAAGGGACGCGTTGTCGAGTTGACCGGCACGGTTTATCGATTGGAGCTCGATTCGCCCCCAACGATACAGCTCGACGCTGTCGGTGATTGGGTGGTAAACTGCAATTTTCCCACCAGTCAAACAAGCGAATTGCGGCGGCGGTTAAAGATTGGCACTCCCGTGACAATACGTGGACGCGTTGAACAAATCAATCAACGGGGGATCGTTCTCAAGAATTGCATATTGGTTAACTGACCTACGAACTTCATGCTTCCCATTCCCCTGCCAAAGCGACAGCCGCTCTCGGCAGCTGTCGTGCAATCTTGGCAGGGGCTGCTTCAGCGGCATCGCGAATTCAATTTGCAAACCGCCTATCCGTAACGACTTACAACTCAAATGGTGGAGCGGGGCACGGCACTTGCATAGATTGGCGGCACTTAGACTCGAAATCCTCGTTGGCGGAGCCGTTTTGCGATGAATCTGCAACCTCTCGACGACCGCATCCTGGTCCAGCGCCTGGCTTCCGAAGAGAAGACGGCCGGCGGCATCCTTCTGCCGGACTCCGCCAAGGAGAAGCCGCAGAAGGGCAAGGTCACGGCCACCGGACCGGGCAAGATGAACAAGGACGGCAAGCGCGCCGCCATGCAGGTCAAGGTCGGCGACACGATCCTGTTCACGTCGTGGGCGGGTGACGAAGTCAAGAAGCAGTTCGCGACCAGCGATGACCTGCTGATCATGCGCGAAGAAGATGTGCTCGCGATCATCGACTGATCCAAAACCATAGGTCGTATGGGTCCCATGGGGCCTATACGACCTATTTGATCTACCAACACAACCACTGAGGTTTTTGAGATGTCCGCCAAGCAGATCGCATTCGACCAAGAGGCCCGCGAGGCCATGAAGCGCGGCGTCGGCAAACTCGCCCGCGCCGTCAAAGTCACGCTCGGGCCCAAGGGCCGGAACGTCATTATTCAGAAGTCGTTCGGCTCGCCGACCGTCACCAAGGACGGCGTCACCGTTGCTCGCGAGATCGAACTCGAAGACAAGTACGAGAACATGGGCGCCCGCATGGTCCGCGAGGTTGCCTCGAAGACCAGCGACGTCGCCGGTGACGGCACCACGACCGCGACCGTCCTCGCCGAGTCGATTTACAACGAAGGCCTCCGCGCCGTCGTCGCCGGCACCAACCCGATGCTCATGAAGCGCGGCATCGAGAAGGCCGTCGAGGACATCGTCGCCAAGCTCAAGGGCATGTCGATCCCGGTCAAGAACGAGCAGGACCTCGAAAACGTCGCCACCATCGCCGCCAACAACGACAACACCATCGGCAAGATCATTGCTCAGGCCATGTCGAAGGTCGGCAAGGACGGGGTGCTCACCGTTGAAGAAGGCAAGACGACCGAGACGGGCCACGAGTTCGTCGAGGGCATGCAGTTCGATCGCGGCTACGTGTCGCCGTACTTCATCACCAACCCGGAGACGATGGAGGCCGAACTCGAAGACGCCTACGTCCTCGTCTACGAGAAGAAGGTCACGTCGATCCGCGATCTGGCCCCCGTGCTTGAGGAAGTCCTCCGCCAGGGCAAGCCGCTCTTGATCATTTGCGAAGACATCGAAGGCGACGCGCTGGCGACCCTCGTCGTCAACAAGCTGCGTCAGCCGGGCGTGTTCAAGGTCTGTGCCGTCAAGGCCCCCGGCTACGGCGACCGTCGCAAGGCCATGCTGCAAGACATCGCGATCCTGACCGGCGGTCAGGCCGTGTTCGAAGATTTGGGCGTGAAGCTCGAGAACGTGAAGATCACCGACCTCGGACGGGCCAAGAAGATCAAGGTCGACAAGGACAACACGACGATCCTCGAAGGCCAGGGTGCGAAGGACGGCATCAAGGCCCGCGTCGCCAGCGTGCAGCGCGAGCTCGAGAAGTCGACCAGCGACTACGACAAGGAAAAGCTCAGCGAGCGGATCGCCAAGCTGTCCGGCGGCGTCGCCAAGATCAATGTCGGCGGGGCGACTGAGAGCGAAGTCAAAGAGAAGAAGATGCGCGTCGAGGACGCGATGCACGCGACCCGAGCCGCCAATCAGGAAGGCATCCTGCCGGGCGGCGGTGTGGCTCTCTTGCTCGCTTCCAACGGGCTGAAGCCGACCGGGCTGACGCACGATGAAGAAGTGGGTTACAACATCGTCGTCCGGGCCTGCCGATCGCCGATCAAGCAGATCGTCGAGAACGCGGGCGCCGACGGCAACATCGTCGCCGAGAAGGTGCTGGCCAACGCCACGACGACCTTCGGCTACGACGCCCGTGCCGACAAATACGTCGACATGGTGGTCGCCGGCATCATCGACCCGGCCAAGGTGGTCCGCAGCGCCCTGCAAAACGCCGCCAGCGTTTCGACCCTCCTCCTGACGAGCGACGCCCTGGTGGCCGACGCCCCGAAGGAAGGCGAGAAGAAGTCGGGCGGCAACGGCGGCGGCTACGACGACATGTACTAAGAGCGACTAGCAATTAGCCAGAATCGGGTAGGAGGCGGGGTTACCCCGCCGTCCTCCCACACCACCGGACGTACTTGCGTATCCGGCGGTTCCTAACTGGGTTGTAACGCCTCGTACCGACGAACGAGATTCACCAGCCCAAGGGCATCCCACCAACTGGT
>DATANR010000300.1:0-9295 GCA_036266155.1 Gemmataceae bacterium | reverse complement strand
AGGCTGAAGGTGCGCTCCAGGTCCAGAGGCGTCACGATCTGGCGGTCGATCACCGACGACTTGAACCCAGGCGCGTACTCCTCCAGGATGTCGAAGCAGCGGTCGGCGAAGGCGTCCTTCCGCTCGTCCCACGTCCCCTCCGCCAGCCTGTACGGCGCGTACTGGATGAACATCGACATCAGGTGCTTGCCCGGCGGCGCGACCGTCGGATCGACCGCCGACGCCATCGTGCATTCCAGCACCGGGTTGGCCGACGGCCGGCCGTACTTGGCGTCGTCGTAGGCGCGCTCGATGTAATCCTGATCGGGGCAAATGTGCATGGTCCCGTGATGCTGCGGGCCGATGCCGGTGCCGGGGAGGCACTTGAACTGCGGTGGCTCGCTCAGGGCCACGTTGATCTTCACTGTGGCCGACGCGTAGTCGATCCGCTTGACGGCCGCCACAAAGTCGGCCGGCAGTTCTTTCGGGTCGACCAGCTTCAAGAACGTCACGTTCGCGTCGGCACACGAGGCGATGATCTGCGCCCGCAACTCGGTCCCGTCGGTCAGTGCGACACCGACCGCGATCCCATCGTTGGTGATGATGCGCGCCACCGCCGCATTCGTGCGAATTTCGGCGCCATGCGCCTTGGCGGCACTCGCGATGCTTTGGGAAATCATCCCCATGCCGCCGCGGACGTAGCCCCAGACGCCGCGGACGCCGTTGCATTCGCCCATCACATGGTGAAAGAGCACGTACGCCGTGCCGGGATGCGACGGCGGCGCGAACGCGCCGATCACCGCATCCGTGGCGATCGTCGCCTTGAGTTGCTCGGATTCGAACCACCGATCGAGAATCGGCCGGGCCGCCCCGGTGAGAATCTCGATCGCCTCCTCGGCGACGTTGCGGCCGAGCTTGCGGAACTGCCAGCCGATCTTGCCGAGGCGAATCGCATTCCAGAAGCCGCCGAATGGGTCGGGCGGCGTCTGTTCGAGCATCGGCTCCAGAAAGTCGGCGATCTTGGTCAGCATCTCCTCATACTTCGGGTAGGCTTCCGCGTCCTTGGTCGAGAACTTGGCGATCTCGCGCAAGGTCATGTCGCGATCAGGCCCCATCATCAGGTATCGGCCGTCGGGAAACGGGCTGAACGACGACGGACTGCGCGGCAACATCTCAAAGCCGTGCTTCTTCAGCTCCAGGTCGCGGATAATCTCAGGCCGCAAAAGTGAATTGACGTAAGAAGCCGTCGACACCTTGAAGCCGGGCCACAGTTCCTCGGTGACGCAAGCGCCGCCAATCAATTCCCGGCGTTCGAGTACGAGAACTTTTCTGCCCGCCCGAGCGAGATAGGCAGCGGTGACAAGGCCGTTGTGCCCGGCCCCGATGATGATGGCGTCGTAGTGCATGAGCAGTTGTCAGTTGTCAGTTACTAGTTGTCAGTAAAGCAATCGCGGGACCGCGAGACAATCACGGCGGTGCTTGACTGACAACTAATAACTGACAACTGACAACTACTACTTGATCGTCCACAAAAACAGCGTGTGCAATTCGCCGCCGGCGTCCTTGACATCGATTTGCTTCTCCGGCTTCCAGTCGCCTATGAGGAAGTCGTGCGAGACGATGCGCGAACCAGGCTTGAGCGTTTTCTTCAACATGGGCGCCAGGGCCTCGTTCACTTCCGGGAACAAGTAGAGGGCCACGACGTTCGCTTCCGACACGTCTTTGATCTTCAACACATCGCCTTCGCGAATCTCCACCTTGTCCTCGACCTTGGCCTCCTTCGCATTCTGCTTCGACTCCTTAACGCGAACTGGGTCGATGTCGATGCCAACAGCCCGCTTCGCCTTGAACGATTTGACCGCAGTCACCACGATGCGGCCGTCGCCGCAGCCGAGATCGTAGACGACGTCGCCTTCCTTCACGCCGGCGAATTTGAGCATCTCGTCGACCACCGTCTGCGGCGTCGGGACGTACGGCGGATTACGCGGCGCGTCATCTTTCTTGTCATCCTTCTTCTCGTCCTTCTTGGGCGTCGCCTTCGGTTCGCGGTCGAACGGCGGCGGCACATCTTTCTTTGGGACGACCGTCTTCGGCAGTTCCTTGAGCGGCACACCGGGAATGCTGTCGCCCTTCGGCTCTTTCTTGGCTTCCTTGATCGTCCACAAGTAAACCACGTGATCGCGGCCATCCTTGTCCTTGACCGTGACTTCCTTCTCCGGCTTCCAATCCTCGCCCATGTCGAAGTCGTACGACACGACGCGCGAACCCGGCTTGAGCGTCTTGCGCAAGATTGGCTTCAACTTTTCATTGATGTCCGGCAATAGTTGCAAGGTGACGACGTTCGCTTCGGAAAAGTCCTTCTGCTTCAAGAAGTCGCCCTGGCGGAACTCGGTCTTGCCGGCAACGCCAGCTTTCTCGGCGTTGTCCTTCGCCATCTGCACGCGTTCTGGGGCGATCTCGATGCCTACGCCGCGCTTCGCCTTGTGCTTCTGCACGGCTGTGATGACGATGCGCCCGTCGCCGCTGCCGAGATCAAAAACGACGTCACCTTCTTTCACGCCCGCCACTTCGAGCATTTTGTCCACCATCACCTGTGGCGTCGGCACGTATGGTACGTCGAGCTTGACGTCCTTCTTCGGCGGCGTGTCTTTCTTGGGCGGCGGTGGGGGCTCGTCTTTCTTGGGCACAACCTTCGGCTCATCCTTCTTCGGAGGTACCGGAACCGTCTTGGGTTCGTCGACCTTCGGTGTGACCTTCGGCTCATCTTTCTTTGGTGGGACCGGTACCGTCTTCGGCTCATCGACCTTGGGGACATCCTTCTTCGGTGGAATGGGAACCGTCTTCGGCTCATCCTTCTTGGGGAGGTCGACCTTCGTCAGATCGACACGCGTGACTTTGCCGCCCTCGACGACGATCTCGCGTTCAACGGTAACCGGCTTGCCATCCTTCGTAAACGTGAGGCTGAGCTTGTATGTCCCTTTCTCTCCCAGCGCGAGCGGTGGCGTGATGAGCCGGCGCTCGGGCCCGGTCTGGCTCGTGGCATTGCCGTTGACGGTGAGTTTGCCGTCGGCGGGGACCGTAACGAAGATGAGGACCGCGGTCTTGCCCGTATCCTGTGCCGGCAACGTCGCGGTAAAGACAGCAGCCACCAGAACGGCGGCCAACCAGGAAGATCGGCACATGGTGTTCATCTCAAGGGTGTGTCGTTAATGCCAGTATAGATGAGCGCGCATTTGCCTGTGAAGTCAACGGGTAGTCAGAAGACAGGTGAACAGGCAACATCGCCCGCACGACGCGCGCGACCCGCGAAGTCAAAATATTCCCGGGCGAGCCGGGAGCGTTAGCGACCGGTGGACTTTGACCCGGCCAAGACACCGGTCGCTAACGCTCCCGGCTCGCCTTGCGCACTGGCACACGTTCGACGACTGCGACGTGGCACAGCCCCCAGGCGCCGTCGCCGACCATGTTGTCGAGGATTTTGCCGCCGCTTCCCGGTTGCTTGACCGCCAATGTCTCGGTCACCTTCAGCTGCGGCGGCAGAACTTGCTTGAACGTATCCAACGAGTGCCGATGCGTGAACAACACCACCGACCGGTCACGCTGGATCAATTCTTCGACCAACTCCTGTGACACGCGTGTCCGGCAACTCTTGAGGTCGTCGCGATCGGTGTAGAAGGACACCGAGTCGACATTGCGCGGAAAGCAGTACATCGTCTCGCCGCGGGCGGCCATTAGTCGGGCGGCCACGTCGGGGTTGCCCATTGGCGAACGGCGTTCGGCATACCAGGGGATCGCCACGTAGAAACCGACCGCGAGCGCCGCCGCCATCGTGCCGACGCCCGTCCGCGTCACCCAGAGGTTGCTCCAGCGCGTCCGCGCCACGAAGTCGCCGACGGCCAGACACAGGCATGGGAACGCCGGCAGCACGTACGTCGGCAACTTGCTCCCCGACAGCGAAAAGAAGAACACGCACCACACCCCCGCGAGCAGCCAAAAGCCGAGCGCCGGCGTCCGCATCGCGATGCGCTCCGGGTCGCCGCTGCCGAGATGGCGAGCGAGCGCATACAGTAGAATCGTGCCCGGCAGCAGCCCGCCGAGCAGGATCGGCGCATAGAACCAGACCGGCTGCAAGTGATCGAACGGCTGCACGAAGCGCAGCACATTGTGTTCCCAGAAGAAGTGCCGCAGGAAGACCGGCTCGTGCAAATAGATGGCCGCATACCACGGCAAATTGACCGCCACCGCCACGCCGACGAAACTGGCCAGATGTTTGAACGGAATCGGCACGCGGTTGCCCGTGAGCCGGCGATGCAACCAGATCGGCGGGATCACGAGCAAGAACGGCACCGGCCCCTTGGTCAGCACGCCGAGCCCCGCGGCCACGGCGGCGAGATACCACCAACCCGTCTTCCACCGGTCGCCGCGGATCGCTTCAAACGTCGCCAGCAGCGTCAGCGTCACCCACAACGTGAGCAGCCCGTCGAGAATGAGCAGCCGGCCCATCCCTGTGAAACCCGGCGCGACCGTGAGGAATAGCGCCCCCCAGAACGCGGACCGCTCGCCCAAGCTCCGGCGACCGATGAGATAGAGGCACAGGATCGTCGCATGCACCGCCAGCGCCGGCACGAGCCGGGCCGCCGCCTCGGATACGCCGAAGAGCTTGTAGCTGAGCATGACGAGCCAGTACATCAGCGGCGGCTTGTCGAGATATGGCTGCCCTTGAAGGTGCGGCACAACCCAGTCGCCGCGCGCGAGCATCTCGCGTGGAATCTGCGCGTAGCGACCCTCGTCGGGCTCGAGCAAGCGGAACGACAACGTCGGATAGAGCAACAGCGCCGGCAAGACGATCAGCAGCAACAGGGCCGGCAAGCGCACACCCACCGGCGTCGCCTGCGGCGAAGGAAACAGTACGCGCGACCAGAGGTAAGGCATCCAGGCAACGAAACTGCGCGGCCGCTCATCCATCGGCATACGTCCTCCCTGACGGTCGAGGGGGAATCATCGCATAGAGGGGCGGCGGAGGTCAATCGGAACCGCGTGCCTACCGAGGGTGACGGGCTTCACCAGTCATTCCTCACGCATCAATCCTCGCACGCGGTGCACTCGCTTGAGCAATTCCTGGTCCGAATCGGCACGCACGGTGATATGCCCAACCTTCCGGTTCGGTCGCGGCTGTTTGCCGTAGAGGTGCAGGTGGGCGCCAGGGATCGCGAGCACCGCGGCCGGGTTGGGCCAGCCGCCGATCAGGTTGATCATCACCGATTGCCCAACGGCCGCCGTCGAGCCGAGTGGCAGGCCGGCCACGGCACGGACGTGGTTCTCGAACTGGCTCGTCTCCGCTCCCTCAATGGTCCAGTGGCCCGAGTTGTGGACCCGCGGGGCCATCTCGTTGACGAGCAGCTCGTCGCCGACCTGGAACAGCTCAACCGCGAGCACGCCGACGTAGCCAAGTGCCTCCAGCGCCTTCGCCGCGATCCGCTCGGCCTTCACCTGCAGTTCGCGCGTGGCACTCGACGCCGGCGACGTACTGACGCGCAGGATCCCAGCGCGGTGGACGTTTTCCACGAGTGGGTAGAAAGCCAACTCACCCGTGCGGCCGCGCACGGCGAGGATCGACAGCTCGCGGTCGAACGGCACAAAGCCCTCGAGAATCAGCGGCCGGCCGCCGAGCGTGGTCCATGTCGATTCGACGTCGTCCTTCGTTCGCAGGACCGCTTGCCCCTTGCCGTCGTAGCCGAAGCGAGTTGTCTTCAACACGGCCGGCAAGCCGATTCGCGCGATCGCGATATCGAGGTCCGCACGCGAGTCGACGGCCGCGAACGCCGGGACCGGCACGCCGAGCTTCTGGAAGAACGACTTCTCGGCGATGCGATCCTGGCCGACTTCGAGGGCATCGGGCGTCGGATAGACGGCGACGCGCTCGTTTAGCCAGCGGGCCGACGCGACCGGCACATTTTCAAATTCGTAAGTTACGGCATCGAGGCCCTGGCAGAAGGAATAGAGAGATTGGAAGTCTTCGTACTCGCCACGCAGATGGTAAGCGATAGGTGCCGCTGGGCACTCGGATGCTGGCTCAAGAATGCGGAACGACACGCCGAGCGGATGGCCGGCGAGAGCCAACATGCGGGCAAGTTGTCCACCGCCGAGGATGCCTAGAGTCATAATGATAAATGCAAAATGAAAAATGCAAAAAAGAAGAAGTCAGGACCTCAGGTTTTTCCGCGCCTTGCTACAGATTGAGCCAAGGATGTCGCGGATTTCACGCGACTCTTGAACGAGGGGCGTGAGTCGATTGGTCAATTTTGCATCCGTCACCGCGAGCAAGCAGCCAATAGTGCGACTCACGCGCCTCCTTAAGAGCAATCGAGGTTTTACTCACAAAGTCCGGCTTGCTCTGCGCCGCTTGTGCTTCTTCCATGTTTGCGCCGACGGACGTGCGTGACCGGAGCAATTGCGTCCCAAGAACTCGGTTCACTGAGTCTCTGCCGATCTCGCGGTACAACTTCGCGATCCTTATGGAGAATTCAAAAGTCCGATCGGTGATCGGGACAATGGGCTTCTCCTTCTGTTGGGACATGGTACCATCCTTTTTTTGCATTTTGCATTTTGCATTTTTCATTTGTCTTTACGGGGGTCTGGCGCCAGCAAGACCGCGTCCGTCTGTGCCGCCCGATGCGCATGAACCGCCGTCCGATACTTCGCGTCCTTGTTCCCCAAAATCGTCGTCGCCAACAATGCCGCGTTGATCGCGCCGGCTTTGCCGATCGCCAATGTGCCGACGGGGATGCCGGCCGGCATCTGCACGATTGAAAGCAGTGAGTCGACCCCACGCAGCACCGCCGATTCGATCGGCACGCCCAGCACCGGCAGCGCGGTCTTCGCGGCCGCCATGCCAGGCAAGTGCGCCGCCCCGCCGGCGCCGGCGATGATGACTTGCAGGCCGCGTGCTTCGGCGCTCCCGGCATATTCGAACAACAGGTCTGGCGTCCGATGGGCGGAGACGACGCGCACCTCGTGCGGCACGCCAAGCTTCGTGAGCGTGTCGGCCGCGTGGGACAGTGTCTCCCAGTCGGATTTCGAACCCATGATGATGCCGACGAGCGGTTGCATCGCGATCCCCAGGTGATTGCGGTTGATATACTCCCACCGCATGTCCGACGCCACGCCACGCATCGAGAACGCACCCTACCACGCGCTGCATCACGCCGGCCTGACGGTCGAAGGCTGGTCGCGTGCCGGTATCCAGACGGTCTGGCGCGTCCCGGAATTGAAAGTGGGCTTCGACCTCGGGGCCATTCCTTGGGACTTCACGCCGACGGGCACTTGGTTCCTCACGCACGGCCACCTCGACCACCTGATGGCGCTGCCCGGCCTCGTCGGCCGCCGCGCCATGTTGAAGCTCGCGCCGCCCCTGGTCCATGTGCCCGCCGCGATTCTGAACGACGTGCAAAACCTGCTCACGGCCTGGGAGGCGCTCGATCGCGGTAAGCAGCCGTGCGAATTGATCGGCGTGAAGCCCGGCGATCGCGTGACCATTTCCCGCGACCACTTCGTGACGGCGTTTCCAACCGCTCATCCGGTGCCCAGTCAGGGCTACGTCGTCTGGGAGCAGCGCCGCAAGCTTAAGCCAGAATACGTCGGCCTATCGAGCGACGAACTCAAACGGCTTCGCGAATCGGGCACGCCAATGACCAACGATGTGGAAGTGCCGCTCGTCTGCTACACCGGCGATACCGGCCCGGCAGGTGTGGATGGCGAACCGGCCCTGTACGCGGCCAAGGTGCTCATCATTGAAATGAGCTTCGCCCGGCCCGAGCATTCGAAGGACCGCATTCACGCGTTCGGCCACTTGCACCTCGACGACTTCGCCGAGCGTGCGGACCGCTTTCAAAATGAATTGATTGTCGCCAGCCACACGACGAGCCGCGACGAGCCGGCTCATTTCCAGCAGTGGGTCAACGAACGATTGCCAGTTGGATTGCGCGAACGTGTGCGTGTCTGGGGAGTGGGGCCGGTGGGAGTCGAACCCACTTCCAAGGCGTTATGAGCACCCTGCTCGACCGTTGAGCTTCAGCCCCGCGAGGACGTATTTTAGCATCCGACCGGCGGAGGGGAATCGGTTACTCAGCTGACTATCCTTTGAGATACCTGATCGCCGTTAACGTCCGCGGCCGATTGGCAAGGAGCGTATTCTTATGGGCCAGCAACGAACAACGCTGTCCGACGACGAGATTGCCCGACTGCGCAAGCAATTCGGCCCGGAACTCGCCAAGCGCGTCGAAGAATGGACGTTGAAGCTTCCCTACCCGGAACCGACGCTCAAGATGCTGACGCGGACCTATCTCGCGGACCATATCCGCCAAGTTGCGAGCGTGCTCGCCCGCCCCGGCCGCGACATCAGCGAAGACGATATCGCCAAGCTCGTCGTATTCGCCAACGATGCCATCGCGAGCGAGATTGATCGGCGGTTTGGCTGAACAAGAGGCCAATTATTTCTCGCGAGTCTGTTCCTCGGCCGTCGGCGCAACACCGGCCGTCGTTTCCGGCCGGTCCTTCTCCAGCACGATGAGCGAAAACGCGACCGCTGCCCCGCCGGTGGCGCTCGCGCCGCCCATGCCCGTCTCGCGGACCGGTTGCCATCCCCTGTCGAGCAACTCTTGCAGGTCCTGGTATTTCAAATCGCCAAACCACGGGAGTTGCATCAGCCCGCCCAGAGGCTTGTTGATTTCGCGCGAGATGTCCCAGCTCGCCCCATAGCTGCTCAGGATGACGTAACGATAGCGCTTCATAACGGCCTCTTCCTTCCACAGATCTCGACGTCGCCTGAATGTATAGTAGCCGGCTGTATGAGATGGGTTTTGGACTTCCGTGCGCAGAGAGTTGCTCGTTCGGAGTCCCCGTTTTCAGGGTCAACCGCGGCGAATCGCCGCAATGCCGCAGGGCCTCTCATCGGCGTTCAGAATTAATTGCGCGGCACGCTTGATGCACGTTGATCCGTGTCCGGCAACGTTCGTATGAACACTTCGGACTGCCACGGCCATCCGGTGCGTGATCGCGCTAGCCCAAGTTACGCTACTGCGCTCTTTTTTGCACTTTTTTCGGCCCTCCGGTGAGTCAACGCTTCGGGATTTTTCGAGCGCGTGGTCGTCGGAGGTCGTGTAGTGAAGACCTACCCTCTTGCTTTGACCATGTCGCATTTGCGATCCTCTCGCGTCGCCTGTTCTGGGATCGTGAAGTCCACGCATGTTCCTGCGTCGATGCGAACGCCGCAAGTCGGGCAAGACCCATTCGTACTGGGCCCTCGTCGAGTCCTACC
>DATANR010000299.1:0-9248 GCA_036266155.1 Gemmataceae bacterium | reverse complement strand
CCAATGGCTCCAGAATTGTCCACTCGGCATCGGTCAGCCGCGCCGGGAACGCGGTCATCGAAGACATCCTTGTCTTTTTCATCCCCGAGAACCTAACCTTGACCCATCAACGGATTCAAGGCTGTTTTCCCAACAGGCTCTGAGGCTGCTCTATCGCGCATACTTTCGGCCGGCAACCACAGCCACTAGCGTCTAGATGGCGGTTCTGCACCGCCTGCCTGGATTGACGCTTCTGTTGCCGGTTCCTGTAGGTGTTCCAGACTTCGGGGAAGTTTGCGCGTGATGATGTCGATTATCTGAGTTCGGAAAAGCAATTCGATCTGTGACGGTGGGCGAATCACAGATGGGAGAAGACCGTCAGCCGCACGCTAGATTTGAAGAAGGTTACCAGAGTGGGCGAGTATCACGCCACCCGGCATCGCGTGGATTCAATTCCGAAGTAGGGTTCCAACGCCGGTCGGATTAGCTTACGGCCTTTTTTGCCGCGTCCTGCATGTGAGCGAGGCGGTCCGCCAGGTGTCCGTAATGCTCGCAAACCGTCATCGCCGCAGGAACAGGGGCTTCGCCCTCGTGGTCAGGACAAATTCGGAGCACGGCTCCTCCGTGCTCCGAATTTGTGCTTTTCCCACGTTACCCCGCGACCGCCTGCTCGGCAGATTGTCGCATATGGGAAACCTGACCGGCCAAATGAGCATAGTTCTGCGACACCATCTTGGTATCGACATGACCTAGCAACTCTGCCACCTGAGCGATCCCAACTCCTCTGACCAGGGCCTGGGTCGCGTAATTGTGCCGGAGGGTGTACGCGACCACGCCCTTCAGATGCGGGAACTTGGCTCGTAGACGACTGAACCGGGTGCGAATGTTGTTGCGAGTGAACGCCGTCTTCTTGAGCGGCGTGCGGAAGAGCGGGCCGGCCGGCCACTGGGCCATGAGCCGCTTACTTAGCTCGATCATGGCGGCGGTCAGGTAGACGATGCGGGGCTTCTTGGTCTTCTTGCCAGTCTTGTGCTTGGCCAGCATCCACACCCCCAATTCGAGGTTTACGTCCTTTGCCTCGACGCGGGCCACCTCGCCGGGGCGGCACCCGGTTTCGAGCATGGCGACGACGAAGTCCTTGAAGGCCGGATCCTTGATCGCCGCGACAATCTCCCGCCGCTCTGCGTCGGTCAGCACGCGGTCCCGTTTGCCGGGCTCGGGCTTCTTCACCGCCTTGATCGGGTTAGTGTCCAGGTAGCCCTCGGTGACCCCCCAGTTGAAGGCCCGCTTGACGGCGGTGACCGCGTGCCACCGGCTTCCCTTCCAAGTAGGATTGGCGTCCAGCCAGTGGGTTACGTGGAACGGCCGGACCTCAGCGGCAAGCCGAGAACCGTGCAAGTCGCAGAAGCGCTGGAGGAAGTGCTTGTATTGGGCAAACGTGGCCTCTGCGACTTGGGGCTTGTTTACGTCTAGGAAACGATCGCAGAGGTACGCCACCGTGAGCGTGGTCGGCGTTGGGGCGGCTAGCCCGGTGTCGGCCATGAGCCGGCAGAACACCCGGTAGGCGTCCTGTTCGTTGTCCTTGCCCCTGGCGAGCTTGACTTTTTTGCGGGACGGTCCGGTGCCGACATGAGCGTACCACCAGCCGTCAAACGAGCGGAAAAAGGGCCGACGGGCCATGCGAAGACTCCCTAGCAGGTGGCGCCCTGAAGGATTCTACGCGGGGTGGTGCAAGTTTTGGTGCAAGGGGAATTGGCGAATCCCCTAAAACCCTAGTGGAGATGAGGGGGATTGAACCCCTGACCTCTTGAATGCCATTCAAGCGCTCTCCCAGCTGAGCTACATCCCCAGTGATGGATAATCTACGGCCGGCACAACGCGCTGTCAATGTGGGCTCGGGTTTGCCGGATGCGATAGGGAGCGACGGACTTGGCGCGGGGTTCGCGGTGAGTGCCGGTAGACGGCATCGGCATGCATCCGCACAATGTACCCGCCGGGCCGGCCGGCCGTCGTTTGCCTTCCGGACCGAGACCCGCGCGTGAAAGTTCCCCGCACCTCAATCAAGAACATCGCACTCTATGCGATCGGGTTCGGGCTACTCGGCTATATCATTTACCAGTTTTGGAATGCCGTCCCCGGCAAACCAACGCACGATCAAAAGGCCCTCTCGTTCCTGGCCGGCGCCGTTGTCGATGCCGAGGCACAGCGGGCCGGCACGCGACCGGGCCTCGTCGAGACGTTTTCCCAACCGATCAACCCGTGGCCGTTCGCCCTGGCCTGCGTCATTTGGGTCGTCGCGCTCTTCCTGACGTTCCTCCGCTGGTACCTTCTTGTCCGAGCCCAGGACCTGCCGTTCACGGTGCGCAATGCCATCCGGCTCGGCCTTGTCAGCTCGTACTTCAATTCGATCCTGCCGGGCTCGGTGGGCGGCGACATATTGAAGGCGGTGGCCGTCGCCCGCGACCAGAGTCGACGGACCGTCGCGGTCGCCACCATCCTGATCGATCGCGTGATCGGCCTCTGGGCGCTTGCGTGGTTGGTCGCGCTGGCGGGCGGCGTGTTCTGGGCGCTTGGGACCAAAGTGCTCGTGGACAACGAAGCCCTGAAGATGATCGTGCGCGCGACGGGTGGAATCGTCATCGGCTCCGCGGCCGTCTGGTCGTTGATGGGCTTGTTGTCGGAGGAGCGCTCTGCCGCGATTGCCAGGCGCTTTGAAAAGGTGCCAAAGCTCGGCGGGTCGATGGCCGAGTTCTGGCGAGCCGGCATGATGTACCGCCAGAAAAAGACGGTGGTGGCCGTCGCGCTCGGTATGAGTCTCGTCGGGCACATGGGCTGGGTCACGTGCTTTCACTTGTGCGTGTCGTCGTTCCCGGACCTCGACTCAGGCACATTTGCCGAGCACTTGCTCATCGTTCCCGTCGGCATGACCGCCCAGGCGTTGTTCCCGTTGCCGGGCGGCGTCGGCGGCGGCGAAGCGGCGTATGGCTGGCTTTACACGTTGCTCGGCAAGGCCGCGATCGGCGGCATCATCGGCTGCTTGGTGCAACGCGTCATTGCGTGGGGCATTGGGCTGATCGGTTACGTGGCCTACACGCAAATGAAGCGGGAATTGCCACGCGAAATGCCGGCGCCCTGACGCGGCCGCCTACAAATTCTTCATGCATCCGCGTTTGCTCATCACGCTTGGCGACATCGCGGGGATCGGCCCGGAGATTGTCGCGTGCGCCTGGCCGCGGCTCGTCGAACGTGCCCGGCCCGTGGTCGTCGGGGACGCCGATTGGATCGAGCGCGGCATCCGTCTCGCCGGCAGCCCGGCTCGGGTTCAATCGATCCAGCGCGTCGGTGACGCTTCCCCCGCCGAGCACGTCATCCCGGTCCTCTCGGCGACGACTGCGAATCTGAAGGACGTGGCGGTTGGTCGCGTGAGCGCTGCCGCCGGGCAAGCCGCGTATGACTTCCTTTGCAAGGCCATCGATTTGACGATGGCCGGCGAGGCCGACGCGATCGTCACGTGCCCATTGCACAAAGAGGGCTTGCACGCGGCCGGCGTCAAGCATCCGGGACACACGGAGATTCTGGCCGAGCGGACGGGGACCAAAGAGTTCGCCATGGTCCTCTGGGGCGACGGCATCGCGGTGGCGCATGTGACGCTGCACATCGCGCTGCGCGACGTGTTTGCCGGTCTCACTACTTCGGCAGTCCTCGAGAAAGTCCGCCTGCTCAATCGGCTCTTGCCGCGGTTGCTTGACCGCCCGGCGCGGATTGGCGTCGCCGCCTTAAATCCGCACGCCAGCGATGGCGGACTGTTTGGCGACGAGGAGGCCCGCATCATCGCGCCGGCCGTCGCCGCGGGCCGTGCCGAAGGAATCGACGCAACTGGCCCGTGGCCCGCGGACACGTTGTTCGTTCGCGCCCATAAAGGTGACTTTGACGGTATCGTGGCGATGTATCACGACGAAGGGCACATCGCGATGAAATTGCGTTGCGGGCCGCGCTGTGTCAACATCACCGTGGGGCTGCCGATCATCCGGACGAGCGTCGCCCACGGGACCGCGTACGACATCGCGGGCCGCGGCGTGGCGGACGCAGGCTCGCTGGTGACGGCCGCGGATGTGGCGACCCGGCTTGCGAGCGCGACGGCAATCGGTTAGGACTACAGCGGAGAGTTGCCGATGGATAACTTGTCCGCCCAGGAAACCGCCGAGCGCGACCAACTGTGGGCCAGCCTGCGGGCGCTGCGGCCGGAGATCGAACGACTCGCGGCCGGTGACCGCGACGGGTCCGATCGGCAGAAGCAACTCGTCCTCGTGTTGGCCCGCGTCGTGGCGGCTGAGTTGAGTTTTCGGGAGCAGGAGGCAACCGAGTAAGCCATGCAAACCACCCTCTACCTCATCCGCCATGCGGCGACGCCGGCGAACTTGCAGAAGCCGGCCAAGCTCCAGGGGTGCGGCATCGACACCGACCTGGCGCCGATCGGCATCCGCCAAGCAACGGCGACACGCGATTTTCTGGCGCTTCAGCCGATCGAGTTCATCTATTCGTCGCCGCTCAAACGTGCGTTGCAGACGGCCAGGATCATCGCTGAGCCGCATGGGCTTGCTCCTGTCGGTGTTCCCGAATTGACCGAATGCGACGTCGGCGTGTGGGAGGGACGGAGTTGGGAAGAGATCAAACAGGCGGAGCCGGAAGAGTACGCACGCTATCACAGCGATCCGGCCCTGCACGGCTATCGTGGCGGCGAGAATTTTCGCCAGGTGCACGACCGAGCGACGCACGCGATTGACGAGATCCTCGCGCGACATGAAGGAGCGACGATCGCCGTCGTTTCACATCACGTGGTCAATCGCACCTATCTGGCTGGCGTGCTTGGATTGGGGCCAGCCCGCGCTCGCGCCGTTTCGCTCGACAACTGCGGCATCTCCGTCCTTCGCCGCCGTCACGGGAAGACGACGGTCGCCATGCTCAACACATCGTTCCATCTGCAAGGCGTCGCAGCGTAGGCAGTTGGTAGGACAGGTTTGCAACCTGTCCGGGGACGGCTTTGCAATGAAACTGGCTCGTGCAACGAAATGGAACTTTTGCTGTGGAACGAGTGTAGCCGGCGTGCAGCAGGCCGCGCGGGCGTTACCAGTCGGCGCGGCTTTCTGGGGGTTCCATGCGCTAGAATTTTCGGCTCGGCATTTTCAACCCATCTGCTTTGCTGGCATTGAGATGGGCGCGAAAATGCAGGCAGAGATTGCCAACCCCCTATGTATGTGTTGGCAATCTCTCAATTCCGGAAGAAACGAATCTGCGGCGTCGGGACAGGTTGGAAACCTGTCCTACTTCCGCCAGAGCCGTTCGATGTCGAAGTCGGCGTCCGCGGGTCGAGTCGGGTGCAAGTGATCGAAGAAGTAGTATTCCACTTCGCGACCGGCGTCGTTGAACGCGGCCACCAGGATCGGCAGACCATAGGACGGCGACGCCGGATCGGGGTCGAAGTAGGTCGTGCGTTTGCCGCCCTTGGGCAGCAGCGGCTCCCAGTCTGGCGGAATCAGTTCTTCGACGGCCTCCAGGCCGCTTGGGCACTCGGGCCGACCCTTCACGATACCGAGGTATTTCATTCGCTTGGCCTGGCTGGGGTCACGTTCCATAACGCCGACGACCTTGCCGAGCCATTGAATCGAAAGGCCCATGCCACCTTCGCGGATGTCGTAGCGTGCTTTGCCGCGAACTTCCTTATCCGTCGGCAAGCGCGACACCTTGTAACCGGCGCCGACGATCATGCTGTCGCCCTTGCCCGTCATGATCTGCACTTTGCCGTCATACTTGCCGGCAACGTATACGAGTTCGCGCCCCTGGGCTTCCAAGCCAATCCACTTGATGTGCAAGCTGTACGGCTCGCGGCGGAATCTGTACTGCAGCTCTTCCTGCGGCATCGCTTGCTTGCCGACCATCTCGCGGCGCGTCAGCCGGCACTCGAAACCTTCCATCTGGTTGTAGCGCTCGGTGGCCCGTTTCGCGATGCGGCGCACGGCATCCAGATTGGATTCGACAATTGGCTCGGTCGCGGCGGCAGTCTTGATCGGCTCTTCCGCGACGGCCCGCGCTCGTTCGAGAGGCGGTCGAGTGGTCAGACCGTCCGGCGTCACGATCCCGGACGCGGGAACGACTCCGGTCTTCTCCGGCAACGGCGTGATGGCGATCTCTTCCTTGCCCGGCGAGGCTGGAATCGCCGGCACCAGATCGTCCATGTTCGGTTTGGGTGGGATCATGCTCGACGGGTCTGCGAGCGGCGGCTCGCGCGTCGACTTGCCGCCCATCGCAATCTCAGGGCTCTTATTCTTTGGACCACGCGTAACGGTGTCGCGGCGAGGGCCGACAACACCGCAGCCGGTGGCGACAATGAGAAGCAGGACGGCCGAACGGCCGGTGAATTTTGGAATCATGAACCGCGTCCATGCGGTGAGGGGGGCATGACTCGGGCGGGCGGGAAAATAGCGAGGCTGGGGGAAAGATGCAAGGCCGACTGACCGTCTCAACCCCGGATTGGCCCCTTGGCCGGCAACAAGCGCAACCGCTTCATTTCGTCGGGCAGCTTACCCAGATTTTTCTCGTCGCGGTCAAGGGCCTCGCCGACCAAGCGCTTCCAGTTGGCTCCAGTTGTGGTGTGCGAGAAGAACTGTTCAAGCAGGCCAAGCGCGGCAGGCCGCACCTTCGGTGGGATGACATCTTTTTTGAGCGGTGTCGGCGGGTAGGCCCGCATGACCTTCAGGAACTCCGCAATCGAATCGTCGGCCCGATCCTGGTAAGCGAGCACGATGCCCTTACCGAGGCCGGAAATGATGTTGACTAACTCGGCGTCGCGCCCCGTACTCTTGGCCGTGGAGTCAAATGCTCCGAGCTTCCGGACGGCGTCAGCATCGAACAGCTTAAGAGCGTCATCGAAGCGCCGGTCCTTGATATACAACTCGGCCAGTTCGAGCAAATCATCGGCTACGGCATCGACTCGCAGGCCCTTTTCGTGGATTCGCCGTTTCAAGTCCTTCTCGTGAAGAGAACTCGGCGGCGGGTCAATGTCGGCTAGCGCGTCGTTGGGATTGATACTTGTCGAAGCTGCCGTGGGCGTCTGGCTCCAGTGCAGAGCAGCCCCACCGCCAACTGCCGACAGTGCAAGCAAGCCCACCACGATGTACCGCCAAAGCCCAACGCTTGCAGGCACGGCCTGCGTCATCAACGAGGTTTGGCCGACCGGCATGATTGAGGTGCCGCTGCTGCCCAGTGCAGGCACGAAGACGCTCGATCCCAGCGTGGGTGCGGCGACCGGGAGCAAGCCGACGCCGTCCTTCAGGCGATCCAAATCGTTGAGGATCTCGCGGGCCGACTGATAGCGATCTTCCGGTCGCCGGGCCATCATCTTGTGCACGATCGCACAGAGTTCCGGCGGCAGATCGGGGCGAATGGAACCGAGCGGCCGCACTTCGCCTTGCACGTGCTGAAGTGCCACGTCAAAGGCGGTCGCACCGCGGAACGGCGGCTCGCCGGCCAGCATGTGAAAGCAGGTGACGCCGAACGAATAGATATCCGACCGCGGGTCGACCGGCTGGCCACGCACTTGCTCTGGACTCATGTACAGCGGCGTCCCCATGGTGACGCCGCTCTGGGTGAGATTCAGCGGCGCGTCCGAAGTAAAGCAGCGTGATAGTCCGAAGTCGGCAACTTTGACCTCGCCCTTTTTCGATTGAAGGATGTTCTCCGGCTTGATGTCGCGATGCACAAAGCCAAGTTCGCCGGCCCGCTCAAGCGCACTCGCGACTTGCCGCATGATCTTCAGCGCATGCGGCAGTTCCGGGACACCTTTGCGCTCGAGCTCATCGCGCAGATTGCGGCCGTCCATGTACTCCAGGGCCATGTAATGGAGGCCCTGATCCTCGCCGATCGCATAGACCTGCACGATGTGGGCGTGCGTGATGTTGGCGACGGCCTCCGCCTCCGCCTGGAAGCGCCGAAGCGCTGTTACATTGGCCGCGAGTTCGCCGCGCAGAATCTTGATCGCGACTTGCCGCTTAAGACTGCGCTGTCGTGCGAGATAGACTTGGCCCATGCCGCCGACGCCGATTCGACGCACCAATTCAAAATCGCTCAGGACGCGGCCAGAATGATCTTCCGCGGGAGCATTCTCGGCAGTCGGTCGCGTGGGGTCGGTCGTGTCGGCCATCGGATTCCGGGGTGGCGGCGGAAATGCCATTCTAGCGGAACGTCGTTTAGCGGTCGTCTCGTCGGGACGCTAAACGTTAGCCTCGCAAACCCGCGTCTTTCATCAGCCGATCCGTCGCCGTGTACGCCTCCTTGACCCACTCCGCAATCTTCGCTGGCTCCGGCGAATATTCGAGTTCGATGCTCACCGCTCCATCGATGCCCAGATTCTTGATCTCGCGCAAGTATGGAGCGAAGTCGACGACGCCGTGGCCCGGAGGAAGGTCGCCGTGGACCTTGCCGTCACAGTCGCTGATGTGGACGTGGATCGCCTTGCCCTTCAGACGCCGAAGTTCTTCCGGGGCCACCTTGGCGAGTTGCAGGTGCGAGACGTCAATGTTTGCACGCACCGCGGGGTGATTCACCTCATCGATGAAGCTAACCATGCTATCGACGTCATTGAGCAGCGATAGCTTGAACGGCTCCAACTCCAGAGCGATTTGTAGACCCAGAGCGGCCGCGTAGTTGCCAAGTTGCCGGCAATTGCGGACAGCCGTCTGCCATTGCTCCGCGGGTGGGATCACTTGCCGTTCCCAGATGTACTCGCCGAGCACGAGCAGCAGGTTTGTGGCGCTCAACTCGAAGCAGAAATCGAGATAGGCCTGGCAGCGATCGACGTGAAAGCTCTGGACCGATGGGTTGAAATCGATCAGACCTACGGCGACGCACGCGACGCTGACGATCGGCAGGTTGGCTTTCTCGCATTCGGTGCGAATGAGCCGGCGCTCGCGGGCATCGATGTCGAGCGGATCGGCGAAGATGTCGATCGAGTCGAAGCCGATCTCCTTGGTCATGCGAATGCCGTAAGCCGTGTCGCGGCCCGCCTGGGCCCACGCGGAGTTGATGAGGCCGAGTTTCATTGATGGAGAGGTTTAGAGTTTGGTAGCGCTCGTTATAGGGTCTTTCTTCTGAACTTCCCCGCAAGATGCGGAGAAGTTTTCGACTGCTGAAAGTCGTTGTAATCACGCCGCTTGGGCGTGGTAGCGGCGGTAGGCTTGGAGCGTTTCGCCCAAGATGCGTCGGCCGCGTTCGGT
>DATANR010000298.1:0-13056 GCA_036266155.1 Gemmataceae bacterium | reverse complement strand
CACGCTGCCCCCCGATGCGCTTTATGAGGTGATCGACGGCGAGGCGAAGGAGATAGCGCCAATGGGTGCAGTATCGACGGTGTTTGCCAGTGAATTGGCGATTCGGCTGGTGGGCGCCCGGCGCTCGCCCCGCGATGTTATTGCCGTCGAGACGCTGTTCGCGCTTCCTGCGCCGGTCAATCGCCGTCGACGGCCGGATCTGGCTTATTTGGCTGAAGATCGCGTGCCTGCATCATGGCCGCCGCCTTTGGGCAGCGATCCGCCATTTATCGACGCAGTTCCTTCACTTGCCGTTGAAGTTGTGAGTCCAACCGATCTAGCTGCTGAACTCGAAGAGAAGCTCCGCGAATATTTGTCGGTTGGAGTGATGACTGTTCTAATCGTGTATCCCATGGAACGCACGATCTATGTCCATGAGTCCAAGTCACGGGTCCGCGCATTGACCGTAACGGACACGCTCGACGTTGGTAATGCGCTGCCAGGATTCTCGGTCAAGATCGCTGAGCTGTTTGCTCCGCTGACGCGTCAATGACCGCAGGCCGGATTCACACCATGCCTCTCCGAATCGTTTGTAGTGCGATCCTGTTGGCTGCTCTCCCTACCTGGGCGGCCGAGTTGAAGCTCTACCCCGCCGACATCCAATTGACCGGCTCGCGTGCAGTCCAACAACTCGTGCTCGTCGAGGAAAGTCAGGGCACCGTCTTCGGCGAGCGCACGTCCGGTGCTCGGTTTTCAGTTGCCGATCCGAAGGTGGCAATCGTTGACGCTAACGGTTTAGTACGAACCGTTGGCGATGGCGAATCAATTGTGACCGCGTCCATTGAGGGCAATTCGGCCACAGCGCGCATCCGCGTTACCAAGGCCAAGGACCCAACCCCGCCCAGTTTTCGCAACGACGTCGAACCGATCCTGACGCGAGCGGGATGCAACTCGGGCGCCTGTCACGGCGCCCTGGCGGGCAAGGGCGGATTGAAACTGAGCCTGCGCGGCTACGATCCAGAGTCCGACCATTTTGTTCTGACCCGTCAAGCGCTCTGTCGGCGTGTCGATCGCTCGGAACCGGAGCAGAGCCTGATGTTGCTCAAGGCCACGCGGGCCATGCCGCACGGCGGCGGCACACGCGTGGAGGCCGGGTCACTTCAACATCGCACGATCCTCGACTGGATTGCCGGTGGCGCTGCCGGGCTTGCGGCCAGCGACGCGGTTCTCGAACGCGTCGAAGTCCTTCCCAAACACGCAACGCTCAAGCCGAAGGACACGCTGCGGATCGTCGTGCTCGCACGGTACTCCGATGGGAGGACCGTCGACGTCTCTCGCCTGGCGAAGTTCGTCAGCAGTGAGGCGACCGCGGCCGACGTCGATGAGGACGGCGTCATCAAGGTGGCCGGCAACGGCGAGGCCGCCGTCAGCGCCATCTTCAGCAATCACGTTGCCACGATGACGGTTACGGCCCCGTATCCGAATGAAATCGCTGAGGCGGCCTACGCCGCCTCGCCTCGGAACAACTTTATCGACGAACACGTCCTGCGCAAGCTCCGCGAACTTCGCCTGCCGCCGTCGGGCCAGTGTTCGGACGCCGAGTTCATTCGCCGGGCCTATCTCGACGCGGCGGGCATCCTGCCGACGGTCGCGGAGGTTGACGCATTTCTCGCGGACAAGGCGACGGACAAACGAGTCCGACTGATCGACGCGCTGCTCGAACGGTCCGAATTCGTCGACTATTGGGCATATAAATGGTGCGACATCCTGCTCGTCTCGACGCGCAAGCTGCCACAACCGGCCGTGTGGGCGTTCTACCGGTCGATCCGCCAAGCCATTGCCGACAATCGCTCGTGGGACCGCTTTGCACGCGACATTTTGCTGGCGAGCGGCAGCTCCCTGCAACATGGCGGCGGCAACTTCTTCGTCCTACACAAAGATGTCGCGGAGCTAACGGAATCGGTTTCCATTTCCTTCCTCGGCACGTCGATCACCTGCGCCCGGTGCCATAACCATCCGCTCGAGAAATGGACGCAAGATCAATACTGGTCGATGGCCAACCTGTTCAGCCGCGTCGGCATGAAGAACGGCGATCGGGCCGGCGAGATCATTCTGGCGCCGGCGACCGAGGGCGATGCTTTGCATCCACGGAAGAATATCGCCATGCCGCCGACGCCCCTCGACGGTAAGCCTTTGGCGCTGGACGATTCGCAAGACCGCCGCGCCCACTTCGTCGAATGGCTGACAAGCCCGGAGAACCCATATTTCGCGCGTGCGATCGTGAATCGCGTCTGGAAGAATTTCCTGGGCCGCGGCCTGGTCGAGGCGGAGGACGACCTGCGCGATACCAATCCGCCGACAAACCGCGAACTCTTCGACGCCGTGGCCAAGGATTTTGTCGCGCACAAGTACGACGTTAAGCACTTGATGCGCGTCGTCATGAACTCTGCAGCCTATCAGCGGTCAAGCCGGCCGGTCATGGGCAACGCGAGCGACGACCGCTTTTATTCCCGCTATCTGGTTCGTCGGTTGTCGGGCGAAGTCATTCTCGACGCCCTCTCCGAAGTCACGGGCGTACCGACGCCGTTCAAAGAGCTATACACGGGCGTGGAAGGCGGTACGGCCGCGACGGCGAACTATCCGGAGGGTACGCGAGCCTTGCAATTGCCGGACTCGCGTGTCGCATCGCGATTCCTCGATGCCTTCGGCCGACCGGATCGCACGCAGGCCTGTTCGTGCGAACGCCAGCAGGATTCGACTGTCAGCCAGGCGCTGATGATGAACAACGGCCAGTCGCTCAACGACAAGTTGCGTTCGCCGAAGGCACGTCTCAATGCCTGGCTCAAGGAGGGCCTCGCCGACGCCGAGTTGGTGCGGCGCGTGTTTCGCCTGGCGTTAGTTCGCGATCCGACGCCGAGCGAATTGGACAAGATGGTGAACTTGCTGAAGAACACCTCCTCGACGCCGGCAGCACGTCGTGAGGCGATGGAAGATGTGTTCTGGGCCGTGCTGACGAGCCGAGAATTTCTTTTCAATCATTGATGGGCGGCATCGTTGGCCGCTCGATCAGCCGCAGCAGCCGCCGGGCCTGTTCGCCGCGCGTCAGCGACGCAATGAACTCCTGATTGGCGTCGATCTTTCCAGGCTGCCCCGCCGCCAAGCTGCGGATTGCGGCGCGAATTTGCTCATCATCGCGGCCAAATGCCCGCCCACGGCCGGCACGAATAACCAGTTCGGCCGTCGGCGATTGCCGCGCGCCGCCCACGACCCAGATCGGTGCCGGCGACAGCAGATATTCAAAGACCTTCCCCGTCAACACGCCGTGCCGCGGATCGTACCAGTCGAGCAGGATCAGCGCGCTAGCGTCGCGTTGCATCCGAAGAGCTTCGTTCCTTGGCACCGCTCCGCGGAAGTCGAGCCGCTCACCGAGTTGATAGCGATGAGCGATCGCTTGCCAAAAATCTGGACGGTCGGAGGCGACGACGAGCGAGGCCGATGGTTCCGCTGCCACCGCTTTGCAAATGGCCGTTGCGTCCTGGCCGCGTTCGTAGATGGTGCCCGTATAAACGAGGCGAACACGATCATCAATCGGGAACGCCGGCTCCGGCGACAAACCAGCGAACGTCTCCGGATCGTAACCGTTGTAAATCACGTCGACCGGTTTGCCGCTTTTGACACGTAGTCGATGAGCCAATCCGTCGGACACGGTGACGAGGCGATCCGCGGTCGTCAGCACGCGTCGTTCGCGCCGCCGTTCGGCAAATGTAAATGGGAACAGGCCCGCGTAAATATGGTTATCTGTCCACAGGTCGCGGAAGTCCGCGACCCAGAAGGGCGCGAGCCCCGCCCGACGAATCGCGAGCGCCGCGAGGTGCGCCGCCGGTGGTCCGCCAGAACTGACGATCGCGTCCCACGGGCCATTCTTTTTCGCCCATTTGACGGCGGGTTCAATCCAGCCGTCGGTCAGGTCCGGTTGGCGGACGGCGCTGAACACACCGGTGCGTGCCTTCAAACGGCGCAGCGGGGCAGTAACCAATTTCTTAAGGGGATCTAATGCAGCCGGAGCCCGAAGCGGGAGCGGGGGCGACGGCGTATCAGGTGCGCCGACCGTCGCCCTCGCTCCCGCTTCGGGCTCCGGCCGACTCGATCGCCGCAATAATTCCAGCGGCCACGCGCCAAGATACGCCAACTCCACCACCTCAAACCCCGCCGCCGGCATGTTCAACCCGACCTGATCCGCTCGCTTCTGCGTCGTCAACACCGTGACCGCGTGCCCAGCCCTCGCCCATTCCATCGCGAACGAATGCGTTCGCAATGGCGCGACGCCGCGTTGCGGCGGGAACATCGGCGCGACGAGCAAGATCTTCATCCGAGCTTTCTCTCGTACGCCATCAAAATTCCTTTCAAATATGTCGCCTCATTGCGGCCCGCGAGAAATGCTGACGCGTCGAAGTTGTTCAGCGTCCCCGCGGTGTGCGCTTGCTGAATAAGCCGCAATTGCTCGGCGACGCTCGCCGCATCGTCCGGCTTGAAGCGAAAGCCGACGCCCGCGTCCTCGACGATCTCGCGCATGCCGCCGCGATCCACGACCAGCACATTCGTTCTCGCGGCCAGCGCCTCGATCAGGCTCAACGGATAGTTCTCGTCCCAGCGTGACGGAAGAACTAGGACGTGCGCCGCCGCGATGAGGGCCATCGCCTCAGCATGCGGCCGGCGACCGAGAAACTCCACGCGCTTGCCGAATCCCCGTCGATGGCAAATGGACTCGGCCGCCGCCCGATCACCACCTTCGCCGAGCACCTGAAAGCTTCCGACGAAATCAGCCGGCAGCATTTCGAGGAAGCGCACCAGTCCCTTCTCCGGCTCGATGCGGCCGGCGAAGACCACTGCCAATTCACTCGGACGACTGGCACCGAAGGCCATTGCCGGTGGATTCGGGTTGGGCAGCCAGATGGCTTGTCGACCGCCACGAGCGATGGCTGACGCGAGAAACTTGCTCGGCGAAATCACGAGGTCGATCGCCGTACGCCGATCGGTCCGCCGATAATTCCAGATGTGCTGGGCAACCTTCATGATGGAATACGTTCGTCCACGGCGATCCCAACGCCGGCTCAACAAATAGCGCCACGAACGCACACGTTCGAGATCGGCCGGCATCGGCTCGCCACGGCGATACCACGTGGCGCCGGAATTCGGGCAAACGAGGTGATAGTCGTGTGCCGTCATCACGACGCGCGCGCCCGTTCGCTGCTTGAATGCAGCCAACTCGACGAGCACGCCCGGCGACAGGACGTGGTAGAAGTTGTGCAGATGCACGACGTCCGGAACGAACTCCGCCAGCACGCGTCGCAGCGCTTTGCGTGCCACGCGGTTGTCGATGTAGCGAAAGGGAGTGAGCCGCGGTCGGGGCAAGTCGGCACGAGTGAACGACCGGGCCTCCCAGCCGGCTTCGCGCAGGAGGCCGAGCGTGCGTGCCATTAGGACTTCGGTCCCGCCGAGGTCCTCGGCCGGGTAGTCGTTCACGTGCAAGACGCGCCGCATGAGATGAATTTAGAGAAGTGTCACGCAAAGGCGCAACGACGCAAAGAAGGAAAAAGAAGAACTGGTCTTCTCATCTTTCTTTGCGTCATTACGCCTTTGCGTGACACTTCTCTCACTGTCCCAGCGCCGCCCGATAGCCCGCGCCCGTGTCGCGGGCGCAGTTCGCCCAGGTAAACCCGGCGGCTCTTTCGATCGCGCCGGCCCGTAGTTGTTGCCGCCAATCGCCGTCAACGATCGCACGGTGCATGGCCGTCCGCCAGCCGTCGGCGTCGGACGGATCCACCTTGAATCCGCACGCGCCGACGACCTCGGCCACCGCGGGCGTGCTCGACGCGATGACGGCGCCCCCGCTCGCGAGCATCTCCGCGGCCGGCAGGCCGAAGCCTTCGTACCACGTTGGAAAAACGAGCGCCCGTGCTCCGGAATACAGCGCCGGCAGGTCGGCCTCGGCGACATATCCCAGATGAATCACATTGCGATGCTTCGCCTCGACCTCGTAGTACGCTGCCAACTCCTCGAACCGCCAGCCCCACGGCCCGACCAAAACGAGTGGGCAGCGCTCGCGCACCTCGGCCGGCAGCGACACGAAAGCCTTGAGCAGCATGAGCAGGTTCTTCCGCGGCTCCAAGCTGCCGACGTGCAGCAGAAACTCGTTGGGCAGCGCCAGGCGACGGCGAACGGGCTCGATCTCCGCCACATCAAGTCGCCGCAGCCCAGCGCGAACGCCGGGGTATGCCCGCGTTACGCGCTCCGGCGGCAGATTGAGCGTGCGGACGATTTCGTCGCGGGCGTGATCGCTATCCGTCAACACGTGCGCAAACTCGCGGACGCGCGGCAAGAAGTCGCGCTCGAAGCGCGCCACGCGCTCGGCAGGGTGCCATTCGGGATGTAGGACCGCCGACAGATCGTGAACCGTTACGACCGTCGGTAAGCGCGTGCGAAGCGGAAAGTAGTTTGGCTCGTGGTAGAGATCGACATAGCGGCGATCGAAGGTGGCCCGCAGATACGTGGCCATCAACAGCCGCCAACCGAGTCGGAGCGGCGTGCGCACAATGTGCCGCGGCGTCAAGCGCACGTCCTTCGGCGCGGCGCCCGGTGCGGCGACAATCGCGGTGCCTCCGTCCCAACCCGCCGGAGGCCGGCCGCCGCCGAGCCGTTCGCGGAAATGAGCCAGCCACGGACTTGGATATTCAATCGTCCGAACGCCGCGCACATCCGCGAGCGCCCGCAGCAACTCAATCGTGTAATGCCCCACGCCGGTCCGATTGCCGGCGGTCGCATGCGTATGAATCAGGACACGCATCGAGTGAGCATACGAGAACAGAGGCGTTTATCGTTTCCTGGGAAATCCTACTTACGCTGACCCGGCAGCCACATAGGGATTTCCGTCGTGCCAACGGATGTGTTCACGATTTGCGAAGAGATCGGTGTCATGGTTGGCGTTTAGCCGAAAGCTGGGACCGTCGCATGGCGCTGAACTCCAAAATGGCGAAGTCTGGCGAGGTTTTTGACCCCCGGCAGTTGGCGATCTTCCTTTTTGAAAAAGTGCGTTTTCCGCGGGTTTTTGGGTAAGGTCGCCAAGATCGCCACGGTTTTGCCACACGCTCCTGACGGATTGCATTTCATTGCATGCGCCAGTGCCCGAAAGCTCAATTGTGTTCTGCGGCAAGGAGTCCTTCACCACTACTTTCCATCTTTGACCTGATGCTGACAATTGCTCAGCACTGGAAGTTAGTTGACAGGTTCCTGTTTGGCCCGGAAACTGCATGAGGTATCCCAACCAAACCCCTGCTGAGCCGCACCCATGGACCCGATCGAACCCGTTGAAGTCTATTCCGCGTTCAACCCCGCCGAAGCCGAGGTCATCAAGGGGATGCTCGATGGCGAGGGCATCGAGGCGATGGTCGCCGGCGAGGCGCAAGGATCATTCAGCGGCGCGACGCCGGAGGTCACCATCATGGTCCACTCTCGTGACGCGGATAAGGCACGACTCTTGATCCGCTCGCATCAAGAAAAGGCCGGCACCGACAAGAGCGAGTGGCAACAGTAGAATCCTCGCAAGCGCCCATCGGAGGAACCTGATGCCTCTCTCACTCTCACGCCGCGAGTTTTTCGCGGCTTCGACGGTCACGGTGCTTGCTGGTCCGGCCCTCGCCGCGGAATCGAAGAAACTGGTCCTCATCGCTGGTAAGCCGAGCCATGGCCCGGGCGCACATGAATTCAACGCCGGCGTCCAACTGCTTGCCAAATGTCTGAGCGGCTTTCCTGGTCTCGAAGTCAGCGTCAACCTGAACGGCTGGCCGAAGCACCGCGACGTGTTTGACGGTGCGGCCGGCATCTTGATCTACGCTGACGGCGGCGAACATCACCCTGCAGTGCTAAACGACAACCTGGCCTTCCTCGGCAACTTGATGGCCAAGGGCGTGGGCCTCATGTGTGCGCATTACGGCGTCGAGGTCTCGAAGGACAAGGGCGGCAAGGAATTCCAGGACTGGATCGGCGGCTACTACGAGAACGCATGGTCGTGCAACCCGATGTGGAAGCCGGAGTTCAAGGAGTTCCCGAAGCACCCGATCGCCAACAGCGTGAAGCCCTTCGCAGTGGAAGACGAGTGGTACTTCAACATGCGCTTCCGACCGGACATGAAGGGCATCACCGGCGTCCTGACGGCGACGCCGCCGGACAAGGTCCGCGATGGTCCCTACGTGTACCCGCACGGCCCCTACAAGCACATCCAGGAAGCGAAGGGTCGGCCTGAACACATGATGTGGGCAACCGAGCGCGCCGACGGCGGCCGTGGCGTCGGCTTCACAGGCGGACACTTTCACACGAACTGGAAGAACGACAACTTCCGCAAAGCGGTCCTTAATGCGCTCGTGTGGATCTGCAAACTAGAGGTGCCGAAGGATGGGGTTGCATCCAGCGTGAACGATGAGGAGATCAAGGCGAACCTGGATCCGAAGACGAAGTGACTATTCCTTCGCCCGTCGCCCGCGTTCGTATGCTCGGATCGCGTCCTCTTGTTCGGTCACTTCGATCGAACCCGGTCGTAGTTCGCGGACCTTCTTGATCGCCTCGCGTGCGGACAATCCCTTGTGGACAAAGTACGCGGCGAGGATCGTGCCCGTTCGCCCTTTGCCTGCCAAACAATGGACGGCCACGCCCATCCCACCAGCCTTGGCTTTGTCGATTACGGACATGACCTGATCGATTTGTTCCGTCGTCGGCACATCCATGTCCGGGACCGGCACGTGGACGCTCAGGAGACCGGCGCCATCGACCCACGTTCGCGGCAACGGCTCCTCAGTTAACGTCACCAGAATGTCGACGCCATTGCCCCGCAGCCACGCGAGTTGCTCGGGCGTGCCCGGCTCGGCGCTGGCGGCCAGCAGCGGCTCGTCGATCCAGGAAAAGAAGTACGGACGCGACATGCAGTTCGGGGTCGAGGGCAGGTTTTTGGCGCTTCCGCTATCTTAAGGGTTTTTGTCCAAACCGGACGCGCAACTGGTTCGCCGTCTGCCATACCTTCGGGTCGGTTTGCAAAAAATCGACGAGATTGCCGGTCGTAACGCCGAGCATCTCGGCCGCGTCGGCAACGCGTGCTTCGACGGCGACGAGGACGTCGAGCACGATGCCCGCGGCCGGCCAGAAGCGAGGGTCTTTTGCCGAGACGTGAAGCCGGCCATCTTTGCCACGGGCCAGGGCGAAGCCCGGATGCTCAACGACGTTTGGTGGAGCGGGTTCGCGTAATTCAAGGTAGAGGGCTCGGCGAATCCGCCGCAACGCCCTGGCCTTGTTTTCGTGTTGCGATCGGCTTTCTTCGGCAATGACGAGAAGGCCGCTCGGCAAGTGCCGAAGGCGCACCGCCGAACTGGTCTTGTTGCGCTTCTGCCCGCCGGGACCGCTGGCCCGATAGGTGTCGACCTCACACTGGGTCAGGAGTTGGTCGTCGGTGAGGGCGGTCCACGTTGAACGCATATGAATCGCCGCTTGCGGCTTAGCGCGAGCGCGCTACGCCGCAAGCGGCGGCTGATTACACTGCCAACTTCCACGGCGCCCGATATTCGCGCGCCAGCATCTTGTTCGCCGCCTGCTCGCCGACGAACTCGTGGGCCTTCGGGTCCCACTTCAGCGACTTGCCCGTCTGCAGAGCAATTACGCCGATGTGGCACACGATCACCGAGCCGCCGCCCACCTGAGCGTTGCAGATCGGCAACTTCTTCCCATCGCGAACGCATTCGAGGAAGTTGCCCATCTGGTTCGTCGGCCGGCCGGCGTAGAGCTTCGGATCTTCCTTGAGCGGCTCGGACAGGATTTTCGCGTCGGAAGCGAGCAGGAACCCGCGGCTCACGAAGATCGAGCCCATGTCGCCGATGAACAGCACGCCGTTCTCGTCGCCGGAGACGGTCTCCATCACGAAGTCTTCCTTGCCCTTCTGCTTGCGCGTCAACGGCGTGCCGTCCTTCGTGAACATCTTCCCGGTCTTGGTGCCGCCCCCCGACATGGCGATCATCTTCTCGCCGCCGGCGTAGGTGTATTGCACATGGAAGTTCGGGTGCGTGTTGTAGCCGTCGCCCTTGTCGTACGGCTTGTCGGCATGCAGCACTTCGACGGCGACCGGCCCGCTGCCGTCGGCCCCGACGGCCCACTGGCCGATGTCGATGTGGTGAGCGCCCCAGTCGGTCATCTTGCCGCCGGAGTAATCGTACCACCAGCGGAACTCATAGTGGCAATTGGTCTGCTTGCCGTCGGCCGACACGCGATACGGCACCTTCTTGGTCGGCCCGAGCCACATGTCCCAATCGAGTTCCGTCGGCGGCTCGACGGCCGGGATCGCGCCGCTCTTTGGGTTGCCGCCGATGCGGGCTTCGATCGTCTGAAGCTTGCCGATGCGGCCGGAACGCACCAATTCTACGGCCGTACGGAATTGCTGCATCTCGGTCCGCTGCTGGCTGCCGGTCTGGAACGTTCGGCCGGTCGCCTGTTGAACCTTCTGGACGGCCAGTGACTCGGCGACGGTCAACGTCAACGGCTTCTCGCAATAAACGTTCTTGCCGTTCTTCAGCGCTTCGATGGCGACGAGCGCGTGCCAGTGATCTGGCGTCGCGCAGATGACGGCATCGACGTCCTTGCTCGCACACAATTCGCGGAAGTCGTGGTAGCCAGTCGTTTCGAAGCCTTCCTTCTTGTATTGCTCGGTCGCGTGCTTGACATGCCGGGCGTCGACGTCGCACAAGGCCGTGATCGTGAACTGATCGCGGAGGCCCTTGCTCGCGTTGTAAATGCCCCACGAACGGCTTTGGGGGCTGCCGGTGCCGACGATGCCGATGCGGATCTTCTCGCCCGGCTTGCTGACTTTTGGTTCATCGGCCAGGACGCGCTCCGCGTACCACGCCGGAATACCCGCGGCGCCAAGGGCGGCCATCGACCGCTGAAGGAAGCCGCGACGGGACAGGTTGCCTCGTTGGAACATGGGAGAGCTGCCATTGAAGGTGGTGTGGGCAAGCGGCAGTATCCTATCCCGGAAAGTGCGGCAAGTGTAAGGAAAAAACGTGAATTCGCTTGAATGAACTGAATCGCTACGGCATTCTGATTGAGGAATTTGCCCGAGACCCCACAATGACCTACCCCGTACGCTGCGAGTGTGGCCATGTTCACCACGTTGACGCCACCTTGGCCGGCAGCACCCTCATTTGCAAGTGCCAACGCGAGGTGACTATCCCGTCGCTGAGCCGATTGAAGACCGCCGCCGGCGAGAAGGCATTGTCACCTGAAGTGCGGCTCGAGCAGATGTTGAATCTTGGCATGTTGCCGCGTGAAAAGAATTGCCTGCTCTGTCGACGACCAACTGCAGATGTCACGCACTTTTGGGCCACGCTCGAACGCGCGTTTGTCAAGAAAGACCCGAGTCGCGTTTGGTGGATCCTTATCCTGGGCTGGCTTTTTCTCGGCTGGCTCTTCGTGCTCTTGATCCTCCTTCGAGCCCGCGATGACCGGGTCTTCGGAAGCGACGTGCAACTCCGGCTGCCGCTCCGCGTCTGTCAGGACTGCGCACCGCAATTGGCCGAATCAAGAACACTATTCGAAGCTGTCGTTGCGGTGCCGGAATATGACGAGTTACTCGACAAATACCCGAACGCCGAGCTTGGCCTCGATGCCGCCCGCAAGGGTGTCGACTTGAGCGCACCGTCCGGGAACTGAACGTAATCTAAGGCTTCGCCGGCTCGCGATAGACCATACCCTCTTTGATCACGATTTGCACTTTTCGCAACGCACTGATGTCTCCGGTCGGATCGCCTTCAACTACGACCAAGTCGGCCAACATGCCGGCACGAACCGCACCGATCTTCGTCTCCAAGTGCAGCCCTTTCGCCGCGGCCGAGGTAGCAGCGATGAGCGCCTGACTCGGCTTCATCCCGTAGGCAACAAGCAACTCCAATTCCCGCGCATTGTCCCCGTGCGCGAAGACACCGGCATCGCTGCCGTTGACGATCGTCACTCCCGCGTCGAGCGCTTCGTTGAACGAAGCTCGCTTACTCTTCAGTCCAGCGGGCTCGGGCTCGGACTCTTTCCAGCCGCGATACCGGCTCATGGCATCCGCGGCCGCGAGGGTTGGGCAGAGAGCCACTTTCTGCTTGGCCATGAGGCGAAAGACCTCGGCATCACCCTTATCGCCATGTTCGATGGTTTCGACACCGGCAAGGGCCGATCGTCGCATGCCCTCCTTCGTCGTGGCATGCGCGACCACCGGCACCCCAAGCGAGTTCGCCGTCTCCACAATCAGTTTCAATTCGTCGAGTGTGAACGTCGGCGCGGCCGCATCCGCGTACACCTTGATCCAGTCGGCTCCCTTGCCGATTTGATCGCGGACGACTCGGCGCAAGCTTTCGCCGTCGGCCTCCTCGGCGCCCTGGGGGATACGAAATTCGGGAGCGAATCCTTTCGGTGCATAGGTGCCGGTGGCGACGATCGCTCGGGTGGTGACCTTCATCCGCGGGCCGGGCACGATCCGTTGGTCGATCGCCTGCTTGATGCCGACGTCCGCGTAGCCGGCGCCTTCGGTGCCAAGATCGCGGATTGTCGTGAAGCCGGCAAGCAGCGTGCTCTTCGCGTGATTCGTCGCGCGACACACGCGCAGCGCCAGCGGCTCCTTCAAGACCTGGTCATCCCACGGCGTCTCGTTGTACGGGTGCAGCAGCAAGTGCGTGTGCGCGTCGACAAGGCCAGGGAGCAGAGTGCAATTTGGCAGGTTAATCACGCGCGCGTTGTCGGGAATCTTGACCTCGCCGGCCGGACCTGCTGATTCGATCTTGTCGCCGCGAACGAGGACGACCCAGCCATCGTGCGGGTTCGACGCGACGCCATCGAATACGCGGGCAGGCTTCAACAAGATCGGAGGAACAGGGTCGGCGGCGACAATTACCGCGAGCAGTAGCGCGTGCATTGCAGTCATCTCTCGGGCGACCAATTTGGAGTGCGGCGGTCTCGACGCCGCTTTCTTTCTTTGTGTGCGTCGACGGAAGAGAAAAGAAAGAA
>DATANR010000297.1:0-18700 GCA_036266155.1 Gemmataceae bacterium | reverse complement strand
AAACCTCGCTGGCGCGTCGGGCTCCACGGATCTCACTGCTTCGGCGTCTTCGCCTCGGGCGGCGTGATCGGCTTGAACTCGCCGGAACCCTTCTTGTCGAGGTTCTTGTTCAAATCTGCCGGATCGAACTCGACTTTGGCCCCACCCTCAGGAATGTCGATCTTAGCCGACCAGAGGATAGCGTTGACCACCACCCGGCGGAAGTTCTCGTCGGCCCAGTTGCGATGGAAGTGGGCGCCGGTGAAGCCGAAGCCGCGGCCGCCGTCTTCGCGATCATAGGCCCAGGCCATGTGCTCGGGCCGGCCGGGGTGTTCCTTGGCCGCCTTGGTGCCGCGCGTGTTGTCCGGCGGGATGGCCGTCAGGATCGGCGTCACGCCCTTCATGTCGTCGCGGAAACGCATGTTGTAGTACCACTCGTCACGCAGTACGAACGGCTTCACGCCACTCGTGATCGCGTGCTTCGGCAGCGAGCGAATCTCCGCGTCCCAATGCGGGTTGATCGAGTAGCCGGTCTCGTAATAGCCGCCCATCCAGCTCAGAACCCGTTGCCCCGGTTCCTTCGGGTACTCGACGGCGTAGTGGATGTTGACCCAGCCGACGCCCTTGTCGAGGTATTTTTGCAGCCTCTCCATGCGTTCCGGCTTGATGACCGGATGGCCGCCGCCGCCGTCCATGTAGAAGACGAACGCGGCGGCGCCGTCGAAGATCTTTTCGTTCTTCGGCCAACCATCGCGGGCCATGACCGGCCAAACGCCGTTCTGCTTGAGCAGATCGACGAGGATCGCGGTGCCGGCAAAGAACTCATGGTCGCCGGGGCCGTGGCTCTTGCTGCCGGCGACGAGGACGATCTTCTTCCCCTTGAAGTCGGCCGGCGGCTCGACTTCGAGCGGGACCTTCGATTGGTCGTAAGGGTCGGCGGCCCGACTCGCGGGCACGACGAGCAGCATCGAAAGCGCGGCGAGCAGCAGGTGTTTGCGCATGGGAGAGTCCTGGGGTGGGAATTCGCGGGAGGGCTTACGAGCAAACTACAGCTTTGCGGTCGAAGAGCAAATGGCGAGAAAGTGCGAGAAAAGTTCAATTTTCTCCGCGCAAGTGCCGAGAGCGGGACCGTCCTCGTAATGGACTCGGTCCATTCATCGGCCGGTGGCCGAGCTATCGGGTCCAATGGGACCCTCCCATGTTCTCCAAGCTTTGCTGCTTCCGAACCGCCGCTCTCCTAATTTCGCTGCTTTGCCTCGCCGCCCCCGCATGCGCACAAAACGGGTGGATGGGTTTCCGCAACGACACCGCTCTGACGCTCATTGTTCAAGAGACTACGCCAGCGGGTTCGACGGCCCGGCCCGGCAAGCCGCAAAAGATTTTTGCTAACGAAACGGTCCGTGAGACGCCGCCCACCAGCAATAAACGGACGTTCACTATCGCCGATTCGACGAAGCCGGACAAGCCGCTGTTCACGGGCCGGCTGGCTGGTCCGGCGCCCAACGAGAACGTGCTCTACGCGATCAAGTCGGATGGCAAGGGCGGCCTGACGGTAGAAGCAATCAGCTCGCCGGTGGCAAGCAAGCCGCCGAAGCGATAGCTCGGGCGAGCGGAGCACCGTAAGGTGCCCGATAATGACATTATCGGGCACCTTACGGTGCTCCGCTCGCCTCTGTTACTTCTTCTTCAGCCCCGTGTGCACGACGTTCGGCCAGTAACTTTCCAGCTTAAACTTAGGGTCGTTGTCCTGGTCGTGGCACTTGTAGCACACCTGATACACCGCCAGATAGGTATGGTTTTCCGCAGGCGTTAGGATTGCTTCGCGTTTGGTTGGGTCAGGCTCCTTGACCATCGCTTCGAGCCTCTTGAGCGACGGCATCGCGCCTTGGCCATTCACTTTCCAAGGGCTCAGCGACATCGTGAAGGCGTGCGTCTGGCCTTTGTTCTTCTTCAGGTTCACCGTCTCCTCGTCGACGTGCAGGCTAGATGGCCCGTGACACGATTCACATTGAACGTTCATCAGATTAGGAGTTTGCTTCTGGTTCACGAATCCCGTCTTGAAGTCGTAGCCGACCGTGTGGCAGATGATGCACTCGCCGTCGAAATTGCGGCCCTTCGGGTTCTTGGCTAACACTGCCAGCGCGTTGTAGGCGCCGGCGTGTTTCGTCTTCTGCCAGACGGCCATTTCGTCCTTGTGACACGCGACGCACTTGGCGTCGCCGACATACTCGGCCTTCGCGTGGTTCGGCAGCGCTTGAACGGAGTGCAGTTTCTTCCGCTTGGCCATCTCGGACAGGTAATCGTTGTCCTTCACGGTATCCGAATAATCCTGGAGCAGCTTGAGGATCGGGTGCCCCTTTTCCTTGTCCGGCGGCGTCTCGAACTCCTCGGACATGGTGACGCGCTGATAGAAGTACTCGGTCCCCTTGGGCCCCTTGAACACGCCGATGACGCCGACGTTCTGACCCTTTTGGCCGACCTGACAAATCATCGTCTTGCCGTCATTCACTACGGTCGGCATATCCGGAGCGTCGGCCTCGGCGTTCTCCGGCATCTTGCACAGGACGATGTGGAAGGCCGGAAATCCTTCGGCAGCGGTGGTCGCGTCGACCTTTCGCCCCGTCGGGTCGGTCCACTTGATCGGTCCCTGGTAGAGAAGCACGTTCACGTCAGTGGACTTGTCGGCCCAGGTCTTGAGCGTCTTGGCCACGACGGCGGCGGGATTCCCATCGAACTTGACCGAGCTGTCGATGGTTCGATTCGTCACTTCCATCCCGGCGACGCCGATGACGCCTACCTTGAGGCCGCCCTTGGTCGTGAAGATGTCGGATTCGGTCAGCGTCGACCCGCCGTTCGTATCGGGAAAATCCTTTTTGTTGGCAATGTTGGCCGCGAGGACCTTCGGGTATTCGTTCCCAGTCTGCAGCGTGTATTTCGATAGGGCGTCCTGGAGGGGCATCGCGAGTTCTTCGCGGCCGACGGCCGTGGCCTTATAGCCCATCAGCTTCATGGCCTGCATGGCCGTCTCGTATTTGGCAAGCGTTTGCTCTTTTGTCGGTGTGTACGGCAACGGATGCGGCACATCGCCAACGTCGAGACCGATGACCTCCCAGCCGCGGGCCTTGAGCGACTCGATGAAGTTATAGCGCCGTTCGAGCCCGCCCTTTTGGGGATGCGAGCAGCCGCATTTTTGGAGGTAGCCGTGCATCTGGCCGGTAAGGACGATCACCAGATCCGGATTGCCCTTGGGCCATTTGTCGAAGAGAAGCTGCGGCTCGACCTTCGACTCGGGCGCCGCGGTAAGTTGCGGCGGATCGGCTTCCTGGCGAAAAAAGGCAATCCAGGCGATGGCGAACGCGACAACGGCGATGAGGCCCGCAAGCAGGCGACGAACACGGATGCCGGACTCGGGACGCATTCGCAAACCCTCCTGGCGTTCACCGCGAACTGCGCGGCGACGTGCATCCTTTATTATCGGACAAGGCCCCCTGGGTGTTCACGGGATATGTTGCGATCATTACATCGAGTTTGCTGACCGCTGCCCTTAGGACTACTTGCAAAAGCACAATCAAGGCGAGCGTCGAGGCGTAAGCCCGACGTGCCAACCCTGATCCGAGGCGGACACGTCGGCTTACGCCCCGACGCTCGCCAAGAGCTGTCACGGCGTTGCTCTTCAGGGCATGTCCTTCTCTTCGATCGAGTAACTCACACGCACTTGCTTGCGCGTCAGCGCCACGAAATGCCGATGGGCCAACACGGGGTCGAAGTAGTCGCCCACCAGCGGCGGTCGCGGGCCAGTAAGGTAGAGTTCCGGATCACGCTTGACCGCACGCGGGGCATGAACGTCGATCTCGTCGGGGTGCGTCAGCGTTTGCACCACGCATGGCACGCGGCGGATGCCGGCATCCCACAAGGCACATGCCCGGTGGTTGCCGTTGTTCAGGATGTGCCGGCCGTTGATTGAAAGCACATTCAGATAGTTTGAACCGAAACCGACGACCAGGGCGACGACGCCCGCGATCGGACCGACGGGCTGGTAGCCAGTGATCTGATCCGGACGAAGTTTGACGGCTTCCAAGAAGCGCAGGTCGCTCGACTCGGAGACGAAGGCGAACTCGTCGTCGCCGATCCGGCTTGCCCGATGATCCGGCGGTTCTCGGTCGAACGGCAGGCAGAAACGAAAAAGCGCTTCCGCCGACGGGTTCTGGCCGAGCTGGGCCTGAAGCCGGCGCACGTGCTCGAGGCAAACGAGCTTCTGCGACGCGACCACCGGGTCGAGATCGACCGTGGCGATTTCATAGGGAGCGTCGTTGAAGGCCCGCTTAAAGATCGGATCGGCCTCGACGCGGGCGATCAACGGTCGGAGTGCCAACGCCAACGGCTCGATCGTCGCCCCATCCGCATGTTCAGGATCGGTGTCGCGCAGATGCTCCATGCGCTCGGCGGCCGCCTTCCAGACCGCGACCAGCCGGCCGCGGTCGCTGGCAGCTGCATCCGTGGCGTAGCCGGACATGAAGCTCAGGAAGTCATCAAGGGACGACCGGGCCAATAGATACGAGTGTTCTTCACCAGTCGGCACGTTCGACCTCACTTGCGCGTCATGAACTTGACCATGGCCTGGTCCAGCTCGTCGCTGGCCTTGGTGCCCATCTCGATGATGATGGAGTAGTGGTCGCGTTCGAGCTTCATGACCGTGGCATCGCACTTGGCTTGCTTGAGCTTCTTACCCAGGTCTTCCGCCATCAGGTCCATGAACGGGAAATCCTTGGTGCCGTAAGCGATCAGGAAGGGCGGGTGATGGCCCTTGACGTGGTTAATGGGGCTGGCCGCCTTGCACACTTCCTCTTCGGTGCCGAAGACGTTGCCAAACCCAATCGTGGGGATTGTGTAGACCCCGCTGACCGCGGTCACGCCGCAGATATCGCGTGTGGAGCAGCCCTCGGCCTTCAGATAGCTTTCGTCGAGTGCGAGCAGTGCGACCAGGTGCCCGCCGGCAGAGTGGCCGCTGAGGAACAGATGGTCCTTGTCGCCGCCGTACTTGCCGCAGTTCGCCTTCACCCAGGCGACGGCCTTGGCTACATCGTGGATGTGGTCCGGGTGCTTGATCGTGCCTTTGGAATCGCTGAGCCGATAGTTGATGACGGCCGTCCCGATCCCTTGCTTGGCAAAGGTCTCGCCCAGCGGGGCATAGAGTTCCTTTTTGCCCGACGTCCACTTGCCGCCGTGGACGAACACCATGACGGGGTAGTTCTTGGCGCCCTTGGGCACGTACAGGTCGAGCTGGTGCCTGACGGGATCGGCGTCCTTGGCCGAGTTGTACGAGAGGTTGTTGTGCTTCTCGACTTCGAACTTCGGCTCGTCGGCGTTCAGCGCGGCCGCGCCCAGGAAGAACGGCAGAAGGATGGCGATCCGGTGGAGCATATCGTCGCACTCAGAATGTGAGTCCATGCCGAATTGTACGGCGGGGGGACACTCAAGAATAACCCAGCTTGGGCAGGATCGTTTCCAACAAATTGGAAATTCTCTCGGCAGGCCGGCCGGCGTTGGCCAGAACTTCCTTGTGATCCAGGGTTCCGGCCGCCAACCCAGCCGCCTTGTTCGTAATACACGAGATCGCTGCGACCTCCATGCCCAATTCGACAGCCGTGCGAGCTTCGAACGCCGTCGACATGCCGACGGCATCGGCGCCCATGGCCTTCAACGCCCGAATCTCGGCGGGCGTTTCATAGCAGGGGCCGGTGAGGGCGGCGTACACTCCGGCGAGCAGTTCACGATCCGGCTCGGCCTGTTGCAACAGTTCGATGAGCCGCGGCGAATAGACTGCTCGAGGTGCCGGAGCCCGAAGCGGGCGCGAGGGCGACGGTGATTTTGTAATGCCCATCGTCGCCCTCGCTTCCGCTTCGGGCTCCGGCTTACTCGATCCGATTTGACTGTGAAGTTCGGCAATGCGTGTCGGAAATTGCAGCCAAAGATGATCGCTCAGAAGCATCAAGTCGCCCGGCCAGAGCCGGTCGTGGATGCCGCCGGCCGCATTGGTCAGGAACAGCGTCTTCACGCCCCAATTTGCCATCAATCGAACGGGCGCGGCGACCTGATCCCACGAGTGGCCTTCGTAAAAGTGCAGACGGCCGCGGAAAACCAGCAACGACACGCCGCCGCACTGTCCAAGACTAATTTTGCCCGAATGCCCGTGTACCGACGGGGCAACCAGGCCGGGTACTTCACCGAACGGGACGGCGGCCGCTTCCACGAATCGCTGCGGCACGGACCCCAGCCCCGAACCCAGCACAACGGCGACCCGTGGCCGATGGGCCTGGACCGCGGCGGTGAAAGCGTCGAATGCTGTCATGCGTCCGCGTTACCCGAGTCGCGAGTCGCCCGCGAGGGCATCTTGTTTGCCGTTCAGAGCGGCGAGAATGATATCCGCACATGTCTCCTCGCCGAGCAGCCCTGAATTCAAGATCAAATCAAAGTCGTGCGGATCGGTCGTGCGACGGCCAAAGTGCTTGAACAGGAACTCGGCACGTCGCTCGTCCAGCAAGCGAACTTGCTCCGCGGCTTGTTCGCGCGTCAGACGCGACCAGTCGGCCATGTGGGCGATCCGGTCGGCGAGCGCAGCGACGATACGGACGTGGAGCGACATTTCCGACGGCAGATAATAACCGGCCCCCCGGCCCACGAGAACCGCTTGCCCGCGTGCCGCCAGCGCAAGGATGAGCCGCGGCATCTCGCTATCCTCGGCATTTGGGTCAAACCCACGTTCACTTCGGATGCGGTCGAGCTGCACCGACACCCATGCCGCGGCATCAACCGGCACATCGGCAAGGACGGACTGTCGGGCCGCCTCGTTGGCGCACAGGAACTCGAGCAACTCTTGCGTGTACACCTGCCAACCGAGCCGCTTGCCAATGCGGCGTGCGATGGTTTCGCCGCGCGCGCCGGATTCCCGGCTAATGGCGATGGCAATCCCTGCCGGCGCCGTCGGCCGATCGCGGCCATCGCCGCGGTTGCCGTGCTGGGGAGTGGTGGTGAGGTCGGTCATGCCAGGAGTCAGGAGTCAGAAGTCAGAGGTCAGAACTCGGAAGTCAGTGAAGAGCCTCAATTCTGACTTCTGGCTATACGTCGTCTCGATGTTCCATTTTTGCAAAAAGCCACATGCCGAGCGCGGTCAATCCGGTCGTGATTGCGGTCAGCACGATCCACGCGGTCCGCGGACTGACTGGAACGAACAGCGATGACGATTCGATCGGCACGTCTTCGCCCTCAGCCGCCGCGTAGAGCAGGCACCGCGTGTAGTAATTGATACTGAGCCGCTTCAAGGTGCCGGGGATCGGCAGTTCGCTCAGGAGCGTTTCGAAGAAAAACGCGTACAAGAGCGCAATGATCGACGGCCGTGGCAGCAGAGCGCCGAACAGGTGGAATAGTGCCGCGAAGGCGAGCGAGCCCGCGAAGACGCCGGGGCCATAAAGCACGAATGCCCGCCGGCCCGTCTCGCCGCCGGCGAGGCAGAGCAGGCCGAAGCCGCCCACGGTGAGAGCCAGGCACCACGGCAACATGCCGAGGAACTTCGCAAGATAAACACCTGACCGCGGCAGCGGCCGGGTCATGAGCCAGACGAGCGACCGGCCCTCGCGCTCCTGCCCGAGCGCCCCGGTCGCAAAGCTCAAGCTGAAGAGCGGCAGCAAGAAACCAAGGAAGAGCAAGAACACCACCCACCGTGAAAAGACGGAAAGTGGCCGGGTGTCCTGGCGGAACCGATCCATGTACTCGGATTGATCGATGGCCGCATAGACGAGAGCGCCGTTCATCTGCGCCTGAGCATACGGCTTCTGTCTGTCGAGCCGCCACTGATAACGATCCCAGCCGCCCGACGCCGAGAACGTCGCCACCAGCAGCAAGCAAATCAGCAATAGCCCGATTGCGATCCCGACCATTTGTCGAACACGCGCCTGCCGGCGAATGGCGAAGCCGACGAGGAAGACGAACGCGCGAAATGCGGAATTGCGCGTTTCAATAGGCGAGTGCGGCTCGGTGGCGAGGCTCATGGGGTGGGGCCAGTCGCAGGGGTCAGCGTGATCTCACCTTTGACGAAGTCGAGCGTAAGCAACTGACCTTGAAGGAAGTCGAGACCTAGCAAGCCTTCGACGACTGCGGTCGGCGGGAGCGTGTGAGCCAATACTGGAAAATTGCACCGCGCTTGGCCAAGCGACGCGAGTTCGGCGACCGGAAAACGGGGCACATTAATGACTCCGCTGCCAGTTGTCATGGCGACGTTGGCTGGAAACAGAGTTGGGTCATAACCGACTCGAATCGGGCAGTCCAGGTTAATGCTTGTCGTTGAGGCCCCCGTGTCGAGGCTTAGCGCCACAATGGTTCTCTTTCCTGTTGGTCCCGTAATTTCAGCCCAGACCAGGATAGTGCCAAGCGAGGGATTAAACGGAAATGTCATAACAGCAATGCCGTTCCGACAGGAACAGGATTGCCATTGTACCAAACAGCAGATCGACTTGGTTTGATCGCAATCGCGATACGGTAAACCTCGTCCCGGCTCTTGCTATGGGCTGCTAGGACTCCGGATCGAACGCGCAGATCCGGCCCAGTTTCCGGGTCGATCACCAAGATCCACTCGTCAGGGAACTGGGCCTCTATCTCCGACCGGGTCATGACCTCGGACATGTGACTTCTCCATACACGTAATCACGTGGGGCATCTATCTCGACTCGGGTCATGATTTGCGACATTGCCCTTCTCCACTCGATTTTAGTATTGTCTCATTTCGTCCCGGATCATTCAACCTTACGTCTTCCCACTGCCGCCCAGCAGATACCCCAACACCGCGTGGGCCGATTCGTCGAGCGGCTCCAGGCGCGTCACGTCGATCGCTTCGTCGACGACTAGGTGGCCGAACTCCTCGAAGAAGCGTCGTGGGTTGCGGGCGCGGACGATGAGGCCGCCGGTCGTGTGGTCTTCCGGAAAATCGACGCCGACGACATCGGGCCGGCCGATGAGCAAGGCCGCCAGGCGGCGAGCGTCGGCCGAGTCGATACGGATGGAAAGCGGCTGGTCGTCGAGCATGTCGCGGATGCGCGTCACCGTGCCGACCGCCGCCACGCGGCCACGCGTCAGGATCGCCACCGTATCCGTCAGCTTTTCGAGTTCTTCGAGTTCATGGGAGCTGACGAGCAGACATTTCCCTTCGTTGGCGAGCCCGCGGAAAAGTTCGAGGAGTTCTTGCCGGCCTAGCGGGTCGATGCCGCTCAGTGGTTCGTCGAGCACCAACAGCTCTGGGTCATTGAGAAGAGCCTGGGCGAGCTTGATCCGCTGGCGCATACCCTTCGAGTAGCCGCCGAGCTTGCGATCGGCACGATCGATCATGCCGACGCGGTCGAGGACTGCTTCAGTTCGCCGTTGAGCATCGCGGCGATCGAATCCGCAGAGCCGAGCCATGGCGCCGACGAACTCGCGGCCGGAGAGGTCTTCGTAAAAGGCATCGGTGTCGGGACAGTAGCCGACGAGCGCCTTGGCTTTCCAATCCCACGCATCCACTCCGCGAACCGTGACGCGGCCCAAGCTCGGCTTCAGTTGTCCGGTCGCGAGGCGCAGCAGCGTCGACTTGCCGGCCCCGTTCGAGCCGACGAGGCCGGTGATGCCGCTGCGTAATTCGAGTGTGACTTGATTGAGGCCGATGACGGGCCCGTACCACTTCGAGACTTGCTCAAAGAGCAATACGGGGACGGTGCTGGTTGACGTTTCTTCCATGCTGGTCTTTAACCCGTGTACGAACCCATCCCCGCGGGGTAAAGACCAGCGCTGTGGAGTCTCGGCGGTTCGACCTCACTTCTTCCGCTTGTACGTGATCGTGAATTGCGGCTCCTTGCCGTCGCCCATGTACATTTCGAAGACGATGTTGTTGTCATCCACGAACTTGGTGACTGCCTTCATTTTCGTCGGACCAGTTGGGCCCGGGCCTTCGCCGGTCATCGTCATCTCCTTCTTGTCCTTGTCGAACGTCCCTTCCATCAGCAATGGCGAAGTCGACATGCTGTCGACCCAGATGCCGACATACTTCTTCTTGGCCGTGTCGTAGGAGTCAAAGCCCTTGCCGTGGAACTTCCCGCCGAGGAATTCACCCTCGTAATTGCTGGTCAGCCATAGGCCGCCGACGTCCATCTTGTAGGTCATGGTCCCCTTGGACTCCATGCCCATGATCTTCATCGTCGCCTCCCAGGCGCCTTCGAGTTTCTTGAGCTGCTCGTGTTCAGGACCGGGCTTGGGGGGCTCCTGGGCTCGGGCCGACGAAACAACCAGGGCGGCCGACATGGCCACTGCACAGAACCAGCGCAACGTCTTCATACCAAAACTCCAAAGACATAGAGGGTGAAATCCGGAGGCGCAACGCTCCCGGTGGTCTCCCGAAGGAATTGCCTCGCTCGTTTCGCCTGTTTGTATTTCACGCGCGCCGGTAGTGCTATCTCAGTTGGCGAAATTCCGCTTCCCTCGCCAGAAACCGGCTGGAACGTTACATTCACCTTGGCATCAACACCTAATACCGCCGCCAGCTGTTGGCGTTTTCTGTCTCACGAGGGCTCCGATGAACCTCTCCCGCCGATCGTTTTTGCGCACCGCGGCCGCCTCCGTATCGGTTGGCGGCGTCACCTACTTCTTGCCGCCGTTCCCGACGGCTCGTGCGGCCGACACGCCGAAGCCCTCCGAGCAGATCCGCATCGGGGCCATCGGCGTCGGCAACCAGGGGAAGGGCAACACGAAGACCCATGCCAAGAATGTCGTCGCCGTCTGCGAAGTCGATGCCAAGCGGCTCGCCGAGGCCGTCAAACTCGTCGAGGATGCCGGCGGCAAGAAGCCCGACGGCGTGGCCGACTATCGCAAGATTCTCGACCGCAAGGACGTCGATGCCGTCGTGATCACCGTGCCGGACCACTGGCACGCCCAGATCACGGTGGATGCGTGCCATGCCGGCAAGGATGTCTACATCGAGAAGCCGCTCACGCTGTTCATCACCGAGGGCCGGGCCATCGTCGACGCGGCCCGCAAGAACAAGCGCATCTTGCAGACCGGCAGCCAGCAGCGTTCGGATGACCGATTCCGCCGAGCCTGTGAATACGTGCGCTCCGGCCGGCTCGGCAAGATCAGCGAGGTCCGCGTCGGCATCCCCGGCCCGAACTGGATCGACCGGGCCAAGAAATCGGTGCCGGACTCCGACCCGCCGGCCGAACTCGACTATGACCGCTGGCTCGGGCCGGCGCCGAAGCGGCCGTTTAACGCGAACCGCGTTCACTACCTCTTCCGCTTCTTCTGGGACTACTCCGGCGGACAGGTAACGAACTTTGGCGCCCACCACCTCGACATCACGCAGTGGGCCCTCGGAATGGACGAGTCCGGCCCCGTCTCGATCGAAGGGACCGCGACTTACAACAAAGACGGCTGGTTCGAGACGCCGGAGAAGTGCTCGATCACTTACCACTACGCGAACGGCGTGAAGGTCGTGTGCGCCAACGGCGAGAAGGGTGGCTGCACATTTATCGGCGAGAAGGGCAAAATTTTCGTCGATCGCGGGAAAATCGAAGCAACGCCGGCCGAGATCCTCAAGGAAGAGCTGAAGGACACGGACGTCCATCTTTACGCAAGCAAGAATCACCACGGCAACTGGCTCGACTGCATCCGCTCGCGCAAGCTGCCGATCGCCGACGCCGAGATCGGCCACCGCTCCGCGACCGTGTGCCACCTCGGCAACATTGCGATTCGCACGGGCCGCAAGATCGCGTGGGACCCGGTCAAGGAACAGATCACCGGTGACGCCGAAGCCGCGGCCATGATCAGCCGGCCCTACCGCGAACCGTGGAAGTTGGGATAAGAGAGGAACCACGAAAGACACGAAAAGCACGAAGAGAGGCCAAGCAATAATTGGATTTGTCTTCTTTTCGTGCTTTTCGTGTCTTTCGCGGTTCCCATGCTTGAAGGGCAATCATGCGTGTGTTTGTGACCGGCGGCACGGGGTTGGTTGGGCGACGGGTTGTCGCGCGATTGCGTGAGCGCGGCGACGAGGTGCTCGTCCTCTCGCGATCCGCGACCGGTCCGGGCTACGTGAAGGGTGATCCATCGGTGGCGGGCCCGTGGCTCGATGAGCTGAAGACTTGCGAAGGCGTTATCCATCTAGCGGGCGAGTCAATTGCCGGCCACCGCTGGTCGGCGAAGTTCAAGGCGAAAGTCCTCGACAGTCGGGTCGAGAGCACGTCGCTGATTGCCAATGCGGTCGCCAACCCGCCGACGAAAGTGTTTGTGAGCGCCTCGGCCGTCGGCTTCTACGGCATGTACGAGGACAATCCGACCGAGTTCGTTGAGTCCGACCTGCCCGGCAGCGGCTACCTGGCCGATGTCTGCGTTGCCTGGGAAGCGGCGACCGCTCCGGCAGTGCAGGCCGGCGTTCGCGTGGCGATGATTCGCGTCGGGATGGTCCTGGCCAACGATGGTGGCGCCTTGCAGCAATTGGCGAAGCCGTTCCGCTTCTATCTGGGCGGCCCCGTCGCAACCGGCCGGCAATGGGTGAGCTGGATTCACGTTGACGACATGGCCGGTCTATTCGTCCACGCCCTCGACCGGCCCGAAGCGATTGGCCCGATTAACGGCACGGCCCCGGAGCCCGTCACGAACTGGGGATTTTGTCGCACATTGGCGGATGTGTTGCACCGTCCTTGCTGGTTGCGCGCTCCGAAGTTCGGCCTGCGATTGTTGATGGGAGAAATGGCCGAACTCGCCACGCACGGGCAACGCGTCGTTCCAGTGCGCGCGAAGGAGTTGGCGTACGAGTTTCGCTATCCGCTGCTGGAGCCGGCGCTGCGGGAGGCGCTGGGTCGCCGATGATCACGGCTCGTTCGCAATCCGCGTCAGCGTCCGCGCATCCGGATGATTGATCGCTCCTGGTCGCATGATCTCTTCGGGATCCGTGCCGAAGCGAACGCGCAGGTGGTCGTCGTCCAATTTGACTATCACGACATACCAATTCTGTCGACCAACGAGCAAGTTGAGAACAAGCGGGTCCCACGAGCCGAAGTTCCACTGGCCGGCTGCTTGGATTTCCCCCAGGCAGTTGTCGACGGTCAGCTTCCCTTCGAAGCCAGTGGCGATGGGCGCGCCGGGCAAATCGATCGGCACCTGATAGAAGCGAATCGAGTTGCCCGGCGGCCCGGCTTCGTCGGTCCAAGTGCCGAGCATCGCGTCGCGGTCGTCGGGCCGAAGGGCGTTGGATTCGAGCCACCACGATGTGCCAAGTACGATGAAGATCGCGGCAAGAATGGCCAACGGATGTGGACGCGTATGCATGACGGCCTCCATATGCGGCCATCAAGCGTAGAGTGCTTTTTCGGCAGCCGACGGTCCGATGTCGACATCACCCGGCCGCGGGGTGGTAAGCTATCTCAAGTCATCGGTTTCGCGCAGGAGGTCACGATATGTCCGCTATTCCGAAACCACTTTTGACGCCGGAAGAGTATCTCGTCCGCGAACGAAAAGCAGAGTTCAAAAGTGAATACTATCGCGGCGAGATGTTTGCGATGGCCAGCGCTAGCCGCGAACACAATTCGGTCAAAGACAATCTCATCATCGAAATTGGCACGCGTCTCAAAGGCAGTCCATGTCGGACGTTTTCCAGCGATCAGCGCGTCAAGGTGTCTCCGACGGGTCTCTACACATATCCAGACATTGTCGTCGTTTGCGGCAAGGCCGAATACGACTCGCTGGATAAGGATACTTTGCTAAACCCAGTCGCGATCATCGAAGTGTTGTCGCCGTCGACGGAGAATTACGATCGTGGCGCCAAGTTTCGACAGTATGAGCAACTCCCATCCATGAAGGAGTACATTCTTGTCGCCCAGAACGAACCGGTGTGCGAGCGGTTCGTGCGTCAGGGGGACAGCGACTGGTTGCGGACGATCGTGACAGGGCTCGCTGGCGAGTTGTTGTTCGCCACTCTTCCGGTCCGCATCCCAATGGCCGACATTTACAACGGCGTCGAGTTCCCATCCGAACCGACGCGCGGCCCGGTTATGACGTGACCATTCTCAGTCCTTGATTACCTTCGGCGGCTTGCGGTCCGGCAGCTTGAGGCCCGCGGGGAGGCTCGGGAAGACGAGTTTGCGTTTCTCCGGGTCGGCGATGCCGGCGCCGTCCGCGAAGGTCCACGTCTTGCCACTGTCGGTGGAAACCGCCAGCAGATAGGAATCGGTAATGGCTTTGGCGGTTGGACCTTCGATCTCCAGGCTCGTCGGCACGACGACATAGATCGTCTTACCATCAACGACCGGGATCTGAGCAGTGGCGACGGTGTACTTCTTGAACGAGTATCCCTGATCTTTCAGCCGCTTCATCCCTTTTTCGACTGTTTCAATCATCTTCTCACGGCCGCCGTTCATTTCGACGACCTTCGGGTAGGTCAAGTCGGCCATCTTGGCCCAGTCGGAATCGAGGAACGCTTTGCCTACGAGACGGGCTTGCTCCTCGACCTTGGCGGTGTCGACTTTGTCCTCGGCCCACACGGGAAGAGTGATCAGCCACAGCGAGAGAATACCAATGCGCATATGAAGGCCCCGTTTTTTATTGAGGACAATCTGCCAAGATGAACATTGTAGAATCGTGTTGGGAGGTGTCGCCATGCCGATTCACGATTGGGTCCGAGTTCCAGCGGGACTATTCCACGATTTTCATCAGAGTTGGTCGATTCGCATCAAGGACGCACTCAACTCGGGTCGATTGCCGAAGGGCTTATCCGCATTGGTCGAACAGCACGCCGGACCGTTCGAACACGATGTCCTTGCGATTGAACGCCGAGTCGCCCGAAAAAAAAAAGGCGACGCCACGGCCGGTTTGGCAACCATGAAGCGGCCCAAGACCCGCATTGTCCGTCGCACCAACAACGAGATTTACGCTGCACGAGCAAATCGCGTGATTGTGAAGCATCAGCTCGGCCGAATCGTCGCCGTGGTCGAGATCGTTTCACCGGGGAACAAGCACAGCAAATCGGCCCTCGACGATTTCGTCGACAAGATCATGGAGATCTTGCGCGCGGGAATCCACGTGTTGATCATTGATCTATTTCCACCAACTTCCCGCGACCCGCTTGGCATTCATAAAGTCATTTGGGACGAGATCGTCGAAGAAGCGTTTGTTTTTCCACGAGGTAAGAAATTGATCCTGGCTTCGTACGAAGTGGGCCGCGACCGCGCTGCTTATGTCGAGCCAGTCGCGGTCGGTGATAAGTTGCCAGACATGCCGCTATTCGTGAGCCCTGGTTTCCACGTCATGGTCCCGCTCGAGTCGACCTACAACGAGACTTGGCAAGCCAATCCGGAGGACTATCGCACCGCCGTCGAGACCGGCATCATGCCCGACCCCGACGCCGAAGACTGACTAAACCCCATAACGTGCAAACGACCCCAGCTCCTCTTCGATCCGCAGGAGCTGGTTGTACTTGGCGATGCGGTCCGTGCGGCTGGCCGATCCGGTCTTGATCTGCCCCGCGTTGGTGGCCACGGCAATGTCGGAGATCGTCGTGTCTTCGGTCTCGCCGCTGCGGTGGCTGATGATCGTGGTGAACTTGCTCCGCTTGGCCATCTCGATGGCGTCGAACGTCTCGGTCAGGCTGCCGATCTGATTCACCTTCACCAGGATGCTGTTGCCGCAGCCGGTTTTAATGCCTTGTTCCAGGCGCTTGACATTGGTCACGAACAGGTCATCGCCGACCAGTTGAACCTTGCCGCCCAACTCGGCTGTCAGCTTCTTCCAGCCGTCCCAGTCGTCCTCGGCCAGGCCGTCTTCGATCGAGCGGATCGGCCAGTCGGCACACAGCTTCTTCCAAAAGGCGATCATCTCGTCGGATGAGATGATCTTGCTCTTGTCGCTCTTGAAGAAGCAGTAGCCCGTCTTGCCCTGGGCCTTGGCGTGCTCGAATAGTTCGGTGCATGCGGCATCGAGTGCGAAGACAATGTGCTCGCCGAGTTTGTAGCCGGCCTTCTCGATGGCGGTGGCGATCGTCTTGAGCGCTTCGTCGGCCGTGGCGATGTTCGGTGCGAAGCCACCCTCGTCGCCGACGGCGGTCGAGAGCTTCTGGTCGTGCAGCACCTTCTTGAGGCTGTGAAAGACCTCGGCGCCCATCCGCAGGCCTTCGCGGAAGGTCGGGGCGCCGACCGGCATGATCATGAATTCCTGGAAGTCGATCGTGTTGTCCGCGTGGGCGCCGCCGTTGACGATGTTCATCATCGGGATCGGCAACACCTTCGCGTTCGTGCCGCCCAAGTAGCGGTAGAGCGGCCAACCCGCGACCTTGGCGGCGGCGTTGGCGACGGCCATGGAGACCCCGAGGATCGCGTTCGCGCCGAGCTTGCCCTTGTTCGCGGTCCCGTCAAGGGCGAGCATCGCGTGATCGACTCCGACCTGGTCGAAGGCGTCGCGGCCGGCGATGGCCGGGGCGATGAGCTTTTGCACATTCTCGACGGCCTTGAGGACGCCCTTGCCGAGGTAACGCTTCTTGTCGCCGTCGCGCAGCTCGACAGCCTCGTGGGCCCCCGTGCTCGCCCCGCTCGGGACGGCGGCGCGGCCGAGAGTACCATCGGCGAGGACGACCTCGACCTCGACGGTCGGGTTGCCGCGGCTATCGAGAATCTCGCGGGCTCGGGCAGTGCGAATCGTGGCGCTGGACATCAGTGAATAACTCGTTTAGCGTGGTTCGCCGGCGGCGAACCCGCGGCGCATCATCGGTTGGATAGGAGCGAGCGTCAGAAATGCAAGGGACCCCGGCGGGCGACGTGTCGCCACGACCGGGGTCCCGGCCGATTCGGAAGTCCCCGCCCCCGCGAAGTCGGGGGTCAACGCGAAGGCGTTTGAATTGGGATGACCTGGGGATGCCCGGAGCCGCGTCTCACCGTCGCCGCACCCGTCGCCCAAAGTCCTTCCGCACCGGCCTGATTCATCAGGAGCGTTGCTCCCCTCCTATCGGCCACGGCGAACAGCGGGCTTCACAATTGTTCTTCATTCACTTCACGCAAAGTCGCTGGAGAGCAAATAGGTCAAGGTCGCGTCGCGCCGCCCCATCCCAGTCTCAAAGTCTGTCCAGGATCTTGTACCCGGGGAGTTGGCGACCTTCCTTTTTGAAAAAGTGCGTTTTTCGCGGGTTTTTGAGTAAGGTCGCCAAGATCGCCACGGTTTTGCCACACCCCCCCTAACGATTGCGTTTCATTGCATGCTACCGCCTCAGGTCGATTTGTTCGTTCGGGAAGTGTCTCTGACCCATCGGCAAATTCTGCCCAAAATACCTCGCCTGCCTGAATTGCCGCGGCTTCCTCTTGAATTACCCGGCTTCCCTTGGCATAAGTCGCGCCGACGGCCGGCGCATCCTTCCGACCTGCCGACTGGTGCGCCTCGCCCCGTCTTTACAGGTACCCGGCATGAACAGCATTTCTCCGGCTCGTCGCCAAATTCTCAACGTCCTGTCGCTCGAAGATCGGGCGACCCCCGCGTCCGCGGTATACACGGCGGCCACGCAGACTTTGACGATCACCGCGGCGGAGGGCGATCGACTCGTCGTCGCCGCCGTGGCCAAGCAACCGGTCGGATACATCACGCTCACCGAAACGCAGGCGGCCGTCAACGTTTTCAAGGGCGATGCCACTAACCAGGGTGTGCGCAACCTCATCGTCAAGTTCGGCAGCGTTCAGAACGGCGACTTCCTCCTCGATTCGTCCGCCAAGCTCGGCGGCAACTTGACCATCGTCGGCGCCAAGTCGACGCAGTCCGTCACGCTGTTCGGCACGGTCGGCGGCAATGTGACCTACACCGCCGCACCGGCGCCTGCCACCACCAGCGACCAGTTCAACGTCGAACCTACCACCGTCATCGGCGGCAACCTGTCGCTCAACCTGGGCAAAGGCTCGAACACCACGCGGCTCAAGGGCGGGACGATCCGCGGCAACTTGACCCTCGTCGGCCTGTCCGGCACGGATCGCGTCGAGATCACCGATTCGGCCGACATCAACGTCGGCATGGCCGCCTCGTTCAACCTCGGTGACGGCACCAACACCGTGATCGGCCTCGGCACTCATCTGATGCGCGTTGGCGGCAACTTCAACTACATGGGCGGGACGGGCAACGACACCTTCAACCTCGATTCCTCCGGCGCCGGTCTGACGGCCGGCATCGACGCTCGTTTCGTCCTCGGCACGCCGCTCGCCTACGACAGCAACGCCGTGTCGATCGAGCTGCTCTCGGCCAACCGCAACATCGCATTCATCGGCGGCGCTGGGCTGGATACGATCGAGTCATCCGGTCTCTTGTCGGCGGGCGGCAACTTGACGGCAAACCTCGGCAACGGCGACAACTCGTTCAACTCGAACCAGGGCGGCATCGGCACCAACACGATCGGCAGCAACTTCACCTACGTCGGCGGCATGAACGGCGATACGGTGTTGCTCGACAACACTACCATCGGCCGCAACGTATCCGTGGCGCTCGGCGATGCCGTCGCCGGGGCCAACTCCTCGTTCGCAGCCGGGACGCAGGCGCCGGGGCCGGTGACGGTCTACGGCAACGTCAAGATCGTGGACGGACCGAAGGACTCCGGCATTTTCTTGCAACGCATGTTCGTCGGCGGCTCGTTGACCGTGCTCGGCGGATCGGGCAACGACAACCTCATCGTGGACGACACGCAGGTTGCCGG
>DATANR010000296.1:0-39923 GCA_036266155.1 Gemmataceae bacterium | reverse complement strand
CGTCCAATGTCGCTCGTTCTTCATCGGTGAGCCGGACGATGTATTTCTTCTGCATGACAGCACCCCTCCTTGGTTGCTGCCATTTTGGTCAACTCCTCCCACACACGCTACCCTAACTTCAGCGTGTGATAGAGCACTAGGAAGGAGTTCGTCACGCGGCTGGCGAAAAACAAGTTCGGCTTCTCGTGGTACATCCAGATCGACGACCGCGAGCCGGTGACGTTGATGGATTGGCTGAAAGAGAATCACGCGGCGACGAAGGAACTTTAGCCGATAGAGGCTATCAGGCCGCTTTCGGCAGCGCGAGCCCCAGAGTCGTGCACAGTGATTCGACGCCCTGGCGGGTGCACCAGTCGCCAAAACCTTCATCGCTCGTGCGCTCGGCCTTGAAGCGGCCGAGAAGTGTGCGCACCAGCGGAACCACGCTGTCGCGTTCGACGAGGTCTTGCAGAAGGAAGCTGAGGCGATCGCCGCGATGGCTGCCGCCGACGAAGAGGGTGTACTTGGTGCCGCTGCGGCCTACGAGGCCGATGTCCGAGTTGTACGGCCGGGCACAGCCGTTCGGGCAGCCGGTCATGCGGATGCTGACCTGCTGATCGCTCAGGCCCATCTCGCCAAGCATGCCTTCGAACTGGGTAATGAATTGCGGCAGGATGCGCTCGCTCTCCGTAATCGCGAGGCCGCAGGTCGGGATCGCCGGGCAGGCCATGCTCCATTTGCGAACTTGCGACAGGTTCTCGGGCCGTTCGATGCCGTGTTCGTTGAGCAAGCTGTCGATCGCTGGCCGATAGGCCGCGTCGATGTCGCCGAGCAGAAGGTCCTGCTGAGCGCTGACGCGGACGGTTGGGCCGAAGCGTTCGACGATCTTGCGGAGGCCGGTCCGGAGTTGCAGCCGGCCCTCGTCCTTGATGCGGCCGTTCTCGATGCTCAGGCCGAGGAACCACTTGCCATCGCCCTGCGGCTGCCAGCCGTGGTGGAGGTCGACGCCCGTCACCGGCAATTCACGCGGCAGACGGATCGGCTTCTGCCAGTAGTCGCGAACGAAGATGTCGCGGACTTTCTCGATGCCGTAATCGTGGATGATGTACTTGAAGCGTGCCCGTTTGCGATCGGCCCGGTTGCCGTGATCGCGGAAGAACTTGATCGCGGCCTCCGACGCCGCGATTACCTCGTCGGGTTCGACAAAGCAGAGCGGCTGGGCGATGTGCGGGAACGTGGTCTTGTTGCCGCTCGTTCGACCCATGCCGCCGCCAACCAGCACGTTGTAGCCGACCGTCCGGCCATTCTCGACGGCCGCCAGGAAGCCGAGGCAGTTGGCGTACACGTCGACGCAGTTGTCGGCCGGCAAGGCGAGCGCGACCTTGAACTTGCGCGGCAGATAGACCTTGCCGTAGATCGGCTCGACGCCATCTGTTTGGCTGGCGTCCGGGCTAACATGTTCGCCGTTGAGCCAGACGTCGTGGTAGCCGTTGGAGCGGGGGGCCAAGTGTTCGGCGATGGCGTCAGCGAGCCGCTGCGCGTCACGACGGGGCTGATCGTTCAGCGGCGCCGGGCAGGCCAGCACATTGCGATTGACGTCGCCGCACGCGCCGAGCGTGGAGATCAGGGCCGCGTTCATCTCCTGGATCGCCGGCCGCAGATCGGTCTTGATGATGCCGTGGAACTGGATGCTCTGCCGCGTGGTTAGACGCAAGGTGCCATTGGCGCGCTCGCCGGCAATCGCGTCGAGAGCGAGGTACTGCTTCCCCGTCATCTTCCCGCCCGGCAACTTCAGGCGGACCATGAACATGTAATGCTTGCCGACGCCAGCCTTCGAGCGATTCTTGCGAGCGTCGCGGTCTTCCTGTTGGTAGCTGCCGTGAAACTTAAGGAGTTGCTTGTCCTCTTCGCCGAAATGATCGACTTCGGGGTCGGCGAGTCCTTCGGCCAGGGTGCCGCGCAGCCAGCGGCTCTTCTCCTTGATGCCTTCGACGGCGGATCGCTTGCCGTCGTCGTTCGCCGCAGATTCCGCTGCCATGAAAAACCCCGTCAAAAGCCGGCAAAATGCGAAGAAGGCGGGTTTAGATAACCTATCTTATCGGAAATATCAAGATTCGGCATGACTTCCGTCGGTTCGATCGCGGTATACCCGGTCAAAATCGGCAGATTTGCGTTATCAGACCCAACCTCGTTCACACATTCTTCATTGAATCGTCATTGGACCTCAATCCCTTCCACCTCAGATCCAAACGTGACCTTCGTAATCTTCTTCCTTCGAGCCCGCCGCCCTCGTCGGTGTTGCTCATTCGTTCATCGCGCGGACACCCAGGAGTCGCAATGCACGCATCACGTTCGGCACGTTACGGATTCACGTTGATCGAACTTCTTGTGGTTATTGCAATTATCGCGATCCTGATCGGCCTGCTCCTGCCAGCGGTCCAAAAAGTGCGCGAAGCCGCCAACCGGCTGAAGTGCACGAACAACCTCAAACAGCTGGGGCTGGCATGCCACAACTTTGAGTCGGCAATGGGCGGGCTGCCGTACAACGCCATCACCAAAAACAATAGCCAGCCGCCGTACATTCCGTTCGACATTTTCACGGTGCCGGCCCAGGGCAACGAGAGCGGCACGCAAGGGCGCTGCAGCGTCCTCGTTGTGTTGCTCCCCTACATCGAGCAGAACAACATCAGTTCGCAATACTGGTTTAACGTCGACTGGAGCGACCCACGCAACGCCCCCGCGCTGCAGATCAAGTTCAAGCTCTTCCGCTGCCCGTCGAGCCAGTCGAGCGACTCGATGGTCCCCGCCTATGCGACCAACTACATCGGGCCGTCGAACAACAGCTTCGCTCCCCCGAGCGCTCCGGGATCGGCCACCAACACGCTCGGCGGTCCGGTCTATCCAACCACCAAGAACACCTCGACCGGTTGGACCGCGGACTATGCACCGCTATGTCAGGTAAAGACCGCGAAGGATTCCACCGGGGCCGAGGTCGCCTTTGCCAATCCGGTCGTCGCCGCCACCTGGCCCGGAGCGCCAAGCAAAGGTGCAATGCGACAGAACGGCATCAACCCGTTCGCGTCGATCACGGACGGAACGAGCAACACAACCTTGTTCTCGGAAGCCGGCGGCCGATCGATGCAATACTTCACCGACCGCGTTCCGGTTCCGTACGACACGACCAAGATCACCGGCCCAATCTGGGCCGATTCCGACAACCGTCTCACGGTGACTGGCACCGATGCAACCGGCAAGGGGAGCATCGGCTCGGGCACGTGCGCAATGAACTGCAACAACCTGCAGGGCGACATTTACAGCTTCCATTCCGGTGGGGCGAACGTGTGCTTTGCGGATGGGTCCGTCAAGTTCGTCCGGCAATCGATTAACATTACCGTCCTGGCCGCCCTCGTCACGGCCAGCGGCGGCGAAGTGATCAGTCCGAGCGATTATTGACCATCAAAGCCGGTCGCCAAATTCGCGCGACGCCGGAAGCGCTGCCAAGCTGATTAGGAGCAGGAGTAGGACCAAGAGTAAGAGGAGGAGCAAGAGCAAGAGACCGATTAACTCCGATTGTGCCGATTGTCCTACTCTTGCTCTTTCTCTTGCTCCTAATCCTCATCTTACTCCTGCTCTTACTCGTCTTCGGGCGATTGAGGAGCTGCCGAGGCCGGCGCCGAGAATACGGGTTCACGATCCGCGCGGCTGAATTCCTTCCGTTCTTCTACACTTCTCCCCATGCGTCGCGTCGCCGGCATGACATGGAAGTACGTGCTGCCCCTGGTGGTGGTTGCGTGCGTCGGGTGGTACTTCTTCAAGAAGCTCAATCAACCCGGCCTCTGGAGCGGCCATCTGGTCCCCCAGTTCCACTGGCTGCTGGTGGCTGCAGTGGTCTATCTCCTCGCCTATACCGTCTGGGGGCTCTACTACGTCATCCTGTTGAACAATCAGGGGGCACACGCGTCGGCCGCCACCGGGTTGCGGGCGTATTTCATCAGCCAGATGGGCAAGTACGTGCCGGGCAAGATCCTGGTCATCATCATCCGTATCGGGATGCTGCGCGGCATTGGCATCAGTCGGACGGCCGTCGGCATCACGGCCATGTACGAGAGCCTCGTTTGGGTTGGCGCCGGCGCTCTGGTTGGAGTTGTCCTGCTGCCGGAGTCGCTGTGGCAGGGGCTCGGCGCCCAGCTCGAAGCTCGCGGCGGCAGCTTGCCGGAGTTGAACCGCTATTGGCTGATCCTGCCGATCGCCCTGGCGCCCATCGGCCTGGTCGGGCTCAATCGCTTTGTCAACCGCGTCAACCGCTGGCGCAAAGGAGCCGATGCCAAGCAGTTTCCGCGCGTGAAGCTTCACATGGTCGTCTTCGGCCTGGCGTTCGATGCACTCGGCTGGTTCGTGCTCGGCGGCTGCCTGCTGCTGACTCTGGTCGGCCTTCAACCGGACGGCCCGATGACGGCGGAGGAATACTGGAATCTGGTGTCGATCAACGCGATTGCGTATGTGCTTGGGTTTGTAGCGTTTTTCATGCCGGCCGGGTTCGGCGTGCGCGATCTCGCCCTTCAGCTCCTGTTGGCGGTCGAGTTAAAGGCTCGATTGAACCTGGGGGCCACCGAGGCCGACGGGTTGGCCGCGATCCTGGCTGTCTGGTTCCGATTGCTCGGTACGACTTCCGAATTGCTCATGGCCGCGATACTCTATCGCTTCGCTCCATCCGCTGCCCGCGCTGCCGTTCGCGCCGAGGCGGCCGCTGCCGAGGGCCTGAATGACTGACCCCGCGCTGTCGCTCGTCATCCCCATGTTTAACGAGCGTGAGAGTCTCGCGGCCCTGTGCGCCGAGATCGGGGCCGTCGCTCGCGATCAAAACCTGGCCATCGAGATCATCTTCATCGATGACGGCAGCACCGACGGTTCGTGGGACCTGGTCAAGGAACTGGCCGCCCACGACCCACGCATCCGCGGCCTGAAGTTCCGCCGCAACTTCGGCAAGGCGGCTGCGCTGCAAGCCGGCTTCCGTGAAGCGCGAGGGGCGCAGGCGCTGACGCTTGACGCAGATTTGCAAGACGATCCGGCCGAGATTCCGAACTTCCTCAAGCAACTGGATTCGGGATTTGATCTCGTGAGCGGGTGGAAGAAGGTGCGCCACGACCCGTGGCACAAGGTCTTGCCGAGCCGCGTGTTCAACGGCATGGTGAGCTGGTTGACCGGAGTGAACCTGCACGATCACAACTGCGGCATGAAGGCGTACGACACGGCGATCTTCAAAGAAGTCCGGCTCTACGGCGAGTTCCATCGCTTCGTGCCCGTTCTGGCCGCCGCGAAGGGCTTTCGCGTCGGCGAGTTGGTAATTCAGCACCGGGCCCGCAAGTTTGGTCGATCGAAATACGGCTTCCGCCGCTTCCTCCGCGGCTTTTTGGATTTGGTGACGGTCAAGTATCTGACGACCTATGGCCGACGGCCGATGCACCTGTTTGGGCACACGACGCTGCTGATGATCATGGCGGCGGTTGTGCTCGCCGTGATCGGCATCTTCTGGAGCCCGTTGTTCTCACCGCTGACGATGCTGGCGATCGTACTCGGCGTGCTCGGCTCGCTGATGGTGTTTCTCAATGGCCTGCAAGCCGAAACGCTGGCGGCCCTGCGGACGGACGAGCCGTATAGCATCGTGGAGCGGATTGGATAGGCGAGCGGAGCCGCGTAAGCGGCCCGATAATGACAGGTCAACATCGGGCCGCTTACGCGGCTCCGCTCGCCGTTGGATGCAAATATGGACCCCACTCTCCGCCGATCGCTTTACTCGCTCTTCCTCGTCGTTGCCACGGGCTTGATGGTCGCGCGCGTCGTGAATGTCGAATTGCTCTTCGAACCGAGTCTGCACACGCCGAAGCCGAAGCCGGACGCGCCGGGCGAGTTCTACCCGGCGCGCAAGTGGCCGGACAAGGCGCCGACGCCGTGGCCCACGTTTTCGTCCAACGACCGGGCTCGCTGGGCGACGGTGAAAGCGCTCGTCGAAGAGCACACGTTCGTCATTGGCCAACGAGTGCCGAATGAGATCGACCCGACGAAGGGGTACACGGACAAGGGGATTCTGTTCCCCGGCAACAAGGGGTTCGGTTCCGTCGACGTCGTCTTGCACCCGGAGACGCATGACTTCTTCTCCACCAAGCCGCCGCTACTCACCGTGATCGTCGCGGGCGAATATTGGATATTGCATCACTACCTGCACAAGAACATCGATGAGCACAAGTGGGAAGTCGTCGTCCCGATCCTGCTCCTGACCAACGTGCTGCCGCTGGTTCTGGCTCTCTATCTGTTGGCGCTCTTGATCGAGCGCTATGGCACCACCGACTGGGGCCGGCTGTTCACGTTCGCGGCCGCTTGCGGCGGGACATTTCTAACGACGTTCGCGATCACCCTCAACAACCACGTGCCGGCCGCATGTTGCATCGTCTATGCCCTCTATGCGATCTGCGGCTCCGGACGCAAGGTAGTGATTCCGCCGTACATGGTGGAAGGACCCGCGACGGATGGGCTCCGCTCGCCGATTCGGCTGATCGTCGCCGGGCTATTCGCGGGGCTCGCCATCTGCATGGATCTGCCGGCCGCGGCGTTCGCGGGGGCGGTCGCGTTCCTGATTCTCCGTGCATCGTGGAAGGGGCTGATCTGGTTCATCCCGGCCCTATTGATCCCGATCGCGGCCCAGACGTGGATCAATTACAAGGCCATCGGTACATGGGAGCCGGTCTACGCCAAGTTCGGCGGCCCGTGGTACGAGTATCCAGGGAGCCATTGGAGCAAGCGCTATGACGCGGACCAGTTGGCATTGGGGAACAAGGTCCTTAAGAACCCACCTGAGCCGGGCATCGATTTCATTGACGAGCCGAAGGAGGTTTACGCGTTCAACTTCGTGGTCGGCCATCACGGGCTCTTCTCGCTGACGCCGATCTGGCTGCTGGCGCTCGTCGGGATGGCGTTCCCACAGAAGGGCCCGGCGGGCGTGTCGCGTTTACATCGATTGACGCCGCTCATTCTCGCGGTTGTCGTAGGCTTTTACATCTGGAAGACGAACAACTACGGAGGCTGGTCGAGCGGGCCGCGGTGGTTGTTCTGGCTGACACCGTTGCTGTTGCTGGCGATGTTGCCGGCCGTCGATCGCATGAGCCGGGCACGCGGCGGCCGGTGGTTTGCCTATCTTTGTTTAGGGGCGTCGGCGTTCTCCGCGACCTACACTTGGGCCAATCCGTGGCGGCACCCGTGGATCTATCAATGGGCCGAGTACATGGACTGGGTGCATTACTGATGAGGCAGCGATGAGTTCCGAACGGCCGGACGGCTTTGACGAAATTTCGCATCTACGGCCGGTGCCGCCGAAGGACTCCGACTTGCCCCCGCTTCGGAGCCGACCAGAGGGGAAGACCAAGCCCGAGCCAGCGTTTGGCTTCTGGATGGCCGTGCTTTGGTGTGTGCTTTATTTGATAGTGACCCAGTTCTTGGCACTGATCTTCTGCGGTATCCCAATTATCTTCGTGTTCATGGCGATTGAGGTCGCGAACAACGGTCAAGGTATGTTGAACGACCCCGCCAAGCAGAAAGAATGGGTTCAGGGAGACGACGGGCGATTGATGATGCTGACGGTGCTGATCGCCTCGCACCTCGTCGGCGTATTGTTCGGTTGGATCATGATTCGATGGCGAATTGGGCGTCAATGGAAGCGGCGCATGGCTCTGACCCGATGGCCGTCGATTACGCATTGGGTTTTGATCCTGATCGGGTTTCCGGCGCTCCTGGGTGTCTCATCCGCCGTCGAGCAGCCCATCATGAAATATGTCCCGAGCGTTCAGGACCTGCTCAATCGCGCGAATATCGATTTTGAATGGCCAGGGATCGAGGCCGTCGAGCCGCTCTTGAAGAAGACGCCGTTCCTCCTTGCCTTTTTTGCGGTCGCGATCCTGCCGGCGGTCAACGAGGAGTTCTGGTGTCGCGGCTTCTTGGGCCGCGGACTCGCCGGCCGCTATCCGATGTGGGCTGTGATGTTGATGACGTCGTTCCTCTTCGGCGCCATTCACCTCGAACCGCGGCAAGGCCTTTGGGCCATGTTCTTTGGAGCGGCGATTTACGCAACTTATGTGGCCACACGTTCGCTGTGGGCGGCGATGTTCATTCACTTTGTGAATAACGGTCTTGCAGTGCTTCACTCAAGCGATCAAATTGGCTGGCCGCTCTTGCAGCCTATTTCTGATCTCCTGGAGCGCTCTCCCCTTGAGTTCGTCTCGGCATCGTCACTCTTGCTGGCGGCGGTTGGCTACGCGCTATACCAGACGCGCTGCAAGTTGATATCGCCCGACGATGGTCTCGTGTGGGAGCCGCCCGGAGTGAGTTCCGTCGAACTCCCGCCACCCGGCAGTGGGACGATCGTCACGCACGACCCACTGTCGCCGCTGAGCGTCTCCCTCGTCGTCGTCGGGGCCGTGGCGTTCGGTCTGGTTCTGACGTTTGCATGACCACCAATTTGGACTGCGGCGGGCCCATCCCCCCGAAATAAGTGCGTCCTCCGAGCCATTTTTGGGGGTTGCTGGCGCTAGAATTTTGCGTTGACGGTTTTCGGCGCATCTTACTGTGAAATAGAGAGATAAGTGCTGTTTCGACGGGGAGAGATTGCCAACCCCCCATATGTGTTTGGCAATCTCTCTTGGCAATCTTAGAAAATGAAAGAAATCGGTGTCGTGCTTTCCCCGTTATTCAAACGGGCTTGCGAGCAAAGATCATCCCGAGCGCCGGCCGCCGCCAGACGACGTTTTCGAGCCAGCACCACGGCATCGATAGTAGCGCCGCCGCGGCGCCCATGCCGCGGTTGAATAGTGCTTTGACTTTGCCCTGCTCATAGAAGAGCGTGGTCGCGGCCCCTGGGACCGCCGAAAGGCCGAAATGGCCGGCGGCCATCCAGGCCGAGTCGTAGGAAGCGTTCACATCGGTGAAACCGCGTCGTTCGAGGGCGATGCGGACGCCCTTCTTGGTCGGCAGCGATAGGTGCCGCGGGGCCTCGGTCGCGGCAGCCCAGCGGCGGCCGAAGAACTGCGACTGCATGCTGTCGACCATCGGCGTCGTGATGACGATCCAACCGCCGGGCTTGAGCAATTCGAAGCACGACGCGATCATCTCGTTGGCGTCCGGCACATGCTCGATCACCTGGAATGCGGTGAGCAAATCAAACGTGCCGGACTCGAACGCCTTCGGCAGGCCCGCCATGTCGGTACAAACGGCCGGCACGCCGAGTTCCTTCTTCACGTATTCGACTGGCTCCGGGATCAGGTCCATGCCGTGAACGCTCATGCCGAGCCGGCGGAACGACAGCAACCGCAAGCCGCGACCACAACCGACGTCGAGCATCCGGCCCGTTCGCGGGGCTCGGATCACACGCAAGATGCGCTGGGCCTGCGACTCGTACTGCGGCCGGTAGAACGCCTGAAATTCGATTTGCGCGATGAGATGCTGCAGAGCGCCGCCGTTCTTGTCCTGCTTGAGCCCGAAGGTATAGACGGGTGGATAAAAGCTCGGAATCTCTGACACCGCTGGGAATGGTGAAAGCACCGCACTGCCGCAGTGCTGGCACCGCAGCCAATCGCGCCTACCCGGGGCGAAGCGTAGCCGATCCTCAATCCCGGCATGGAGGACCGAAAAGGCAGTGCCGCCACAGTAGAGGCATGGGTGTGCGTCAGGCATTGGGCATTTATAGTGGCCCTCTTGCTCGACCGTCGAAGGGCCTGTCCGACCGACACCTAACTTCTTGCTCAGCCTATTCTTTTTTGCGCGGCGGTTTGCCGGTCGGTTGCCCTACCTTCTATAAAGTGGTCATTCCCACCCCGCGGCACTCTCCGCCGTCTCGTGAGTCTTTCTGCTATGTCCGACGCCAACGACACCCAGATGCTGGAAAAGCTGCGCGACGCCCATCAACGGCTGCGCAAGGAAGTCGGCAAGATCATCATCGGTCAGGAGCAAGTGCTCGACCAATTGCTGATGGCCATCTTCTGCCGCTCGCACGCCCTGCTCATGGGTGTGCCAGGCCTGGCGAAGACGCTCATGGTCAGCACGCTGGCCCAGTCGCTGGACATGTCGTTCAAGCGCATTCAGTTCACGCCGGACCTGATGCCGACAGACATCACGGGCACGGAAGTGATCCAGGACGACCCGGTCACCAAGCAGCGGGCGTTCAAGTTCCTGCCCGGCCCGATCTTCGCGAACATCGTGCTCGCCGACGAAATCAACCGCACGCCGCCCAAGACGCAGGCGGCCCTGCTCGAATCGATGCAAGAACGCAAGGCCTCAATCGGCGGCATCGACCATCCGATGAAGGACCCGTTCTTCGTGCTCGCCACGCAGAACCCGATCGAGCAGGAAGGCACTTACCCGCTGCCGGAAGCCCAGCTCGACCGGTTCCTCTTCCTCATCAAAGTGGACTACCCGTCCGCCGACGAGGAAGAGCAGATCATGCGCATCCAGACGTCGGACGTGAAGACCACCGTCTCGACGGTGTTGCATGGCGACGACATTCTCGCGTTGCAGAAGGTCGTTCGCCGGGTGCCGGTGTCCGATCTCGTGTTTCAGTTCGCCAAGAAGATCACGCGGCTCTCGCGGCCGAACACGCCGGAGGCCGCCGAGTTCGCGAACAAGTGGCTCACCTGGGGCGCTGGGCCGCGTGCGAGTATGAACCTCATACTTGCGGCAAAGGCACATGCGATTCTGCGTGGCTCGAACCATGTGTCGGGCGACGATGTCGTGGCTGTGGCGCCGCCGATCTTGCGGCATCGCATCATCGTGAACTTCACGGCGCAAAGCGAGGGGATCACGGTGGACGATGTGATCAAGCGGCTCATCAAGGCCGCTGCCAAGGAGTTTGCCGCGTAGGCGCTACGTCGCAAGCGGCGAAAACTATGCCTGAGTATCTCAAACCATCCGTACTTTCACGCGCCGAGGCGCTGGGCATTCAAGCCCGGTCCATCGTCGAGGGGCTGCGCGTCGGCGACCACAAGTCGCCGTTCCGTGGGTTCTCAGTCGAGTTCGTGCAGCATCGCGAGTATGTGCCGGGCGACGACATTCGGCACATCGACTGGAAGAGTTACGGCCGCTCCGAACGCTACACGATCAAGCAGTACGAGCAGGAAACCAACTTCAACGCCCACATCCTCCTCGACGGCTCCAAGTCGATGGAGTACGGCGACGGGGCGACCAACAAGCTCGAATACGCGAAGCTGATCGCCGCGACGCTCGCGTATGTCGTGGTAAAGCAGCGTGACAGCGTGGCGTTGAATGTTTTCGACGCCGACTGGCGCGTCGAGTTGCCCGCGTCCAGCTCGATGGCCAGCGTCAACACGATCCTGCACACGCTGGAATCAATCGAGCCGCTCGAAAAGACGACCATGGGCCCGCTGCTGGAGCAGCTTGCCGATCGGATCCGCCGACGTGGGCTCGTGTTCCTGATTTCCGACGTGTTTGATGAAGTCGACAATGTCCTGAAGGGACTGAAGCACCTGCGCTTCCAGGGGCACGACGTCACCGTCTTCCACGTGATGCACCCGGACGAAATCGACTTCCCGTTCACCGGGAACATCAAGTTCGATGGCCTCGAGGTGCCGGAAGAGATCAAGACGCGTCCGCACCTGATTCGCCCGGCTTATCAGCGTGTGGTGCAGGATTACCTCACCGAGCTGCGGGCCGGCTGCGAGGCGTATCGCGTCGATTATGTGCGGATGGATACGAGCAAGCCGCTGGAGCAGGCGCTGTCGAAGTACCTGATCACGCGGTTGCAGATGGGGCGGTTGTAACTTTGGCGAGCGGAGCCGCGTAAGCGACCCGATGATGTGTTTGGCGAGCGGAGTCGCGTAAGCGACCCGATGATGTCATTATCGGGTGACGTCATTATCGGGCGGCTTACGCCGCTCCGCTCGCCCCGGATGGTGGAGCGTTGTTGAATGCCCTTCCTGGCCCCCTTCATGTTGTTCGGTGCAATCGCGGGCGCGATCCCGCTGATTCTGCACTTCCTCTACCGGGCCCGGTACAAGCCGGTGCCGTGGGGGGCCATGAAGTTTCTGCGCCTGGCGGTCGAGCAGACGAGTCGCCGGCTGCGGTTCCAGGAATTGATTCTGCTGCTGCTCCGCATCCTGTTGATGATCCTCCTCGCCGTGGCGCTGGCCCGGCCGTTTGTCAGCTCGGCCGTCACCGCGGGCAAGCGCGGCGAAGCAGTCGATGCCGTGTTCGTCATCGACCTGTCGTACAGCATGGACACCCGCGAAGGGCCGAAGACGCGGCTCGATCTCGCCAAGGAGGCCGCGCTCAAGGTCATCGACGATTTGCCGCCGAACTCGACGGTGCAGGTCGTCACCTGTACCGACCGAGCCATCGCCGCGGGGCCGAAGTCGCCGCGGAACTTGGATCAGGCGAAGCTGCTCATTCAGAACCTCCAGGTCACGCAGCAATCGACCGACTTCCTCGCTGGGCTTGCCGAAGCGCAAGCGGCGTTGAGCCGGGCCGAGGGGGCGGCGAAGGAAGTTTACCTGTTCAGCGACATGCAGCGCGGCGGGTGGGAACGGCAATCGTCAGCGATTCGCGTCAAGTGCGAGGAGATCAAGGGCCAGGGGACGCTGTTCCTCGTGCGCTGCGGGTCGCAGCCGATTCACAATGTCGCCATCGTCGACCTGAAAGCGCAGTCGGACATTCCACATACCAAGGCCCGGATGCCGTTCACCGTGATCGTCAAGAACACGGGCACCGAGCCGGTGACGGGCTTGACCATCACGCTCAAGGTCGATGGCAAGGAACTCGACAAGGACGCACAACCGATCGAGAAGATCGGCCCCGGCGAAACCAAGCCGGTGACGCTCACGGGCAAGATCGACAATGCCGGCTGGCGCGTGCTGACGGCCGAGGTCAAGGACGGCAAGGACGACCTCGTCGACGACAACAAGCTCGACAAGGTGATCCTGGTCCGCGAAAAGGTGCGCGTCCTCGTAGTTGACGGCTCACCGAACGACCGCGAACCGGAGAAGGCCGGCAGCTACTTTTTGACGCATGCGTTGCTGCCGATCCCCGACGAGTTCAAGGAACGCTATCACGTGCAGCCGGAGCTGGTGCGGATGGCGGAGGTCGGGCCGGGATCGCTGACCGACAAGGAAGTCTGCATCCTCGTCAATTGTTCCGTCGGCGGGCCGGGCTCGTTGCCGGACGACTTCATCCAACGGCTCGGCGAGTTCGTCAAGGAGGGGCACGGACTCTTCATCACCTCCGGGCCGAACGTGGAGAAGACGGTTTACAATCGCGTGCTCGGGCCGGGCGGGCAAAAGCTGTTGCCGATGGAAGTCGGCGACAAGTTCGAAATCCCCAAAGACACGCCGCTCTTCCCGGACCCGAATTCGATCGACGAGAAGTCGTTCCTCGCACGCTTCAAGCTGTCGGCGAACGATCCGTTCCTGCAACTTCGCGATGCGTTCGTGCTCCGGGGTGTCGGCGTCATCGAACCAAACGCGGAGCAGCTTCGCGAATCGGGCCGCGTGTTGATGCGCTTCAACGATGGCCGGCCGGCCCTGCTCGGGAAGCAAGTGGGCGACGGCGAAGTACTGTTCCTGACGACGTCGGTCGACAAGGACTGGGGCTTCTTCGCCACGAACCTGACGTTCCAGCCGTTCATTCACGGGGCGTTGACGCATCTGATCGAACGCTCGTCCGTCGGCTTCAACCGCGTGGCTGGCGAGACGATCCGCTGGACACCGAAGGATTTGACCAAGAGCTATCAGGTAATCCGGCCAGATGGCAATCATGTTCGGCTCGGCAAGCCGCAAGGCGGGGCGAACGAGCAATTGGCATTAACGGTGACCGATACGGGTCACGCGGGCATCTACACGATTGCCGAAGAAGGGGCCGATACGGGGACGCGCTTCGCGGTTGTGCCGGACCTGCGTGAAAGCGAGACGATGGACCCGCTGCCGGATGCCCAGATCGATGAGATGCTCGGCTTCAAGGCCGAACACCTGTCGACCGGCAACGAGGCGATCAGCAAGGCCGACTCCGTACGCAATCGGAACGAGTGGACGGTGCCGGTGTTGTTGGTGTTGCTGTTGTTCGCGATCGGTGAAATGGCTTGGGCGTGGTTCTGCGGGAAGGCGTGGTAGCGCTACGCCGCAAGCGGCGTGGGGAGTCCGATGAGTTTGTTTGCCGAGATCGTTCTCCGCGGGTCGTTTCCCGGTTGGCTGGCTATCCTCTTGATGGTCGCCATCGCGGGCTTGGCCGGCGGGTTCTATTTCACCGAGTCGATGAAGCTCGGCACGACCCGCCGGCTCGTGCTCGCCGGGCTGCGGGCGATCACGCTCTGCACGATCGTGTTTCTGCTCTGCAAGCCGGTCGCCGTGCGCGACGTGAAAACCGAGAAGAACCGGCCGATCGTGCTGCTCGCGGACAACAGCGAGAGCATGAAGATGAAAGACCCGCGACCCACGCAGGCCGACAAAATTCGGGCCGGCATTGCGCTCGATCGCCTTGCTCCCAATCACGGCATCGCCTCGCCGCCGCCCGCCGACATGGCGCCGGTCGGCCAGCCGACGCGAAGCGAGTTGATGAAGGGCATCTTCGCCAACAAGCGGCTCGATCTTGTCGGCAAGCTGCGGGCGAAGGGGCCGGTCCAGCCGTTCCTCTTCGGCTCGCGGACGCGTGGATTGCCGGACACGCCGGAACTCAAGTGGGTGACCGATGTAACTTCGGACGACACGAAGACGCAGCTCACCGATTCGATTGCCGAGATGTTGACGCGCGACGAGAACGAGCTGCCGGCCGTCATCTTCGTGGCGACCGACGGCCGCGATAATGGCTCATCCACGCAATGGGACGATCTGGCTCGCGAGGCGGCGCGACTCAAGATTCCGATCCACATCTACGGCATCGGCGGCGCGACGGCCGGGCTCTTGGTCCTCAAGGACGCGGCCATTCCGGACACGCTCTTTATCGAAGATTCGGTCACTGTGCCGTTTCGCTTCCGAGCCCAGGGGGTCAAGAATGCGGAAGTCGAAATGACGCTGACGCTGGCCGGCAACGTCGTCGCCAAGAAACGCGTGGCCGTGAAGGAAGGGCAGGACATTACCGAGACGCTGCAGTTCACGCCGCAGAAGGACGACGCGTCGGCCGGCAAGAAGGAACTCGTCGCATCGGTGAAGGTCGTCGACAACGCTGACATTCCCGAGGATAAGTTCGCCAAGATGGTGCGCGTCGCCGACCGCAAGGTGAAGATGCTCTACGTCGAGAGCAACCCGCGGTGGGAATTCAAGTTCATGCTGCAGGCGTTCAAGCGCGATCGCCGGGTCGATCCGACCTTCATCGTCATCAACGGCGACCGCAAGGCGATGGAAGCCGGCCCGCCGTTCATTCCGAATTTCCCCGATCAGCGCAAGGACTTGTTCGCCTACGACCTGCTCGTGATCGGCGACGTCGACGCGAACTACTTCACAGCGGAGCAAAAGAGCTGGATCAAGGATTTCGTTACCGAAGGCGGCGGGCTTGTCGTCATCGCCGGTCGCTTGCACGCCCCGGCCACGTGGCTCGGCACGCCACTCGCCGACGTGCTACCTGTGGAGGTGCCCTCGGTCAAATTCCCGCTCGACGACGCACGCCGGCCAGCCGAGTTCAAGCCGCTGCTGAGCGACCTCGGCCGGCGCAGCCCGATCCTCAGCCTGACCGACGACCCGACCGAGCAAATGGCGATCTGGCAGGAACTGCCCGGCTTCTATTGGCACTATCCGGTGACCAAGCTGCGGCCCGCAGCCGTGTCGTTGCTCGACCATCCGCGCGAAAAGATCGTCGACGACAAACCGATGCCGCTCTTGGCGATGCAGTATTACGGCAAGGGGCTGGTGCTCTTCTCCGCCTGCGAAGAAACCTGGCGCTGGCGGTTCAACGAGGCGGACAAATACTTTGCCCGCTTCTGGGGTCAGGTCGTTTACGCGATCGGTCTGCCGCACACGCTCGGCACCAAGGCCGGGCAACTGGCCATCGCCGGCGGCGAGGCTGTCCTTGGCAAGCCAGGCCAGATCTACGCCCGGCTCTTTACACCGGAATATCGGCCGTTGACCAAGGAACGCGTCACGGCACAGGTGGAAAAGCTCGACGCGGGTCCCAACGAAGACAAGTTCCGTACTGTCGAATTCGAGGCCGTCCCGAACCAGCCGGGCGAATACGTGGCGACCGTCCCGAACGACCGCGTTGGCCGTTACGCCCTGAAGGTCGAAAGCGGCGAAGAGATGGCGACGCTCGACTACCGCGTCACGCTGCCGCCCGAGCACGAACAGGCCCCCGGCCCGATGAACGAGGAGGCCTTGCGCAAACTCGCGGAACAGACCGGCGGCAAGTTCTATCGCGAGGAAGACCTGATTCAGTTGCCCGACAACGTGCAGCCGCAGAAGGTGACGTTCACGCAACGGAAAGAGACGCTCCTGTGGACCTGGTGGCCGATGCTGGCGATCGTGGTGTCGCTGTTCACGATCGAATGGGTGGTGCGGAAGTTTAGCAATATGAGTTGATTGACGGAGCCTATGCAAACGATTCCCCAAATCGGCCTCGCCAAACTTCGCTCCTTGCGCGGGCGTGAGCGGCTCTTCCACGTCGCCTGGGGCGTGGCACGATGGCTGACCGTCGCCATTGCCGTCATCGCCCTGTGCACGTTCATCGACTGGCGGGTCGACAAATATCGCGAGACGCCGACTTGGCTACGGACGGGGCTCACGATCGTTGAGTTTCTGGTCCTCGCCGTAACCGGCTTCTTCTGGCTCGTGCGGCCGTGGACGAAAGGACCGTCGATCATTCGTCTTGCTCGCCGCGTCGAGGAAGGCGTGCCGGAGTTTGGGCATCGGCTGGTGACGTCGATTCAATTGTCGCGCAAGCCCGATCGCGGCGGCATGTCGGCGGAGTTGATTGAATCGGTGGCCCGCGAGTCCGAGGCGATTGCCGAGCGCAATTCGTTTGGCCGCTTCGCCGACTTCCGCCGGCTCAAGTGGGCTGCGGGGCTGATTGGTGTGCCGATGCTGATGGCGGCCGGCATGATTCTCTTCTTTGGGCCGGAACTGCTCAAGGTCCTGCTCCAGCGGCAGCTCATGTTTGCCGCCGAGATTCCGCGCTTCAATCAACTGGAGAACAAGACGCAGGTCTTGTGGCCGGCCGGCGACGAGGTGACGATCGAGTACATAGTCAGCGGCCGGCTTCGCGACGGAACCGTCGGCACGGTGCGCGTGAAGCCGGAAGGCCTACCCGCCGACGAGTATCCACTCGAATTCGCGGCGAAGGTCGATGACAATCACACGCGATTCACGGCCCGCATCCCGCATTCGTCGGTTAACTTCACGCACCGGGCCTGGGTTGGCGACGGGCGGACCAAGCAGGCCTACGACGTTCGCTTCGAGCCTCGGCCGGTCGTGACGCGGACGGACGCCTGGGTACAACTCCCGAAGTTCCTTGGCGCCAAGCCGAACGGGCAGCCGTACGAGACCTACCAATCGCAAGGTGAAATCACAGGACTTGCGAACAACCTGGCCCGCGTCCGCATCGCGGCGCAGAAGCCGATTACCAAGGCGAAGGTTACGCTCATCGCCCGCACCAAGGATGGGACCGGCGAATTCGCCAAGGGATCGGTGATGCTCTTCCCGCCAGGGGCCGAGACGCTGCCGACCGGCGAAACCGAATACCCGGCGACCGGCACGTTTGATCTGACACCCGACCTGGTCGCCTACCGCGTTGACGTCGAAGACGAGAACGGCTTTGCGAACTCGACGCCGCCGCGACGCGGGATTCAGATCGCGCCCGATGAGCCGCCGACCGTACGCCTATTGCCGGAACGTTACGGCGAGGCCGGCTCCATGGCGTTTGACGAAGACATTATTGAAGGATTGCCGATCCCGATCGGCGGGCAGATTCCGATCGCGTACACGTGCCGGTCGCCGCAGGGAGTCGGCAAGGCGATGCTGCGCTACCGCGTCAACGAGCGCGGCCCCTGGGTGCCGTTGCCGCTTAAGGTGGTCGACGGCGACGCCAAGTCGGGCGCCTTCGACCCGAATCGCGGCACGTTCGCCAACGCGACGTTTGGCCAACAGGTCGAGTTCCATGCCGTGCCGTCGCCGGACCGCGACACGACGCCGGACTACCTGACCGGCGGCGGTCGCTTTGATTTCCAGACGGCCGAGCTGACCAAGATCACCGAGGACGGCAAACTGGCGAAACTCGAGATCGGCGACCGGGTTGAATTTTACGTCGAAGTCTATGACCGGAACCCGTCGCCCAATCGCCCGCCGGGCAAGTCGGAAGCACGGATCAAAGAGGTGCTCAGCGCCACAGAAGTCCTGCAACGGCTCGACCAGACGCGGCAGGCCGAAGGCAAGATCCGCGACCTCGAGAAGAAACAACGCGACGTCTTCGGACGGAAACCTGAGTAACGATCGTCGGTTTGTGATTGCATTCGCTTGACAATTGGCCGATACTACACGGGAGGTTCCGTGGGGTTCTCTCCTTCCTGCCGGATGTCCTGCCTGCGTACGCTCTGCCCGCGTTTCCCGTCGTTTGTGAACCGCCGGTCACCCCGGCGTGCTTGACGAGGAGTTCTCATGCCCGCTCGCTTCGTGGCCCTGTTCGGCATGACGGCCATCTGCGCCGCCGCATCCGCTCAAGACAAGGCGCCGCCAGCCGCGACAACCGCTCCGGCCAGCTTTGATCGTCCGGTGACGCCGGACCAGCCGGCCGCTCAGCGTCGGCTCCAAGGCGAGACCGAGCAAGTTGCCCGGCGGCTTGGGACCATGATCCGGTTCCTCGCCTATCACCGACTTGAGCAGGGCGAAGAACAAAAGCTCTTGAATGACGCGGCCAAGACGCTCAACGGGTTGACCAAGAACGAGATGGAAGCCGTCATCGGCCACCTCGAAGCCTCGGTTAAGGCACCCGATGAAGCGACCGCCACGGCCGAAGCGAAGTCGGCGTACACCAAGCACCGCGAGGTCGTCAAGAACCTCAAGAGCCTCCTGCTCAAATACGACACAATCAAGACCCTCGATCAGGCGGCCGAGCGCCTCGAGCGCGGCGCCCGCGATCAGAACGAATTGCGAATCGAAGCGCTGGGGCTCGCGCAACAACAGCGTGACGTCCGCGTTCGCGGCCGGGCACAAGCCAACACGGGCACCGAGCAAGCTGATACGCAAGGCGACCTGTCGCGCGATCTCGAAGCGCTGTTCAAACAGCTGGAGAAGTTGCCGCCATTCCTGACGGCCGAGCAAAAAGATCGCCTCGCCGCGAGCCGGGCCGGCGAGAAGGGCAAGAAGATCGGCGACAAACAGAAGATGGCGGAGTCGCTGCTCCAGCGCAACGATCCGGCAGGCGCCGCGCAGAATCAACAAATCGCGTCCGAAGAACTGCTCGCTCTCGCGCACGCCCTGCGGGCCAAGCGCGACAAGCTGGAAACGTTGAAGGAAGCGCGCACCAAGCTCGACAAGGCCGCGCAGGCTCAAGAGAAGATCGCGGAGGAGACCGCCACGCCGCCGCAGCGCAACTTCCGTGTCCCGCAGGCCGACCAGATCACCAAGCAAGCCCGCGAGATGGCCAGCAAGGAAGCCCGGCTCGAATTCGATGTGAAGGATGCTCGCGACCTCGTCAAGGACATCGCCAAAGAAGCAGCCGACGAGGCGAAGAAGGCCGAGGACGAAATCAAGAAGGCCCAGGACGAATTGAACAAGGCGACGAACAACACCGAAGCTGCCCGTGAACCGCAGGCCAAGGCCGCCCAGGACCTCAAGGCCGCCCGCGACAAGATCGATGATCTGATCGCCAAAGAGGAGAAGAAGAAGTCCGACCCGCTCGAAGCCGTCAAGGAAGCGATCGCCAAGGTCGACGAACTCATCAAGGACGAGACCAAGACCCGCGAGAAGACCGAAGCCACCAAGGGCACGCAAACCGAAAAGATGCCGGCCCTGGCCAAGGATCAGAAGGAGATCGCCAAGAAGACGGACGAACTCAAGAACAGCCCGCTGCCCGAGAAGCCGGAAGCCAAGGACGCTCTCAATAAGGCCGAGAAGGCGATGGAGAAAGCGGCCAAGGCCCTTGACGACAAGAAGGGGATGGACGCCGTCAAGAACGAAGATCAGGCGATCAAGGACCTGCAAGCGGCGAAGAAGGCGCTTGAAGATCAGGCCAAGGACATCGAGAAACGGCGTGAGGACATCGCCAAGCTCGAAGACGCGGCCAAGAAGCTCGACGAATTGGCCAAGAAGCAAGACAAGGTGGCCGAGAACGCCGCCGAGGCCGACAAGGCGGCGAAGGCCGACAAGGCCGATGAGAAGAAGGCGGCCGATGAATTGTCCCGCGATCAGAAGCCGTTGAAGCCGGAAGCCAAGGAGATCGGCGAGCAGGTGAAGAATCAGGCCCCCGAAGCGGCCAAGAAGATCGACGAGGCCACCGAGAAGCAAGCCGCGACCGAGAAGAACCTCGATAACCAGAAGCTCGACCCGGCCTCCAAGGAGGCCAAGAAGGCGGCCGAGGACTTGAAGGACGCAGCCAAGGAAGTCGCCAAGGCCCTGAACGAAAAGAAGGCCGAGGAAGCCAACGACCAGGCCAAGCTGCAGCCCCAGGTTTCGCCGATGAACGCGGCCGACCAGGTGGCCAAGGCTTTGGAGCAAACTGAAAAGGCGCAAGCCGAAGCCTCCAAGGCCCAGCAGCAGCTCGGCGAGAAGCCAATGGGCGAGCCGATGAAGAACCCGGCCGCCGACCTTCAGAAGCTGCAAGAGCAAGTCGCCAAGAAGGCCGGCGATTTGAAGAAAGACGATGCCGAGAAAGCCGCTGCCGATGCCGCTGATGCTCTCAAGATGGGCGACATCCCCGCCGCGCTCGAAGCCCAGCAGAAGGCCCTCGACGCCCTCAAGGGCGACAAGCCGGACGGCGAAAAGGGCATGGGCGAGAAGCCCGACGGTGAGAAGGGGATGGGTGAAAAGAGCATGGGTGAGAAAGGCATGGGCGAAAAGGGCACGGGCGAAGGCGCCCCAATGCCTGGCGAAGCCAAGACGCCCGGCGAACTCGCCAAGGCTCAGAAGCAGATCAAGGACGCGACCGAAGCGCTAAAGAACGCTCAGGAAGCGAACGCTGCCGCCCAGGCCGCTCTGCAACAAGCTCAGGCCCAGGCGCCGATGGCCGTCCAGCCGCAACTCGACAAGGCCGCCCAACAGCTTGGCGACGCTCAGAAGGCGCTGCAGCAGGCGACGCCGGGTCAGGCTCAGCCGGCCCAAGCGCAAGCGCAACAGGCTCTGCAGCAGGCCCTGCAGACCCTCCAGGCCGCTCAGCAACTTGCCAAGGGCATGGAACCCGGCATGGGTATGGAACCGGGGATGGGCATGGAGCCCGGCATGGGCATGGGCATGCAGCCCGGCATTGGCATGAAGCCCGGCATGGGTATGCAGCCGGGGATGCAACCCGGCATGCAGCCTGGCATGGGGATGCAACCCGGACAAGCTCAAGAGAACAACGAGAACAAGGGCAAGGGCGATCGCCAGCCGGACGGCACGCTCAAGAAGGGCGACGTGAAGGGCAAGCTCGTCGAGGGCGATGGCGCCTTCATCAATCTCCCGGCCCGCCAGCGTGAGATGATCCAGCAAGCCCTGAGCGGCACCCTACCACCGGAATACGGCGCCATGATCCGCCAGTACTTCATGAACGTGGCCAGCGGCAAAGCGGCCGCGGGGCCGGCGACGGAGAAGAAGTAACCGTAAGCCACGACGCGCTAGCGGAGCGCGTCACGCGAGCGTGCCGGGGACCTGAAAGCAGCGCCCTGAAATGCCCGCGTGACGCGCTCCGTTAGCGCGTCGCGGCTAACGGAAAACGACGGGGCACCTCATGCGCACGCTTACCGCCATCGCGATCCTTCTCGCCTTCGCCATGCCTACCTTCGCCGCCGACAAGGCGAAGAAGGGGCAGATGGACGACGACGCCAAGAAGGCCACCGCCAAGGCTCTCGAATGGCTCGCGTCCAAGCAGGCCGCGAACGGGTCGTGGGGCGATAGCCGGTACATGAACAACACGGCCATCACCGGCTTCGCGATGATGGCGTTCATGTCGCAGGGGCATGTGCCCAACCAGGGCAAGTACGGTCCCGAGGTCGCCAAGGGACTGCGCTTTATTTTGGCTCAAGCCGACGATCGCGGCTACATCGTCGGCGGCAGCGGCGGCAACATGTATTGTCACGGCATGGCCACCCTCTGCCTCACGCAGCTCTTCGGCATGACCGGCGACGAGGAAGTCAAGAAGACGCTCAAGAAGGCAATCGACCTGATCATCAAGTCACAGCAGATTGATCCCACCTACGGTGGCGGCTGGCGCTATGAGCCTGCTCCGACGGGGGCCGACATTTCGGTCACGATCATGCAGGTAATGGCCCTGCGCGGTGCCAAGGATTCGGGCATCAACGTGCCGGATAAGACGATGAAAGAGGCGCTCAAATATATCAACAGTTGCTACGACGAATATTCGGGCGGCTACACCTATCAACCCAAAAACCGGGCGCCCGGCTTCGCCCGCACCGCCGCCGGGATTTGCGTGCTCAAGCTGGCCGGCGAGTACGACAAGAAGATCGACAAGTCGATCGAGTACCTTAAGCGCAGCATGGAACGCCCCAGCGAGCACTACTGGTACGGCCATTACTACGCTTGCCACGCCTTCTACCAGATCGGCGGCAAGGACTGGGACGATTACTATGCGACCATCAAGAAACAGTTCCTCGCCTCGCAGCAGGCCGATGGAAGCTGGTCGCGCATGGAACCGCAATCGGCCGGCCCAGTCTATCAAACGGCCATTGCCGTGCTGGCGCTGTCAGTACCCGCGGATTACTTGCCGATCTTCCAACGTTAGAGATGCACTGTTGGAGTCCCGGCTTTAGCCGGTGCTTCGGCCGGAAGACCGGCTAAAGCCGGAACTCCAACTAAAGACGCTCCACACCAACCTACCAACCACGCACCTTCCATGTCAAACCGCATCGCGCTCCTCACCTTGGCTCTGTCGTCGCCGACCCTTTTGGCCGCCGACTGGGATCGCTTCCGTGGTCCCGGAGGCCTCGGCACCACCACGGGGGCCAACATCCCTGTCTCGATCGGGCCCAAAGAGATCCTCTGGAAGACACCGATCCCCGGCCGCGGGGCGTCGTCGCCGATCATTTCGAAAGGGAAAGTGTTCATTGAGTCGTCCTCGCCGGACAACATGCACCGGTTGCTGATGTGCATCGACGCAGCCAGCGGGAAGGTCGATTGGTCCAAGGAGGTGAAGGGCGGGCCGGCGTCGCACAAGACGCACGAGAAGAGCACGCTCGCGTCGTCCACCCCGGCGGCCGACGGCGAACACATCTATGCGGTGTTTTGGGATGGCACCAACATCAGCATCACGGGCTGGGACTACGCGGGCAAGCAGCTTTGGTCCACGGACCTCGGCAAATTCACGAGCCAGCACGGGCCGGGCCTGTCGCCGATGGTGGTTGGCGATCGCGTGATCCTCAACGTCGATCAGGATGGCCTCGCCGAGGTGCAGGCGTTCGACCCGGCCACGGGCAACCTCGTCTGGAAGAAGAGCCGGCGGGCCTATCGTGCGAGCTACGCGACGCCGATTGTGTTGGAGCGCGACGGCAAGAAAGAAGTCCTCGTGTCGAGCACGGCGGGCGTGACCGCTTACGATCCGAAGGATGGCGCCGTGAACTGGAACTGGACGTGGACCTGGAAGTCCGACAAGGGCGGTCCCGGCGGGGCCTTGCGCAACGTCGGCGGGCCGATCTATTACCAAGGGCTGATCTATTTAACGAGCGGGGACGGCGCCGGCGACCGGCGCATGGTCGCGATCAAGGCCGGCACGTCGGGCGAGGTGACCGACCCCATCGTTTGGGAAAAGACCAAGGGCACAGCTTATGTCCCGATGGTGATCCCGCACGGCGAGTACGTCTACTGGATCGGCGACAAGGAGAACGTCGCGGTTTGTGCCAACGCCAAGACGGGCAAGGTCGAATACACCGAGCGCCTGCCGGGCGCCAAATCGGTGACCGCGTCGCCGGTGCTCATCGACGACAAGATTTATTCCGTCAACGAAGACGGTCGGGTCTGCGTCTTCGCCGCATCACCGAAGTTCAAGCTGCTCGGCGACAGCGAGTTGAAGGAAGAGGTGTACGCATCGCCCGCCGTGGCCGACGGCAAACTCTACATCCGCGGGGCGAACAACCTGTTCTGCATCGGAGCGAAGAAATAACGCAGCATCGAGTTCGGCGGACATGAACTGTCGCAGCGAAGAAGATTTGGATTGAGATTGAGATTGAGATTAAGACGGACACGTCGGACTTGTTCAAATCTCAATCTCAATCTCAATCTCAATCCAAATCTTCTTCGCTGTTCTGCAAGTACATTCCGCCGCGATCATTTCAATCGCCACATCTCCACGCCCGTGAACACCGTCGCCGGGTTGAGTTGCTCGGCGCCCGCGACGGCTTCTTGTGGATCGAAGTACATTTCCAGGTCCTTGTGCACCACCATGAAACGATCGAGTTGCCAGAGCGGCACGAAGGGCATGCGCTGATTGAACAGGGCGTGAATGTCCCACGTTTTCTGCCGGACGATTGCCGAGAAATTGCGGCTCTTGCCCGCGTCTTCGATCAGGCGGCGCAAGCGGCGATCGGGATCGGTCGGATTCGTGCCGCTCGCAAGATAACTCAGAAAGTTGCGGCCGCCGCGTCCCTCGGGGCCGATCGCTTCGGGATCGAGCAAGCCGGAGAGCGAATACAGATCGTCGCGATAATCAAACGTCGTCAGCGCCAGATCGTAGTCGTGTTCCAGATAGACCTTCTCGCGGAACACCAATGGCGTCAACTCCACGAGATCGACCGCGAGGAGCGGCTGCCCACCATTGTCGGCCGTCGCCTGTTCGATTTGCGTCTTCATGAGCTGAGCGACCGCCTTGTTCTTGTCGTCCTTCTCGTAGGTCAGCTTCATCCGCACCGAATGGTTGTTGAGCCCTTCCTTGATGAGGCCGCCGCCGCCGATTTTTGAGAGTGCCGCACCGCCCTTCGGCGTCGCCCAGCAGCCGACGGGGAACGGACCGGTCAGCGCCGCATGCGCTTTGAGTTCGGCTGAGCGGAACACTTCTTTCAAGATCGCGTCGCGGTTGATCGCCGCGGACAGGCCTTGGCGAACTTTGTCATTTTGGAGGTTCGTGTTCTTGTGATTGATGGCAAGGATGTGGACGCGCCGATTTGTCTGGGCCGAGCGCACGCGCATCACGTCCTTGAGCCCTTCGTCGCCGCGGAAGCGCGTGGCGAGGTCGCCCGGTACGTCGGGGCAAATATGGAGTTGGCCGGCCGCGACGTCGGCCGCGAGGCTCGATTGGCTCGGCACGTACATGCGCAACTCGCGGATCCAGGGCAGGCCGAGCTTGCCATTGCGCTGCGTGTAGAACGGGTTCGCACGGAACACGGCACACTCGCGGTCGACGCCTTCGCGTTCGCGGCCCTCGTACTTGAACGGCCCGCTGCCGAACGGCGCCTTGGCGAAATCCGGATCGTCGGCGGCCTTGCCTAAGTCCATTAAGTAGCGGGCGGGGATCACCTTGAACGTCGCACGACCGAGCGGTTCGAGCACGCCCTTCTTGTATGCAAGGCGGAGGTGGAACGGGTCGTCGATGCGGTCGACTTCTTCGAACACGTCGATGCGCTCCGCTTCCCAGGTTGCCTTGAGGGCCGGGCGGTTGAGAAGTGCGAGCGTGCCTTGGACGTCAAGTGCGTTCACCATGTCGCCCGGGTCGCGCGACCAGTGGGCGTTACGCGGCAACGTGAACGATCGGCCCAGCGGCATGATCGCGGGCAGCGACTCGGCGAGCGCCGGCCGATAGCGAATGACCTCCGTGTCCGGCACCGATTCGAGCAGGCCTTCGAACATCAATTCGACGGCCCACTTCTCGGCATCCGTCACGGCCGTCACCGGCGACATTTTTTCGGGCAGCTTCGGCACGCCGACGTAGAGCACTGTGCCACGCAGGCGAACGCGCACGTCTTCGATTCCGGGCGCATCCGGATCGAGCGTCTCGGCCTGCCGCAGCTTGGCCAACGCCTCGGCCGCGCGCGGCTGCTTGTCGAGCCTCTTGGCCTCGTTGACCAGCTCCGTCGCGCGATTGCGCAGTCGGCGGCGCGTGTTGCCGATCAGCGTCTCGTCCTTCTTACCGGGGATGCGCTCGTAGGCTAAGAGCGAATCGCGCAGCTTGAGCAGGTCGGCATCGGTCGGGGCTTTCAAACCCTTGTCGACGCGGATCAAGTTGAGCCGATAGACGGCGCGTGTGACTTCGACGTTGTCCGGGTTACGCGTCAACATCTTGAGGCCGAGTTCGTCGGCCTGGTCGTACTTTTTTTCCGCAATGAGTACGTCGAAGCGTTCCTGTTGTAGCCCGAGCAAACGATCCTTCAGCTGGCGGGTGACCGGATCCCAGCCTTTGCCCAGGCGCTTGTTCGTGTCACGCGCGTTGAGGTGCCAGCGAAGGCCGGACGCGACCGCTCGGGCCGCGAAATCAAGCTGATCTGTCCTGCTGATGGCATCTTTTTCGAGGTATTGAGCGACGGTTTCAAGCACGATCAATTCGAACGGCGTGTACTTGAATCCGGTGCCCGTCGCGATTTTCTTGTCGATGCTGTTCTTGAGCGCGCCGTCGAGCACTTTGACAGTGAACTCACCTTCGGGCAAATCGCGCTCGGGCAGAAGTTCGATGCGATACTTGAGGCCGCCCTTGAAATTGGGCTCGATGCGATCGAAGGGGATGACCAGCGAGCGGAACATCTCCTTGGCGTCCGCATTGATGGTCTTGGCGGCTTCCTCCTTGAAGGTGCCGACGTCCGGGTCGACCGGGTCGGGAGCGACGGGCGGCGCAGTCTCAGGGCCTTTCTTCTCCGGCTCGACCGGCACGGGAACGACGGGGCGCGCCCTCTCCTTTTCCTTCGCGGGCGGCTCTTCTTCTTCTTCCTTGCGCGGCGGCTGGGCGGCGAGCCAGGTGCTCGTCAGCGCTAGTGTCAAAAGACCAAGGGCCAGCCAACGGGAATGGGACATGGAATCGGACCCCTGTAGCTGAATTCGTAGAATTCAGTTGTTGGGCTCGCCGGCCGGCTGAATTCTTACGAATCCAGCTACGTAGCGGATCGTCAGTGCCGTCGTGTTCACGCGAAGGCACGAAACTCCTTGCCGACGCGAGTGTTGATTATACCATGACCCCGCCGCGCCGCCATCGCCGCGGGTCATGTCGTCTCTGGACCCAAACTTCCGTCGGGGTGTGTGCCTCGTCGGGTTTTGCCTTGGGTATCGCCGTCCTTCATCGAGGAGTCGCACGCATGGTTCGCAAGTTCGCAGCCGCCTTGGTTGCCGTCGTGATCGCCGTCGGGGCGGTGTTCGCCGACGAGGTCAAAGGCGCGTTTGTCAAGTTCGCCGACGGCACGCTGACCCTGAAGGTCGGCGACGCCAACAAGGACTACAAGATTCCGACCGATCTGAAGGTCAAGTACAAGGACCGCAAGAGCGGCGAGGACAAAGAAGTGCTTGCCAGCGAACGTCTTGGCAAGGTCAAGGAAGGACGTGAAGTGACGCTGAAGGTGGAGGGCGAAAAGGTCACCGATGTGCAGCTTGGTAAGCAACCCAAGTAGCTGCCGTCCCGGATTCCGCGAATGAACAGCTGGCCCGCCAGAACTCTGGCGGGCCACTTTCTTTTCCTCGTTGATTTTTTTGCTGCGATGCGAGACTTGGCACCACGGGACGGGTTGAATTGTAACGGGACGCGCCGGGGGCAATTGCTCTGACGGGTGTTGTCGTTGTATTTCCCGATGGGTTATTTGCCGTGGCAATCTGCCCGGCCCCGAATCGGGGATGGGATTTCACAACCAGGAGTGGGCTCACATGATTCGGAAGTTCGCAGCGGCGCTGCTGGCCATGGTGATCGCTGTCGGCGCGGTGTTCGCCGAGGAGATCAAGTGCACGTTCGTTAAGTTTGCCGATGGCAAGCTGACGGTCAAGGTCGACGACAAGGACAAGGAATACAAGGTTCCGGCCGACCTGAAGCAGAAGGTCACGATCAAGGGCGAAGAAAAGGAAATCGAAGTCAGTAAGATGTTCGGCCGCATGAAAGAAGGCGCCAAACTGACCCTCGAAGTTGATAAGGACGAGGTGAAGAAAGTCACCCGCGAGAAGAACAAGTAAGCCAATTTTCGTTGAGAACACGAGAGCCCGCCGATTGATCGGCGGGCTCTTTGAGTTTTCGTCTTCTGAGTTGTGGCCTTAAATCCCATGCCCCGGCGATAAGAGAGCGAAGCTGGGTCAAGAATACCGGGAATTTCAAAAAAGCGCTTGCGTGCCCCTCCGACGCGGATTAGGATTACCTCGTCCTGTGGGATTGACGACTTCGATGACTGGGCGACGTCGGAGGAGCTTCCCACAGGACTTTTTCATGCGCAATGATAAGGCCGGCTCATTGGAGCCGGTTTTTTTTATAGGCATTTCACAGCTGACGGCAGATCCGCACCAAAACACGTGCCTCATTTCGTGCATTAAGAACGATTTGTCTGGAAAAAAGTGTTGATTCTGGAAAAGTAGATTTCGTCTGGACCAGGGGTGGGGCGCGCCGCCAGAGGAATGTGCGCCGCCTTGTTGCATGCGCCAAATCGTTGCTCTATAACCACTTCTATCCCTCACTCTCCTCTTGGCCGGGACTTCGCTCGTGTTCTTCGCGCTCCTGGTGGGCCACGCGATCGCGGACTTTCCGCTGCAAGCGGGGCCGATGGCTACCGAGAAGTGCCGACGCAGCACGTCCGCATTGCAGACGGCCGTTCCCTGGTACTACTGGCTGACTGCTCACGCCTTTATTCACGGCGGCTTCGTCGGCTGGTTAACTGGCTCAGTCACTCTGGGCCTTTTGGAAACGGTCATTCACTGGTTCATCGACTTCGGCAAGTGCGAGAAGTGGTTCGGCATCCACGTCGATCAGGGACTGCATGTCGCTTGCAAGGTGTTGTGGTGCGTCCTGATCTCGCCAGGCGTGGCAGGTGACCTCGACGCGCATTGGCCATCGTTCATGCGCATTCGCTGACAATTGCTATTGAACAACCTTGGCCAAAAGCTGGTTGCCATCCCAGCGGAACGCCGCCTCGTGCGGGCACGCCGACACGCAAAACGGCTCGGCGTTGTCGGGGACGAGTCCGTGGCACAGATCGCAGTTGACTGCGCGCTGCGCGACCGCCGCGACGCGCCGTTCTTCCATGCCATCGCGTGGCACCATCTGAATTGACTCATATGGACAGTTCGTGGAGCACAGCGAACAGCCGATGCAGTGCGAGTCGATGCGCACTTCGAGCGACGTCGCCCCGCGATGGATCGCGTCGACGGGGCAGCCTTCCATGCAATACGGCGTATGGCATGACCGGCACGACGTGGCGACGAGGAACTGGCCGAAGCGCGGTCCCTCTCGCAGGAGCCGGCTGTGCCCGTCGCCATGCGCGTCGGCACAGGCGCGCGTACACTCATCGCACCGCGTGCAACTTTCGAGATCGAGGACCAGCATCTTCTGGCCCTGGTAGAAGCCCTGATCGAGAAAGGTCGCGAGCAGATCGGTCCGCGGCGGCCGTGGGGCCTGCTGTTGTCGCAGCGACTCCGCACACTGACTCGCGAGCGCCTCCCCGATCTCGGGAAAGCGCCGGCCGAGTTGTCGGACGGCCTCACCGGGTATGCGTACGACTTCGACATCATCGAGTGCGGTCACCGATGCGGTGCGTCGACGTGTCTCATAGCCCGGCGGCAACAGCGGGGCGACGCGTGGGTCGTCGCAAAGTAGTGCGATCTCGCCGAAATAGTCGTCAGGGCCGAGTCGAGCGAGCACGCGTTCAACACCTGCGGCCGTGCGCGCCACTTTCACCGATCCCAGACGAACGGTGTAAAAGTCGCCGCGGAAAACGCCCTTGTCGTCGAGGCCGATCGTATCGCCTTGACGAACAACTATCTCGCCGGGATCGACGCGGACCAGAGTCGCCACGGCCCGCAACTCGCGCAACACTGTTTCGCGTTGCTCCCCGGTGAGGCTCGCGAACAGCTTGCCGCGCCGCAGACACGAGTCGATGGCCCGACCACGATAAACGCGATCGAGAATCGTGCGCGCCGTCGGGATGCGCTGCAGCATCATCAGCAGGTTGCGCGTCACCTCGAGGACGACGCCGTCGCCCGCCGCGGTAATCGTGGCGGTGCGCGCAGTATTGGTGAGGCAAGCCATCTCGCCGAGGATCAGATCGCGACCTGCGGAAGCCGTGAAGACCTTGATCGGTGCGGTGGCAGAGGTCCGCCGACTCAGAAGTCTGCCAAGGAGCCCAGTCGCGCTTGCGGGCGCCTTGGGCGTGACCCAGATGTCGAAGGTGCCTTCCTTGAGCAAGAACGCCGTCGAGCCGAACTCGCCTTGCTTGCAGAGGACGTCGCCGGCCTTCACTTTGCGAAGACGCACGGCACCTTCGTTCCACCGCAAGTAGGCGAATGGGATGGCCGAGAACGGCCGGAATTGCAGCGACTGATTCGCCTCGTCGAGGTAGGGCAGCGCGAGCGCTTGCAGATCGACGGCCGCCGGAAACTCGGCTGGCAACGGACGAGCCGGATCGTCGTAATACGCCAACCGTGGATGATCGCCCGAGCCGGCCGGTGGCCGGTAGCTGCGCGGCACTTCACTTTCGAGTTCACCGGCGTCGGCGAACGAGCGCAACGGATTCACACGTCGATTCAACGTGAGCGCACCCGTCGGGCACGCGGTCATGCATTCGCCGCACTGGACGCAACTCGACTCGTTCATGAGCTGATCGAGATCGAAGCTGATTCGCGTTTGGTAGCCCTTGCCAGTGTGCCCGATGACTTTGAACGGCTTCACCTCCGAACACGAGCGGACGCAACGATCGCAAAGGATGCAGCGATCGTGGTCGACCTGAATCGAACGCGAGGAATACGGCAGTTCGCGATTGCCGGCGTCAACCATCTCCAGCGGAATCGGCCGCGATTTCACGTGCAGCTTGACGTTGCGGCCTTCCTGGCGTTCGATCCCGGGTCGCGGATAGTCGATGTTTAATGCCGCCCCAACGGCTTCGAGCTCATTGCGAAAACGATCGTCGCGTGCAGGGTCCGGATGGCGATGATCGGCGAGCAGCAGCTCCGTAAGCAATCCGGCCGCTCGGCCAACCTGGGCGGCAAACCGTTCCGAATCCTTGCCTTGCACGCCACCACAACGCGTGGTGACGATCATGTCGTCCTGCACTTCGTGCTGGCACGCGGGTACCAGTTTTTCCGCCGGGATCGGCCGGGCGTTTGGGTTGCCCTTGTCGCGCTTGCGCAGCTTGCTGACGTGGACCGAACACATCCGACAGACGGCCACCGGCGTCAGGTGATCCTGATGACACAACACCGGGATGCGCCGGGCTAGCCCATCGCGATCCCATTGTCGGATGGCCGTGGCCGCGTCATAGATCGTGGTCGCGCGCGGGATCGGGTTGCCGTCGGGCCCGAACTTGACGTTCCCCTGGGCGTCGGTCACGGGCGTCGCTCGCGGGACGGTGATCTCGACGCCGTCGATGGTCAGCGTCACTCGCTGATCGAAGTCGGCTTGCGTCTTGCGCTCGCGACGGATGAGCGCATCATCGTCGCCACGCGCGAATAGGGCTTCCCCCTCACGGGCTGTCGGAATCAGATCTAGGGCCGGGACGTCCGCCATCCGTTTACCCTCAGTCAATGGAGAAGTCGGCCTGCGTTTCCGGGGCCCTGAACCACTCAAGCACTGTCGTCAACGGATTCGGCGCGACCACACCGAGCCCACAGATCGACGTCAGGCCGAGCGTGTAAGCAAGATCGAACACGTCGGCCGTGGCGTCTTCGCGTTCGATTGGCGATAAGCCGCCGGCGAGCTTGGTGCCGATCTCGACCAACTTCTGCGATCCAATCCGGCAAGGCACACACTTGCCGCACGACTCGTTGCGGAAAAAGCGCGTAAAGTTGAGCGCTTGATCCATGACTTTGACACTGGAATCATAAACAACCAGGCCGGCGCCGAGCATCAGACTGATGCGGAGCCCGAGCACCGGCCCGACCTCGCGAAACAACAATAGATCAAGAGGCAGGTGCCGAACATCGAACCGCCCGCCGCCGGCACGAATGCCTTCGCGGATAGCGGTGGCCAACTCTGGGCTCTTCCCCTTCAATCGATCCTGCCAGCCGTCCGCTGCGGGGAGGGTCGGCGGAATCAATCCGCCCGACGGTCCCGACGGAGCAACAGCGCCCAACCCGCGTTTGCGACGCACGCCGCCGGCCATGTTGATCAGGTCGCCGAGCGTGGCGCCAATCGGGATCTCGTAGACGCCGGGCCGTTCCAGATTGCCGGAGATCGAGAGCAAACGCCGTCCGCGGAAACCGGGCCGTCCTTGCGATGCGTACCACGACTTTTGCCCATCGTGCTGCAGCAATATGGCCGGTACCCACGCAAGCGTCTCGACGTTGTTCACTAGCGTCGGCTTGTCGCGCAGGCCATTCGTCGCCAACTCCGGCGGGCGATTCCGCGGCTGCGACCGCTTGTCTTCCATTGCCTCGATCAACGCACTCTGTTCGCCGCAAATATATCCGCCAGGACTGACGAACACCTCGACCGTGAATGTCCGTCCGGAGCCGAAGATATTCGATCCGCAAGCCATCAAACCGATCGCCCGGTCGATCTCAGCTCGAACGGCCGCAATCTGCTCTCCGTACTCGTGGCGAATGTAGATGTAGCCAGCCGTCGCGTTCGTCATCAGCCCAGCGAGGATGACACCTTCGACGACGAGGTGCGGCATCCGCAGCAAAATCTCGCGGTCTTTGAACGTGCCCGGCTCGCTCTCGTCGCCGTTGCAGACGATGAACTTCTCGTCGCCGGTCGCCTGCCAGACATCGAGCCACTTGCGGTAAGCAGGCACACCGGCGCCGCCCATGCCTAGTAGACCCGCCGGATCGAGCCGGCACAACCACGGATGCTGCTTCGGATCGCGACCGCGGATCGGCTCCGGATGCTCCAGAAGGAAATCCTTGATAGCGCGATACGTGCGATCACCGAGCTCTGGTCGGTTCCGATAGACGTCGATCTGCCATTCAGCTTGATTCCCCTGCGGCGTGTATGCCTGATCGGTATCGGGAGGTGGAGCCACGTTCCCACCGATGATCGCATCGGCGATGCGGCGCAGGTCGTCAAGTAATCGACCCGCGTAGACATGATCGTGGAACGAGCGCTCGCCATCAGTGCGTGTGAAGCTGCAGGCCGGCGCGCGATCGCAGCGGCCCAGGCAGGATACGCCTTCAACCGCGACTTCACCGGACTTTGCGAGCCCCGTGAGGTTTTTCAGCACCTTGTCCGAGCCGGCGAGGTGACAGCTCATGTCGCGGCAGACACGGAGTTCGACGCGTGGCGGCTTGTTCCATTCCTGGCGAAAATGCGGAAAGAACCCCGCGACTTCCTGCACGCGATACAGCGGCACGTTCGCCTCGCGGGCCACCTTGGCGAGTTCCGCGTCCGGCAAGTAGCCGATCCGGTTCTGGATTTCGTGCAGCCGCTGGACGATCATGGGTTCCGATTGCCACGAAGGAATGATTCAATAGGCAAACGGCGGTCGTCGGGCGGCTCGCGCTGAACCGCGTGATAGCGGTGGCACTCTACGCAATCGTGCCGAGCGCCGCCGCTTGGCACGCCCTTCACCACCCTGGCCGGCGCATGACATTGCCGGCAGTTATCGATGCCGGGAACATTGAGCGGTTCCGAACCACCGCCGCGTGCGATCGTGGATCCCCAGGTATTGTGACACTCGGCACAGTTCACTGCTCGATGGGCCGTGTGATCAAAGCGGGCACCCGGCAACCATTGCGCCGGCGTTCCCGTGGGGCGAATCTGGCCCTCGCTCGTCTCATGACATTTCTGGCAGCTCAACAGTCGACCTGCGAGTTTGACTAACTCATCCGCTTCCTTGCTCAGGTCAGAAGGCAACGCGACGCGTGGCGAATCGAGCCGGTCGGTCGGTGGAAACGGCACGGTGCGCAAGATTTGTTTTTGATCCTCTACTTGCCGCAAAATCTCGGATCGAATCCAACGGTTCTGCTCGGCGTTCGGTCGACCATGCGGAATGGTAAAGGGCTTCGTTGTTACGCCCGCGGCACTCTGCAGACCGGAGACGGTCTGCGCGTGGCACCCCTGGCAATGCCGGTCAAACGAGACTGACTTGTATCCGCCACCGGCCGGCTCGTGACAGGCGGCGCAATCGAGCCGAAGTGCGGCCTCATGGTTCTCACTACCCGCGAAACGGCGGTATTGCTCGCGATACGCCGGTCCCACTTGCCCGAGCTTGAAGACCGCGTTCGGGTTGTCGAGGTTGGTTTTCTCCGTGATTCCCGTCGTCAGGTGCAGCGCGTGGTTGAACTTGAGGCCGCGCATCGGCGGTGATTGCTTCACGCGGAAATCCGGATGATCCTTATGAAATGCCGTGATGTTTGGACTGCTGCCATGCAGCGGACTCAAATCTTTGTGGCAGCGCGTGCAATCGCTGTCGTTGACACGCGCGAGTGCGAAGTCGGCCCCCTGATGATCGTGGTGGCAACTCGAACAATCGCGCGCCTGAGCATCATCCACCAGATGAGGCTTTGCCATCCGATCATAGTGCGGAGCAAAGTTTTTCGGGTCGTGTGGCGGTCCCGCATGGCAAGTTTCGCAGCGAAAGGTACGCCACCGATCGCGCGTGTCGAAGAGGCCGCTGCCGGCAGAACTCGTCGACGAGTGTGGCACATGGCAAGCGTCGCACTTGTCCGCCCATGGCGCGTGCACGCGTGCCAACTCGCCGTGCGTGCAAGCCGCTTGACGAACATCGCGGTCGATCGTCAGAGCTGCGACCCATCCGCCCGTTACCAGCAGCGCGAGCACCGCCAACCGAACTCGCCAAGCTCGAATGGCCGTCGGCCGATGGAAATAGCGCCGTTGGCCCCGAAACGGTGCGGCACGTTCACGATTGATGGAGGGGCCGGCCATGGGCATTACCAATACTTCAGCGCGGTCACAATATGGGCTGCCAGCACAACACACAACGCCACGGAGAGCGGCAAGTGGATCATCAGCCAGTTATGCAGCCATGCGTGAATTCGCCTTTGGGCATCATACTGCCTGCGTGCGGCGCAAAGTTGCTCCAATCGGCGAACCGTCGTCGTGGCTTCCGGCGCGCGTTCCGCCAAATCGGCAAAGAGTCCCGCTGCCCGTGCCGCGGATTGCAGTACAGAACCCGACGCGCGGCCATGCTCCAGATACGGGCCGACCTCCGCCATATGAAACGCCCGCAGCGCATCGGCAGGCCCGCCGGTGGCAACGGCATCGACCACGTCGTCCGCCTCGCGGCGATGATGGGCCATGACCTGTTCGACTTCGGTTTCGATTGTCTCGCTCATGAATCCGTGGAGCAACCGGTGCGGCAACACCTGTTGTAGCGCGAGGCCCCAGACGCCGCTGGCGATCACGAGCAGAAACAGCACCAGAACGGCCGTCGTCAACGGCCCGCCGAATCGGAAGCCTGCATGTCCAATTGCCAGCGGCAAACTCAATAAGCCCAGCCAGATGTGCCAGTACATCCAAATGCGCGTACGACCCAGTCGCCGGCCACGCATTTGCTTGCGCGGCCACAGCAACATCTCGAACGCGATGATCGCCGTCGCCATGATGCCGAGGATCAGCCCAACGCTCGTTGACCCGGAAGGCCAGTCGGTCCACCCGATGCGGGCGGCCGCGTACCATGCGGCCGCCGGAACGCAAAACACCACAACCGCGGCCAGCACATAGGCGATGCGGTGACGGGCGAAGGTGTTGCCGCCGACAAGCACAGGATTCTCTCGGGGCAAACGCGGGTCGTTGCGGTGTCAAGGTAACGAAGGCGCAGCCCCGTTGTCAACGCCCGAACCCGAAATATGCTCAGAGCTTGCGTCGGCGGGGCCTGACCGTCTACGATAGAGCGAATCATCCCACCGGGACATCTGTGAATCGAGTTCGAGTCAGCATCGGCATCGCGATGGCAACGGTTGTTGCAATCCTGGGCGGACTGGTGGTCCAATCCAAGGATCAGCCAGTCGTCGGCGCCGAGCCGTTGCCATTGATTGCAAAGCCGGCGCCAGCGCAAGGTGAGGCCTTGGTCGCCGGCTCCGTCGGTTGTACTGCGGCGGCCTGTCACGGCGGGCCTGTCAATGGAACGGTCCCGCGATCCGCCTGGGCGAGCGCCGAAGCGGACGCTCAGCGCTGGCGATCTAGCGCGACCATTTGGAAATGCTACGACCCCCACTCGCGGGCCTTCGGCATTCTCGGCAACGACCTCTCGATTCAGATCGAAGGGCGGCTCGCCAAGCCGGGCGAAAAGCCAATCGATGCGCGGCAAGACGTCCGCTGCCTGGCGTGTCACGCGAACCCGACGCTGGCGAATCAATCGCCGCATCCCTCGCATACAGAGGGCGTGAACTGCGAATCCTGTCACGGCAACGCGAGCAAGTGGCAAGCGGAACACGCCGGATGGCAAACCGGCGCGACGCATCAACGCCAATTACTTCGCGCTGAAATGACCAACCTGTCGGATCCGGCCGTGCGTGTGGAGACGTGTGCTGGCTGCCACGTCGGGGCACCGGCCACTGATGGAACGGCTCTACGTGACATGAACCACGACCTCATCGCCGCCGGGCATCCACGTCTCAATTTCGACTATGCCACCTACCTGCGTGCTTTGCCGCCGCACTGGGCGGAGAAGAATCGCGACGTCTCGCCGATCGTGTTTCGACCCGTGAGCGACGCGTACCGCCACTGGCTCGTCGGCTGTGCGGCGACCACCGCGGCCCGCCATCGACTCCTGGCCGATCGCGCCAATCGCGGTCCGTGGCCCGAGTTGGCGGAGTTTGACTGCTACGCGTGCCATCGCGGGCTCGACGGCCGTCGCGCCGGATCGGGTGAACTCGTATGGAACGAACCACTCTTGAAGGCCAGACTCGCGGGCTTTGATGATGCCGACCTACTTGCGGCCATGCGCCGGTCCAACGATTCGAAGACGATCCGACAAGCGGCAGACCGGATATCGGAATCCTGGCGCGACGCCGCAAACAAGTGGGCGCGGCAGCCGCTGGCATCCGCAACGGTCGCCGCCGCACTTGCCGACGTCAATCCATCACGCTGGGATCAAGCCTGCCACCTCTACTACGCACTTCTTGCGTTTGACAGCGTCGATCGCCGCGAGCCCGATCCGCGCTTGAACGCAATCCGCAATGCCTTACGCATCCCGAACCAAGTCAATGGCGTCCGCGTCGACACGCCGCGTCCCTTCGAAGCAGGAAGCCTACCTTTCTCCTCTCTGTTCCGCGAACGATCGCAGTAGACCGCGATGATCCAGAATTCGTTTCAGCCCGCGATCTCGATACGTTCACGCCCCCCCACCCCCCTGAACGTATTTTGAGGTCTGGCGCGAAAACCGAATTTGACGCAAGATATTTGTGCCATGGTCTTTAGGGAATCAGTGCCTTCGCCCCGCCTCGTTCAGGCGGCGACCCCCGTGAACGTAATTCACGCTATTCGCCTTGCTCCGCCCGCGACGATCCGTTATTTCGCCGCGTTCTATCGGTGCCGGAGCGTGCCCAATCACGCTCCGCACGGGGGTTGCGCATGCCGCGCGGGGTCGCCATTGCGTTGGTTCTCGGCCTGGCCGTCACGGCCGCGGCGCAGAACACCGCCGGCCGCGCGACTGTTTTGCCGACCACCGAATTGTCAACCATTCAGGATCTGACGCCGCCGGAATTCACTCAGCCGCCGGTCCATAGTATCGAGAGCGAACCCCCTGCCGGCGGATGGTACGCGGGCGTCGAATTCCTTTACGTGACGCCGCGCGAACGGGGGCTCGATTTCGCGCTCGTCGATCCACGCAACGACCTCGTGCCGGCGGGCACGATGCAATCGCTCAACTACAAACCGTCGCCGGGCGTGCGAGCGGCCATCGGCTACAAGCTGCCGGGCCGCGGGTGGGACATTGGCGTCGCATACACCTATTTCACCGCTACCGATGAATTCGGCGTCGCCGCGCCGGATGGCGCCCTGCTCTATCCATCGCTTACCCGTGCCGGCCTGACGAATGAATCGCAGATTGCCGCCGCTCGGACACGGTTGACGTTGAACGTCTACGACATCACCGCCGGCCGGACGTGGGAATTCGACGAGTCGTCGCGCTTGCGGTTCTTCGGCGGTGTACGGCTCGCGACGATTCGGCAAACGCTCGAAGCGACCTACAGCGGCCGCGATGCGGATGCGGCCGCGATCGACTTGCGTTCGCAATACGATGGCGCCGGCCCGCTCTTCGGCGCCGAATCGTGGCTCGGCCTCGGCGACGGCCTCGGCCTCTTCGGTCGCGCGACGGCCGGCATGCTCACCGGGACGATGCGCACGCCGTTCTCCGAAACCAACAATGGCGGAGCGACGCTCTACGCCGACCTGCGCGATCGGTTCGCCCTCACGGTCCCAGTCGTCACGCTTGGCGTCGGCATCAGCTACGAGTATCGCGGCGTCTTCGTCCGGCTCGGCTACGAAGTGACCAACTTCATCGGCCTCTTCGAACGCCCGACCTTCGTCGACGACTTCGCCCAAGGCAAGATCGTCCGCCAATCGAACAACCTGGCGCTCGACGGTTTCTTCATCCAACTCGGCCTGTCGTTCTAATCTTGGGCTACTTCACCTGAAACACCCGCACCTCTGGCCCTTCCTTGCCCTCCTGCCGCGGTACCGCTAGATACAGCTTGCCGGTTTCCGGGACATACAGGCAAGTCTTGGCACCCTTCGCTGTCGGGATCTTCTCGACCAGTTCGAGGTGATCGGCGTCCGTCACTTTCAAAACCGCGATGAAGCCTTCGCCGCAGGAGACCAAGACGCGTTTGCGGGGGACGTCGACGAAGAGGTCGTCGACGTCCTCCGGAATGGCCGCGTCGCCGACTTCCTTGCCGGACTCGGTGTCCACGATCACGACCTTCGGCTCCTTGCGGCAGCCGACGTACACGCGATGAGCCGCTTCATCGAGGGCGATCGGGTGCGCACCGCCGGCCGTTTTGATCGGGTACGTCTTGACCACCTCATTCTTCCCGGTGTCGATGACGACCACCTGGCACGGCGACGGCGTCGAGAGGTAGAGCAATTGCCGGCCTTCTTCGAGAACAAACCCCTCGGCACTGGCGGGCAACTTGATGTCGGCCTTTAGAGCGTTCGTCTTGGCACTGATGACGCCGAGCGATTTCTCCGCGTGGGCGACATAAACCATCTGCGTCTTGGCGTGGTAGCGAACGTTGTCGCAATCGTCGGCGAACTTGATTGTCTTGACGGCCTTGAAGCTGTCGCCATCGAAGACGTTGCAAAGGCCGTTCGTGCCGAGGCCAACGTAGATGCGATCCACATCGGCGGCGTAGGCAATGCCTTGCACACCTGTCTGGTTCGGAATCTGCCGGATCATCATGCCGGCTTTGAGATCGACAACGTCCAGGGTGCTGTTCGTCTTGTTGGCGACGAACAGTCGATCGCGCTTGGCGTCCAAAGCAACGTGATCGAGGCCGCCGGGCTTGCCCTTGAGCTGAATGGTCTGCACCAGCTCCAGTTCGGCCGCGGGGGCGCTGGTACATAGCAGCAGGATGGCGAGGGTTGCGGAAACAAAGTGCTTCATGCGATTCTCCAGGTGTCTTGCAGTTATCGTTGGTGTCCCGCCTTCAGGCGGTCTTCGTTTGAAGATCGCCTGAAGGCGGGACTGAGGGTTCGGGGACAACAACGGGCGACGGAGCGGCCGGCGGTGGCTTCACCGGCACGGGGCATTCCTTGCGACGTTCGAGAATCAGATA
>DATANR010000295.1:0-32385 GCA_036266155.1 Gemmataceae bacterium | reverse complement strand
TTCGCCACCTCAACATTTCCAGCCCGTTCTTAATCCGAACCTTTCATCGCAAATTCGCGTTCTTTTCCCGATCCAGCTGGTCTGGACGCGCTCGCGAATGTATGCCACACTTCTCACGGCTCGAACTCCCTCGCACGGGCCAAACGGATCGATCGATCACCGTTCCCCTGGGGAGTGGGCATGAAATCGGTGTTGCGCCTTCACGATCTCGAGGATCGGCTCACTCCGGCCGTCGCCATCAGTTCGGCTTACGAGACCTATGCTTGGGTCCTCGTCAACAGTCTTCGCCAGAACCCGGCCGCATTTGCCAACAACCTCCAGGGCCTCGTCAACGGCACCGTTGGCACGGCCTTTGGGTTCACCAAAAGCGACCCGATCATTACTGACCTGAAGTCGATGATCGGTCGCGCGTCGATGCCGGCAAATTACGGGGCGTCGCTGGCGCTCATGCGGGCCACGCCCAATGCCGGGCCGCTCGCTTGGGACGAGACGCTGGAGTCGACGGCGGGCAAGCACGTCGCGTGGATGGAGACCAACGGATTTGCTCACACGGGCACGGCCGGCTCACGCATGGCGTTGCCCGGCTTCAGCAGCAACGACGCCGCGGCACCCGACACCTGGGGCTACGGTTACCCGACGTACACCTCGTGGGGCGAGGACATCGGCTGGGCGGTCGGTTCATTGCAATCGACCAAGGCCGCCTACAACTCGGGCAGCGTCAATGTCGCGGGGCTTCAGCAGCGAGCCGCGTTCCTCGATACCGTCGCCTACATGCTCGAATTGAATTCGAGCAGTCTCGGCCATCTCGAAAACCTGCTTGGACGCGATAGTGGATCGAGCGCGACGCTGCCGTCGTTCAATGCGATCGGCATGGACATCGCGCTTTACGAAGGCCCATCGACCTACGAGACGCAAGACGGCCTGCCAGAAGCCTGGGTCTCGACGCATCGGCTCGGGCTTTACCGACCGAACAACAGTGGCGGCTTCATCGCGGGCATCGCCTACCAGGACGCCAATGCGAATGGCTACTTCGACTCCGGCGAAGGAGCCGCGGTCACGGTCGATATTCGCGACGCGAACGGTAACGGCATCACGGACAATCTCACCACCAGCAACTTCGGCGCGTTCAGCGAGTTCTTGCCGAACGGCACGTACACCGTCACTGCGACCGCCGGCGGCATCGCTCTGTCGAGCCGCGTGGTGACGATCGCGGATAGCAACGCCTGGGCGGAGCTGAACATTGCCGGCGTCGGCCGGCCGGGCATCACGGGGCCGACGGGCACGCAGCCAAACCTGCGACCGACGATCACGTGGACACCGGTCGACGGCGCCACGAGCTACCAGGTGCGGATCGACGATCAGGTCCTCAAGACGACGGACATCCTGCCGAACTCGGTGACGACCGACACGTCGTGGATGCCGACGAGCGATCTCGTCAGCGGCCGCTCATATCAGGTCTGGGTGCGGGCGCTGCGTGGCACCAGTCCCGGACCGTGGAGCAGCCCGGCGAACTTCAGCCTCGCTCGGCCCTCGATGATCGGCCCAGCGGGAAGCGTCAGCAGCCTGCGGCCGACGTTCTCGTGGTCCGTTGTCGGCGGCGCGAGCCAATACACCATTCGCATCGACGATCTTTCGGCCAACCTAACGAACCTGTTCCCGACCGCCACGACGACCGACACGAGTTGGGCCCCGCCGAGCGATTTGGTGTCAGGCCGCAGTTATACTTGGATGGTGCGGGCCATGAACGCCGGCGGCTTCGGCGCGTGGACGCCCGCCGGTTCGTTCAGCGTCGCTCGACCGACACTCACCGGGCCGGCAAACGGCGTCACCGCCTTGCGGCCCTACTTCACCTGGACGCCGGTCGACGGCGCCACGGCCTACGTGATCGTGGTCAACGACGTCTCCGCGAATGTGCCTGCGAAGTTCATGCTGCGCGTGCCGGGGCCGAACTGGAGCCCGACAAGCGACCTCGTGAGCGGGCGAACATACACCTGGCAGGTTCGTGCCGTAAATGCGCTCACGCAGGGTGCATTGACGCCGCTCTCCACGTTCACGGTCGGCCGCGCGATCCCTATCGGTCCGTTCGGCCCGACCTCCGGTCCGACGCCGACGTTCACCTGGGCCGGCATCACCGGGGCGAGCAGCTATCAGGTGCGCGTCGACGACTTGACGACCGGGCAAGCCAATGTCTATCTGGCGACCGTGACCGATCAAGCTTGGACGCCGACCAAGGCGATGCAAACGGGCCACGTCTATCGCTGGTATGTGCGTGCCCTGACAGACGGCATGTACGGGGCGTGGAGCATTTCGAAAGACTTGCGAGTCGTCTAACGTCACTGAATCCGCAGGCCATTTACCCAATTCGCTTCGCGGGCGATCTCGTCGTTCGAGAGGCCGCTCGAACGGTGGATTTCGGCTCGGGCCATGCGGCCGCTGGTCATGTCGAGCGCCATTACGTCAATCAACCCGTTCGCGGCGACGGCACAGCGGACTTGTACCGGAGCGCCCTTCGGCAGCGTTGGCGGCAGGCCGTCGATCCAGCACTCACCCACGGCAATGCACGCGTCCGCCTGGACCGCCTCCCCTTGCAGCACACGCACGCGCACCTTCGACTGGTTCTCGGCCATCGTGTAGTACACGCGGCTCGACGCGGCCGGGAGTTGCGTGTTCTTCGGAATCAGCACGTCGTTCGCCCGCTCCGCGTCTTTGCGTACCTCGATTCCGAGACTATGGGCGTTAACGTTGATCTCGACCACGTCAGCCAGCGCATCCACGGCCGCAACGCTCATCGCTCCCGAATTGGGCGACCGGGCTGACAGGATGCCCGCGTGAATCGCCGCGCCACGGGCTACCACTTCGCTCACCGCGAGAGTGCTGTCCACTGGTCGGCCGCTCAGCTCGTTCAAGAGAGCACCGGTCATTGGCATGTGTGTCGACCCGCCGACGAGCAGCACGCGATCGATTTGCTCCCAGCCGAGGCCGGCCTGTCGCAACACCTGCTGCGTGGTCAGCCGCGTGCGTGTTAGCAAATCGCGCGTCAGGCCTTCGAACTCCTTGCGTGCGATCGGCACGACGAGCTTGTGCCCGGCGTGGTTGACGGTCACGCTTGCTTGGTCCAGTTTGCTCAGCGTGCGCTTGGCCCGCTCGGCCGCGGCTTGCAGGATCGCCAAGCTCTGCGGATCCTCCCGCGGGTCGGCGCCAAACTGCGTGCGGAACGCATGGGCCACATGATTGACAAGCCGGTCGTCCCAGTCCTTGCCGCCGAGCCGCACGTCACCCTCGATCGCGAGTACCTGAAAGCGCTTGGGCAACAACTTTACGACCGTCACGTCGAACGTGCCGCCGCCCAGATCGTAAACGAGTACCGTTTGCGGCCGATCGGTGAGCGTCGCCTGCGCGCTGGGGACTGCGTTGCCGCGCTGGAAGGAGTAGGCTAGCGCCGCGGCGGTTGGTTCGTCGAGGATGTCGAGAACATCCAGTCCCGCAATGCGGCCGGCGTCGTGCGTGGCCTTGCGGCGAGTATCGTCGAAATAGGCGGGTACGGTAATGACCGCCTTCGAAATCGGTCCGAGCCGTTGCTCGGCATCCTGGATCAGCTTGCGCAGGATGATCGCCGATAGGGTTTCCGGCCGAAACTCGCGGCCGGTGACAAGTCGGCCGAACGATTCGAGACCCATTCGCCGCTTGACCAGCGTGGCGACGCATTCAGGCTGTTCCTGCGCCACGTCGAGCGCGGCCTGCCCGACGACGGCACTGCCGTCATCGAGCAACAACACCGCCGACGGCGTGAGCATGTCGCCATCGCGGTTCGGCAAAGTGACGGGCTGGCCGCGATCGTCCAGAGTGGCGACCGCGGAATAGGTAGTGCCCAGGTCGATGCCAACGACGGGCATTGGTGAGGGTATGGGGTATGGGGTTTAGGGTTTGGCCGGTGACAATAGCCAGCTTACCTGATCGACGATCTCCAACAAACCCTAAACCCTATCCCCTATACCCTATTTCTTGTTCGTCGGCCGCACCATGACGTACGCCCCGTTGAAGCCGGGGACGGCGCCGCGGACGAGAAGGAGATTGTTCTCGGCGTCCACCGAGACAACTTTCAGATTGCGGATGGTGACACGCTCGTTGCCGTAGCGGCCGGGCAGCTTCTTGCCCTTCTTGGGTCGACCGCTACCGCGGTTGCTCGCAAGGGACGAAGTGGAGCCGACTTCGCGATGGACCTTCTTGGCGCCGTGGGCGGCCGGCAAACCGCCAAAGCCCCAGCGCTTGATAACGCCGGCCGTGCCGCGGCCCTTGGTGGCGCCGATCACATCGACCGCCTTGACTTCCTTGAACAGATCGACCGTCAGCTTGTCGCCCACGCCGGGTGCGGCCGCCCCATCAAGCTTGAACTCGCGGATCAGCCGCTGCGGCTCGACATCGGCCTTCTTCGGAATGTCCTGGCCCTGCCGCTTCTTGCGCCGCTTGGATTCGAGCGAGTTGGACACGTGGCCGCGCTCGGCACGCGTGGCATTCTTACGCGGCTTGTCCTTATAGCCGACCTGGACTGCTTCGTATCCATCGCGATCGTTCGTGCGCACTTGGAGGACGGGACACGGCCCAAGTTGCAGTACAGTGACCGGGTTGGCTTTGCCCTGGTCGTCGTACACCTGCGTCATCCCCACCTTGGTTCCGATCAGACCGAGCGGCATGGCAAACCTCTAGCAAATGCGCGCACCGGCGCGCGGAGCGGCTCACAAGGGAAAGATCATTAGCTTAGGGTCTGCGGCAGGCATGTCCAGGGGAGACGCGGGATTCGTAGCTGGATTCGTGAGAATTCAGCGCTCGGCCCGCAAAGCACTGAATTCTTACGAATTCAGCTACGAGGTCGTCGAACCGACCTTGCGCAAAGCGAGCAGTCCCAGAATCGGCCCCGGCGCCAGGAGCCACGGCGTCCATTCGCCAAGCTTATCAAACAGCGATGCCGTCAGCTGGATCGATGCAATCGTAATCGCAAAGCCGATGCTGTTTTGCACGGCGAGGGCCGAACCCACGGCCTCCGGTGGGCTGGCCCGGGCCGACATGGCCGAGAACTGAGGCGAGTCGGCGACGACCAAGAAACCCCAAATGGCGAGGAGAACCAAAGCCAGTTCAGTCGGAACAACGGCGAGCGCCGGCGACAACAAGCAGCACAATCCCGACCCCGCCAGTGCCCCGCGGGCGACGCTCATACTGCCCCACGCGCGGCTCAAACGACCGCCGACGACACAGCCGAAGGCTCCCGCGGCAATGACCGTGAAAGCACCGAGCCATAAACCCCAGCCCGATAAGCCGATCCGCCGAACGAGTTCGCGCACCAGCGCCCAAAAGGCGTACAGCTCCCACATATGCCCAAAATAACCAAGCGCCGACGCACGAAACGCCGGCACTCGAAACACTGCCCACACCTTGCCCCAGGCGAACCCGGCGCGCGATCGGACCGCCGGGCCCTCACCCACGCTCACGACCAACCCGGCGCCGACGAGCGCCAGCACCGACGAAGCCAGCACCGCCTCACGCCAATACGCATCGCCGCCAACTGCCCGAGCAAGGAATGGCAATGCCGTTCCCGCCGTTAGCGCTCCGACGAGCCAGCCCAGCGCCATACCGGCCCGGTCCGGAGCCCAGGACACGACGAGCTTCATTCCCAGGGGATAGATTCCCGCCAGGGCCAGGCCGGTTGCGAAGCGAAAAATCAAGGCGCCGACCAGCCCATCGCTCAACAAGAGGAACCCGGCATTGGCCGCGGCGCCTATGATGGAAGCAATCGCGAAAACGTGGTGCGCCCGGAAGGCATCAGCCAATCCGGTTGCCGCCAGCCCCAGCGTGCCGACAATGAAGCCAAGCTGAACCGCCATCAGGAGCCACGCCTTCTCCGATCCGGACAGCTGCCAGAGGTCGGCCAGCTCAGAAATGGCGTTGTTCCCACTGAACCAGAGGGATGTGCCGCAGAATTCGGCGACGATGATTGGAGCGATCCGGCGGCCCATAACCCGTGCTCAGTCCGGTATTTGGCCCCGGTTGTTTAGACAAATGTTACAGTCGTGCTACATCCGGGACGGATCGGTCATCGTCTGAAAAAGAGCAGTCCCACCGTCTTGAGCCATACCGTCGGAACTCTCCGAACCCTGGGAGAGCCCGGCTTGTGAAATCGGTCTGGTCCTGCCCATGCGGGATTCGCTAGTTTAGTCGTATAGGAATTGCTCCGTCCCGACTCGCTCCTCCGGAGAGGTCCCGTGGCTCGTAAACCTGGCCGTCCGCGCTCAAAGTCCCTTCGTGTCGAATCGCTTGAAGAACGGACGGTGCCGACCGGCTCGCCCGGACTTCGCGCCACCTATACGTTTTCCGGGCCGGCGGAGTCGGCCAGTTCGCCGACGTTCCCGGCGTCGCCGAGCATCGCTGCGGGTAAAAACCACACGGTGGCCGTCGCCAAGGATCAATTGCAGATTCGCAGTATTCCCGCCGGCGCGGCCAGCTCGGTTTCACTCCAGTCGTTTTTTGCCCCTCTGGGCCCCTCGGGCACCACGGTCTGGTCGAACCCGCGGGCAATGTACGACCCCTACAACAATCGCTTTGTCGTCGCCGCCGTCGGGACGGTGAGTTCCAACCAGACGTCGGTCCTCTTCGCCGCCGTCTCCGACAACGCGGATCCGAACGGCACTTGGTACTTCCAGGCCATTCCGGTTGATCCGTCGATCGGCGGAACCACCTATGCCGGCTACATGGGCCTGGGACTGGACCAGAATGCGGTTTACATCGCGACCTCGCAATACCTCTTTGGCGGCGGCTTCAAGGACGCGCGCGTCATCATTCTCGATAAGGGCGCCGCCAGCGGTTGGTACAACAACCTCACTCCGACAAACTCCGGCCTGCTCGACCCCGACTCGACCGTCGGCAACGAAGCCCGCTACGAGGGCCTGGTTCCAGCGACGATGTACACGACGCCAACGGCGCCTGGCGCCGGTGTGGGCACCTACTTCGTCGCCTACAACGGCAGCGCCGGCGCCGGCGCCAACGAGGCCATTCAGGTCGTTCGTGTAGATAACCCGCTCACGTCGCCGGCGTTCTCGCACTCGACCATCGACGTCGGCGATATCGACGCCGGCGGGACACTGCCCGACGCCCGGCAGCCGCACACGGGCTCGAACACCTTCGATATTCATCTTGGCCCGCGTCTGACGGCCAACGCCGTCTGGCGCGACAATCGGCTCTATTTCGGCGGCACGGTCAAGACCGGCGGCGGCGGCGACGCCGCCCACTGGTTCCAGTTCAACACGACCAGTTCGACGATCGAGCAACAAGGCAACGTCAACGCCGACACGGTGGCGACCGGCCTTGATACCTATTACCCGGCGGTCGCCGTCGACGCTCTGGGCGATCTGGCCGTGTCGTACAACGCGTCCAATAGTTCCGATGGCGTCGCGGCTATATACCAAGCGCGAACGTTCGGCGACTCCGCCAACACGCTGCGCGATGGCATTTCACTCGGGTCGCTGGCTTCCAACGAATACGTGCGCCGCGACGCCAGCGGCGCCAACGTTTGGGGCCCCTACAACGCTGTTGTGATCGCACCTAACGACCGCGTCTTCTTTACATTCCAGTCTTTGGCGACCTCGCCGACGGGCACCGGCACCGCACCGGACTTCGGCATGTGGGTCACGTCGGCCGGGGCCTTCTCGTTCAACTGGCCGCCGGACGTGCCTAACCCCCTTGGCACGATCAACACGTTCGAGGACGCGAACCTGTCGCAGATCCCGCTGGATCCGGTGTTCGACGATTTGGAAACCGGCGACCCCTCGCTCAGCTATTCGACCAGCAGCAACAACCCGGGCCTTGTCTCGGCCACGATTGTGGGCGGCCACGCCTTGCAACTGACGCTGGTTCCGGACGCCAACGGCACGGCCAACATTAGTGTGACTTGCACCGACACCGGCACGGTCGACGCGGCCCCGACGTCGACGACGATCTCGTTCGTCATCAACGTGGCGCCGGTCGAAGACCCGCCCGTCGCTCTGGCGGATTCCTACACAACACCCGAAGACACGCCGCTCATCGTCGACTTGCCGGGCGTCCTCATCAACGACACCGACCCGGACCAGAACGACACGCAGGAAGCGGTGCTCGTCTCCGGCCCGACGCACGCGGCATCATTCACGTTGGGAGTCGACGGGTCGATCAATTACGTGCCGCTCGGCGATTACAACAACACGATCGCCGGCCCGGACAGCTTCAAATACAAGGTCAAGGACACGGCGGGACAGTTCTCGAATACGGTCACCGTGACGATCGACATCACGCCGGTCAACGATCCGCCGGGCCCGTTGCCCGACACGTACACCGTCAACGAGGACACGCTCCTTCACGTCACCGCCGCCAATAGCGTGCTGGCCAATGACTCGGACGTCGAGAACGATCCGCTGACGGCCGTGCTCTTCTCGGGTCCGTCACACGCACTTTCGTTCGCGTTCAACTCCGACGGCACATTCGATTACACGCCGGCGCCGGATTACAACGGCCAGGACATCTTCTTCTACAGTGCCAAGGACCCGACGTCGACCTCCATCGATCCGGCCAAGGTGACGATCAACATCACGCCGGTCGACGACGCGCCGCGGCCCGGCACCGACAACTACACGGCCTTCGAAGGTCATCTGTTGACGGTGAACGCCGCGAACGGCGTGCTCGCCAATGACCTCGAAGTCGACGGCCCGCCGCCGGCGCCCGGCCAGGCGTTGACGATTACGCAAAACACGACCACCGCACACGGTACGCTCGTGTTCAATCAGGCCGACGGGTCATTCACCTACAACCCGTTCCCGAATTTCAACGGGCCCGACAGCTTCACCTATTTCGTGACCGATGGCACGACGCCCGAGGTCGGGCCGGTGACGGTGAATATCAACGTGGTGCCGTTCGACGACCCGCCGGTGGCCAAGTCGGACGCGTACATCCTGGATGAAGACACGACTTTGAACGTTCCCGCGTCCGGCGTGCTCGCGAACGACACGGACATTGACACCCCGGCGAATCAGTTGACCGCTCAACTTGTGACGCCGCCCACCCACGCTCAGACCTTTAACCTGAACGCCGACGGGTCGTTCACCTACAAGCCTGTAGCCAACTTCTTTGGCACCGACACTTTCACGTATCACGCCAAGGACTTGACCGGCCCGTCCAACGACGTCGTGGTGACGCTCAGTGTCCGGCCAGTGCAGGACCCGGTCGTCGCGGTGGACGACTCGGCGAATGTCACTGGCAAGGCGGTCCTGATCAAAGTGTTGGCCAACGACATCGATCCCGATCCGGACACGTTGACGGTTGTCGGCTACACGCAGCCGACACTTGGCAAGGTGACGCGTAGCGGTTCGGGCTTGCTGTATACGCCCAAGGCGGGTGCCAACGGCGTCGATACCTTTGACTACACCGTTTCCGACGGGCACGGCCACACCGATGTTGGTACAGTGACGGTCAACGTCGCTGACACGATCAAACCCAAGACGGTTGGCTTACGCGTCGGTTATGGCACACGCTACGCCGACCTCTTTGGCTATTCGAAGGCCGTGTTGCCATTCAGTAATCTCAATTCGGTTTCGGCGATCTTCAGCGAAGGCGTGACAGTTCTAGCCAACGCCCTCACCGTGATGTTCAACAACCTCACGATCGGCACGACGATGACGTACGACCCGATCACGCATACCGCGACCTGGACCTTCGCCGCGCCGATCACAACGGTTGGCCACCTGTCCCTCAAGTTGTCGGCGGCTGGTGTGTCGGATGCATCGGCGAACCCGATGGCCGCGGACGTCGGCAAGTCGATCGGCGTCCTGCCAGGCGACTACGACCGAAACGGTGTGGTGAGCGACGCCGACATCAAGGCGATCGCAACCAAGGTCAAGAAACACCTGATCGATCGGTTCAGCGACGTGAACGGAGATGGGGTCGTCGATCAGACCGACGTGGACATCGCGACGGCGAACAAGGGCAAGAAAATGCCGTAGCCGTTCGTTTTTTCTGAACGAATCCCACGGCCCGCCTCCAAGGAGGTGGGCCGTGTTGTTGGCGAATGCGAAAACTCTTAAGACTTTAGTCGGTAATAACTTGTAGATCGTTTGTGGGCCGTGATCGATATGAGGATCGAACGACCGTCAGTTATTAAAAATACGTTCAGGGGGGTGGGGGAGCGTGAACGAATCGTAATCGTCACCCGCCGTTCGGGATCATTCAAGCGGCCGCCAGATGATAGCCCTTGCAAAAGTAAACGCCGCCCGGCGGCAAGTTGAGCGGCACGAGCTTGAACGACACGTCGCGGAAGTAGTTCCGGTAGAGATTCAGGTAAACCCACGGCATGTTCGTGATCTGGCGGAACTCGCCGGTCGCGCCCAGGACTTTCGCGGACATGCGAATGATCGAATCGCGCAACTCCTGTGGGAAGCTCGGCAAGGGCAGGCCGGAGATGACGTGATCGGCGTTGGCGATGCCGCGCGCGGCGAGGATCTCGTCTAGCTTGCAGGCGTCGCCCTCGACGATGTCGTGTCCCGGAAACTTCTCACGCAAGAGCCGACAGAAATCCGGATCGCGCTCGACGATTACGAGTTTGGTGCCGGGCTGTGCGGCCTTGACCAGCTCGCGCGTGATTGGCCCCGTGCCGGCGCCGAGTTCGACGACGCACTTGGCACGCACCCAGTCGATGCCGCGGATCATCGAGCGGGCCAGGAATTTCGAACTCGGCGAGAACGACGCGATGGATGTGCCATGCGCGATGAACTTGCGCAGCATCAACCACCAATCCGGTCCACGGCCGGAACGGGGCGCCAATTTTTCGACGGGACCACTGAAACTCGGCGGGGTCATGCGGGGACTCGAGTCGGTTTGTTCAGCAGGAGTTTGACAAAGCTTGGGTGTGCGCTGGGGCGGGGTGCGGTCAGGAAGTGAACCACCAGTCGATTCACCAACCGGGCCAACTCAATATGCGGAGCATGCCCGCAACGGGGAAGGCTCAGCCAATAGCCGTTGCCGTTGGGAATATCGACGGCGGCTCGTTCGCCTTCCAGGTAGTTAACGATGTTGTCTTCTTTGCCGCCCATCACCAGCGTCGGGCACTTCAGGTCCTTCATGCGCTCACGGACCACGTGATCGTTCGTGCCCTTCACGGTGCGGATCAGGCCGAGCTTCCACTTGCGGCTCTGGAAGCAACGCTTGTAATAGCCGAGCAAATTGCTGTCGGCCTTGCGCGGCTTGTGAAAGACGGCCTTGATGATCGCCTGGTAATCGCTGCGCTGCACGCCATCCATGATTGGCAAGCGCTCGACATCGCCCATCCCTGACGGGCAAAGCAAAATCAAACGGCCCACTAGCTCCGGATACTTCGCCGCGAACTCGACCGCGACCTTGCCGCCCAAGCTGCTCGCCACGATGTGATACGGCGGCGTCTGCACGAACTGATCGACATAAGTGTGCAGCTGTTCGACCAGGTATTCGACGGTGATCGGCTCGCCAGACTTGATGCGGCGATGCAGCGCGTCGCCTTCGTAGGCCATCAAGTTGGGCATGTGGACGTCGAAGAAGCGCGCCCAGAAGCGCGCGTTGCGATACCACGACTCAGCCTGTTCGGCCAATCCATTGAGCAAAATCAGACTCGGCTTGCGGCCGTATTTCTTGGGACGAACGCGTTCCAACAGACCTTTCCAGGAGGCGGCCATGGACGAGAGTCTCCGGCGCGGGGCGGTAGGAGAGCGCGATCGGGAAGGAGCATTCATAGCTTAGGAGTCCACCCGCCGCGGGAAACGCCACGCACCCGGAAAACTCAAGAGAGTTTTCGCGGGTCGTCCAACACTTGAGGAAATCTTGCCCAGGTTCCGGGTCCGCGACCCAAATTGCACAAGTTGTGCCGGTCAGGTGAAAATGTCGGAGTTTTCCACGCACTCCGATCGAGCAGAGTACAGAAACCGGAGTGCGTATGCCGATAGAGAAAGGACGAGTGCGCGGAGGAAAGTGAATGCGTCTGGATCGCGGCTGCCGACGCCTCGCCCTTGCCGGCCTCGCCGCGGCTTGCCTCGTCGGCTCCGGCTGCATGTCCTTCGACGCCCATCACCAGATTCCCGAGCCGCCCGCCGCGATGTTGGCCCCACCCGCGGACGTGCCCACCGAACTAAACATGGTGACGCTGCCGCCCTACGCGATCGGCAGTCCGGATGTGTTGCTCATCAGCGTCTACACGTTGCCGCGTGAAAAAGGCGGGCCCGCAACCGTGATCGGTCCGCAGCCGATCGATGGCACGCACCTCGTCCGCCCGGATGGGACCGTCAATTTAGGCATCTGGGGCGATGTGAGCGTTGCCGGCTTGACCACGGAACAAGCCCGGGAAGCCGTTCGCCGGCACGTCTTCGGCGTCATGCGCTCCCATCCGCAAGCCGATTTGAAGTTCAGTCAAGTCGACGACGCGAGCAAGCTTCTCGTGGCCGTGGACGTGGCGACTTACAACAGCAAGAAGTACTACGTGATCACCGATGGCGCCGGCTTCGGCGAACAGATCTTTCCGTTCCCAGTTCAGGGTCACGAAACCGTTCTCGATGCGCTGGGCAATATCAATGGCCTGCCAGCCGTCGGATCGAAGGCGCACATCTGGGTGGCGCGCCGAACGCCGCACTGCAATCAGGCCGAGCAGATCATGCCCGTGGATTACATCGGTATGACTCAGCACGGCTTGACCACGACGAACTACCAAATTCTCCCGGGCGATCGCATCTACGTGCGTGCAGACGGGGTTCTCCGGGTCGATGGGACCATGCAGAAATGGTTTACGCCTATCGAGCGCGTCCTCGGCTTGAGTCTGCTCGGTGGCTCGACGTACAACACGATTACCAATCGCCGCCAGACGATAAACGGGAACTAACAGCATGAGCCGCATCGCGATCGCCGTGTTTCTAGCACTACTACCGCAAGCGGCAAATGCGCAGTTCACACCGCCGGCCAATGCGAGCGGCTATGCGCCGAACATGTATAACCGGAACGCCCAACCGTTGAGCCCGTACTTGAACATGTTGCGCGGCGGCAATCCGGCGGTGAACTACTTCTATGGCGTCCGGCCGGGGACGCAGCCCAATGCATACCAGGGCATCTTCGGCGCCGGCAATGGGCAACGCCAGACGTTCTTCCCCGGAGCCGACTATTTGACCGACTTGCTCGAGGAACCTCGTGATGCAACACGTGTGAACCCGACCGGCCATCCGGCAGGGTTCAACAACACGTTGAATTACTTTGGGCCGACCGCGGGACAAACGTTCGCACGGGGCGAGCAACAACAGAGTGGTGCGCGGCGCGGACGGTAGGCGCTACGCCGCGAGCGGCGAAGACAGGATGGAACCTTGATTGATTGCCGACCATCGCCGCGATTTGTCCGCCGGGGCCTTCTGGCCGCGGCAGTCGCCTGCGCATGGACCGGGCCGATCAACGCCGATCCCATGCCGAGCCGCGATTACCCGCCGACGTATAGCAGCAAAAAGGCGGCGTGGTACGATCCGTTCGGCATACTCACGTCTGAGAAGAAGCCCGAAACGGTCGTGACGCAGCACGAAAGCAAGCCGATCGCGAACGAGATGCTCGACAGCGCGCTCGCCACAACGCCGGCCTGGAAGTGGTATGGCTACGGCACGCCGACGCCGGGCCGCAATCCGCTTGCCCCCAACGGCATTTACGCTCCGGTGCCGGTGAACTGGCACACAACCAGCGGAACGACTCCCGGCGCGATCCCCAGTGGCCGCGTCGGTCCCAATGTAGTACCTGACCCGTTGCCAACGCCAAAGATCCCCGCCGGTCCTGCGACCTCGATCGCGATGCTGCCGCCCAATGGTCCCGTTGCCGCCCCTATCGAAGCACCGCACGAGAACATCGATTGGAAGTCGGCCGCCGCGACGTTGCGATTGCCGACAACGGAAGCCGATGGTCCCCGTGCGACTTTGAAGGCGCCGATCGCATCGGATGCGGCGCAGCCGACGGCCGCACCGAGCACACCTCTTCAGCGCGAAGTGCCGAACGGCGTCGATTCGCGCGAGATTCCTGTGGAGCCAGCACCCGGCATCGTCGCCCCGACCGGCGGCCTCTCGCGAGCCAGTGGCCGAGTCACCGTTCGCGCTGTGTCGCCAAGCGCGGACTTGCCGCTCGCCGCGATTCGCGAAGCATGTGGTTCGGATGTCCGCGTGATGGAAATCAGTCCGACGGGCCCGAAGCGGATGATCATTCGCCTCGCTACGACGATGGAAGCCGCGATCGCCGCCCGTGCGCGGCTCGCTGAAATCGCGGCACTTCGTGAATGGCGTGTCGATTTTGAATTGGTCACGCCGCTCAAGAAGTAGTCAAATCGCGAACTCGGCGAGCGCACCTTTTCTTGCCAATTCACTTCACCGAAACCAACCGCACATAATCCAACCCCACCATAAACTTCTGCACTGCCGCCGGGTTCGCTCCCGTGATGCGGATCGTCAGGTGGTGCGAGCCTTCTTTCAAATCAATTGTCCCGAGCTTCTGCACGCCGCTCGTGACCACGTCCGGCGAGTGATAGAGGTCGAGCGGCTCGCCCAAGGGCTTGTCGTCCAGGCCGAACTGAACGGTCGCGTAGTCGCTCGCCATCGTCAGCACCGCGGACACTTCGAACTTGCCCGTCGATGGGACATTCAGTTCCAGTGTCATCGCGTCACCCTTCTTGCCGCCGGTCCAGAAGAGCTGGGCGTCGCCGCTCCACTTGTCCTTCTTGAATGGCTTCATGTCTTGGCTCAGCGTCCGGCCGGCCGTGACCTTCAAGACGCGCATCGCCTCGCCCTCGGTCGCGCCGTCCGCCTTGCCCGTCTTGGGGTCGAGGACCGAGGCCGCGCCGCGGATTGACTTCGAGGGCTCGAACTTCATCCGCTTCGGCTGGGCTGCCTCCCATTTCTCCTTGCTCACGGTTTCGACCTTGTGCGTCAGCACGTGGGCCCCGACCATCCCGCCGAGCACCACGTCCGGTAAGCCGTCGCCGTTGATGTCCGCGATGCTCACTTGCCGGCCGATGCCCGCCTCGCCGTCGATCTTGTGTGGGATCCACTCGACGCCCGTCTTCGTGCGCTTGAGCTGGAACCAGTAGACCACAGCGCCGGCGTCCCACATGGGGCTCCCCTTGTGGTGCGAGTAGTACGTCTTGCCGGTGACGATGTCCTTTAGCCCGTCGCCGTCCATGTCGATCAGGGCGAGCGAATGCAGTTCGCTAAAGACCACGCCGAACGGGTTGTCCGCCGGCTTGTCGCCCATGATCAGCTTGCGCTCGAACGTGACCTTCCCGTCGACTTTGACCTGCTTGTACCAGGCGAGGCCGAAGTCGTGGGCGGCCTCGCTGGTGATGACGTCGTTGAGCCCGTCGCCATCCACGTCGTAGACATACATCTCCGCCCCGCCGTAAGCCGACGAGAAGGAAACCGGGTGGAACTCCCAGCGGGTTGAGTCCGGCTTGTCCTTCGGCTGCTCGAACCAGCCGGTCGAGATGATGATGTCCGGTCGACCGTCGCCGTTGATGTCGCCGACGCCGAGCCCGTGGCCGAACGGCTTCGGCGCGGGCATAACCGAGATGCTGTGAAACGTCCACGGCTCGAAGCCCTTGCCGGGCTCGAACGACGCGTACCCGAACTGGCCGTTGGATGTGCAGACGAGTTCCGGTTGTGCGTCGCCGACGACGTTGACGAACTGCGGCGATTCATTGCTGACAGATTTCAACACCTCGCGCCGCTTCCACGGCTTGTCGTAGCCGCCGGGTCCGGGGTTCTCATAGACGTAGGCCGGCGTGCCGGGGAAGCCGACGACGAGCACGTCGTTGCGGCCGTCGCCGTTGAAGTCGTAGACCCAGCAGAAGAAGTTGTCGGCATAGCCCTCGCGATTCTGCGGCTTGGCCGGATAGATCTCGTGCTTCTTCGTGAAGTCGGGCCCCTCGTACCAGTAGGGGCCGGACACAATGTCCGGCTTGCCGTCGCCGTTGATGTCCCCGGCGTTGGCGCCCTCGGAGAAGTAGCCGTTCGTGAGCTGCTTCCGCTCGAACGTGTGCAGCTTGAATTCCTGGGCGAAGACCGGGGTGGCGAGAAAGAGCGAGAGGAAAGCGACGCGCATGGAGAATCTCGGTGTCGGAGGGCCGGATTGACAGTCAGGATAGATGACTTTGGTTTTGGCGGCCGGTGAACTTGGACTCTGAAACGAACAAAGGGAACGCGCCACATGTCTGGAAACGTGGCGCGTTCCCGTTATTAGTTCTTCGTTTGCTGTCTGGCGTTCTAGCGCCTTCCGATCAGCAGTGATCACCAGCGGCTTTGCCCTTCGCATAGTTGCTCGCCCCATACCAATCCACGACGACGGCCGGCTCGTCGCCGACGACCCAGGCGTCGTGTCCGCTCGGCAGGGAGGTAATGTCGCCGGGACCGGCGATGAACTCGGTGCCGTCGTCCATTAGTATCGCCAGACGCCCGCTCACGTGGTACTGGAAGTGCGGCGCCTGACAGCTCGCGGTCTTCGCAATCGGCTTCAGGTCGTTGGACCACCGCCACCCCGGCTGAAAGACCAGCCGGCCGACCTCGCAGCCGCCGACTTTGACGATTTCCGCCTGCCCACGCGGGAACTGCCGGACCTCGTCCGGCCGGCCGAAGGTCTTGTGCTCAGTCGTTTGCATGTGCGCCTCGCAGAATTGGGATTGATGCCCGCCAGCCGTTGTGGCTAACTTACCTACTGGTAAGTAGCCGATCATATTACCTACTAGTAGGTAAGTTGTAAAGGGGAATTCATGCCAACGCCTACCCGAGCGAGCGCGGCGAAACCGACACTGAGCACGCGCGATCACGTCTTGGACGTGGCCGAGCGGCTAGCCCAGACACGCGGGTTCAACGGGTTCAGCTACGCCGACATCGCGGCGGAGTTGAAGGTCACCAAGGCGAGTCTGCATTACCACTTTCCGATCAAGACGGATCTCGGCTGCGCGCTCATCGAGCGGTACGGTCAGCGGTTTGGTGCCGCGCTTGGGCAGATCGATGCGAGCGGCCGGCCGGCGTTGCGGCAGCTCGAGTCGTACGTCCAACTCTACACAGACGTGCTGCAGGGCGGCCGACTGTGTCTGTGCGGAATGCTGGCGGCCGAATTCATGACTCTCGCGGAGCCGATGCAGCGGGCACTCCGCGGTTTCTTCAATGACAACGAGGCGTGGCTGGCACGGCTCATGGAATCCGGCCGCCAGGCCGGCGAATTGAGCTTCGACGGGCCGGCAGCCGAAGCGGCCAACGCGCTAACGTCCGCGCTCGAGGGGGCGATGCTCCTGGCCCGTTCCTACGGCGACCCCGCGCGCTTCGTCACCGCGGCGGACCGCCTGCTCCGCGCATTCGCACCCGCAACCAAGGACGGGAACCGGCGACGGCACAGCGCTGGACGCCGACGTTGATAACGCCTACTTCCGTTCAACCATCCCCACCGGGATCTTGAATTGGACGGAACCTTGTTGACCGATTTGCATGCCGGGAAGTGACAATCTGAGCGTCGTGACTTTTGCGATGGGCACGTCGAAGGCGACCAGGTCGCGGTCGGTCCCACCCGGTTGAATTTCGCGGTCGGTGGTTTTCACGCCGTCCACCTCGCCGCAGTAGATGAATGCGTGACGCGCGTAGCCGTTGCTCTTTTCATCCTGGAGCCGGGCGACGAAGTGCCCGTCGGCCTTGGCCCACGAGAGGTGGGAGTTCTTCTTCGTTCGCGAATTGTTCTTGATTTCGAAGTACACGATGAGCAAGTTACCGGCCGGCGGCTGTTCGCCCGACCTCACATCGCGCACACGCGGCTGACCGAAGCGCGCGCCCGTGACACGAACTTCAACATCGCCGGATCTGTATGCCTGTTTCGTAGCGTCAAGCCAATCCTCCGGGTCTTGCGTTTCCGTTGTCTTTAGCGTCGGATTTGTCGGCTGGATGCGGCTGCAGCCGACGCCGCCCGTCGCGAACAGAAGAACGCCAACGTAGATCGCGGAATGACGCATTCATGACCCTCGCTTGTCTGCCGACTGGTCACCGGTCTTTGATTTGACCCGTTCGATTCAACGGACGTATGCCGACAAATCGACATCTGATGACGACCTATCCCATTGAAACAATTTGACCTCCACCCCAGCTATTCGGTGGCGGTTGATGCGCGCAAAACTCCTTTCACTCAGTAGCCACGTCTCGTGTTGAACGTTTTTCACCGGCAAGGTGCGCACCGTGGGTAGGCCAAATCTCGTTACTGTCGCTTCTAACATCCGAACCGTTGCGCCTGCGAGTCGCCACATGAGCCATTCGCCTGACAACCCGAAAATCGATCCGGCGGCAGAGACGACCCCGAGCATCCGCATGGAACTTCGGTGCCGGAAGTGCGGGCGCACAGTGCCGCGGCCAGGTGATGCGCTGCGCAAAATGGCGGGTGGCTCGTGGCCTGAATGTTGTGGCCACATCATGGTTCCGAAGCCGATGACTTTGCCCGACCTGGAACTCCCACCCGAACTGCGATCGGAGGGCCGTCGTAAGCCGCGTACAGGGACGCAGGTCGAAGTTCGACGGGGGCTCATGGGCATCGGCTTTGACGTCGCGAGCGGGCTGCTCAACCTGTCCGCGGCAGGTGCGTGCGTACGACTCATGGCTCCCGTGAAGCTTTTGGACCGCGTGCATGTGACCCTGCGAAGACCTCAGGGCGTATCACGGCCGCACCGGTTGGAAGCACAAGTACGGTGGGTTCACGATGAGGGCGGATCGAATTTCGTCGCCGGTGTTCGCTTTCGACACCTTCTGTCCGCCGGCGATCTGGCTGCGATGGCCGAAGGGAAGGTCGGCTGATTACTGCCGTTAGCCGCCTATTCCTTCAACAACTCCGCCACCTTCGCTTTGAGTTGCTTCAGATTCTCCGCGAAGTCGGCTTCGCCGTCCGGGTTGCTGGCAACGCGCAAACCATCGAAGTAGCCACGGATGTTGCCGGCCTTGTCCACGACGACGATTCGCGAGCTGTGGTCGAATTCGTCGCCGGCTTCCTGTTTCTCCGATCGCTGCGCGGTTACCTTGAAACCTTCCTTGAGTAGCTTGTGCATCTCAGCTTCGGGCATGCCGGTCAGAAAGAACCAGCGGTCCGGGTCGGCCTGGAAGCGGTTGGCGTACTCTTTCAACTCATTCGGCGTATCCGCATCCGGATCGACCGTGAATGTCACGAGCCGCAGGTCGGGTGCGTTCTTCAGATCGAGTTCTTTTTGCAGGCGGGCCATCGTCGCTGACACCTGCGGGCACGGGCCCGTGCAGCGCGAGAATACGAACGAGCCGACCCAGACCTTGCCCTTCAGATCGTCGCGTATGACCTTTTTGCCGGAGCGTTCCGTCAACGTGAAGTCCGGCACCGGGTATGACACATCGGCTCGCACCGTACCCGACGGCGGCATCGGCGTCTCCGGCGCACAACCGAGCGCGTGCACGAGGAACAACCCCATCATCGCCGGCAAATACAAGATCGACACACGCAACACACGCCGCGCTTGCTTTTCTGTCCGATCCTGGCGAAACCGCAACGTGCTGCGCAGGAAGAATGCCCCGAGCAACAAGGCACCGATCAGGTAAATCCAGTCCATCCGTCCACGACCGAGCGGCATCAAGCTTGCTGCGACAAGCACCACGCACCAGACGATCATCGATCGGCTCGTCTTGCGGCCCGTCGGGTCGATCACCGGGATCATGCGGTGCCCGGCTCGATCATATTCGTGGCGATACATCCACGCGATCGCCATGAAGTGCGGCAACTGCCAGAAGAGCAGTACGAGGAACAATGCGACCGCATTCCACCCAATCGTGCCGGTCGCCGCACACCAGCCAATGACCGGCGGCAACGCGCCCGGAATCGCTCCGATGTGCGTGTTGAACACCGTCACCGGTTTGAGCGGCGTGTAGATCAGCACGTACATCACGAAGCTGATGGCCGCGACGATGGCGGCGGCCGGGCTCGGCAGCGCGTGATAGAGGTAATTCACGCCCGTGACCGCCATGGCCGTGCCGACGACGACCACTTCCAGTTGATGCAGCCGGCCAGCCGGCAGCGGCCGACTCGCGGTGCGCCGCATGCGGGTGTCGGTCTCGCGTTCGAGCCACATGTTCCAGGCGCTGGCGCCGCCGGCGACGAGAGCCGTCCCAATCAATGTGTGCAATAACGGGATGAGACGTGCGTCGGTTCCGGCGGCCATCAGGTAGCCGGCGGCGATGGTGACGAGTACCATCACCGCAATGCGCGGCTTGGTCAGCACGACGTAGTCGGCAAGCCGCTGCGCAAGCGCGGGCGTCGCCGGAACGGTCGGACTGACAGCCACTTTCATGAATCACTCCGCGAGCTTTATCCCGATGGCGAGCGGAGCCGCCTAAGCGGCCCGATGATGACTCAAATAACAGACCAATTCAACGAATACGTCGCGCTCGCGACGTCACGCATCCTTACGAAAACTCCGCTTTTCGGTTAGCGGCTGACCTGGGCAGGACTCTCCAAAGAGTCTATCGACGCACCGTCAACGGGGCCAACCGTCGTCGTCTTTCGCCGAACAACGAGTGCAAAAATCACGGTCACGGCCAGCACCCACGCCCCGACATGCGCGTGGGCCGTCCGCAGAAACGACTGCCCGATTGGCGGCGGCTTGCCCGTATCCGCGACGATGCCGGTCATGAACTTGCCCATCCACGCTTCAATGCCGAACAGCAATTGCAACGCGATCAACGCCATCAACACGCGTGCTGGCCAGTTCAATCGCCGCTTCGCTAATGGGTCCGCGAGAGCCTGTTTGATGACCAGTGTGGCAAAGCCGACCACCACGAACGCGAACAGCAAGTGCATGCGCGTTGATAGTTTGTCCGGCATATGCCGAATCAACGTCCCCCAGACGATCTGCAATAGGGTGAACGCGACGAGCGCCGCCGCCTGCCAGCCAAGCTTGCGCCGCACCGTTTCCGGAAGCGGCTCCCGCGGCGGTCGCCCCGTTAACACGGCAACGCTCACCAGCAGCGCGAGCACCAAGGTGGCGAACGTCCCGTGAATCGTCGCCAGGTCGGTGCCGAGCAGATCATTGAGCCGAACCCGCAATCCACCGAGCAAACCCTGGATCATCACCGCGATCAAGGCCACGATGGCGACGATGCGCACGCCGGTTCCGGCCGTCGCATCGCGACAGGCCGCGATGCACAAACCGATGACCGCCGCCAGTGGCACGAGCGTGCCGATCGTCGATCGCATCGGCAATTGCACGACCGGGGCATCGATCTGCGCCATCATTTGCCCATGAAAGTCGCCATACCCGGCGAGCAGCAAGACGAGCGCGACAAGCATTCCCCAGCGAATGCCTTTGCGCGGCTCGGACATCCACGCCCCGAGCGCAAGGACGGCCGTCAGTGTCCCGACGAGGTAGCCAAAGATGCGGTGCGTGTGTTCGACGAGGTAGCCAATCGTCCAACGTTCGTGGGAGTCGAGTGCCAGGTGCCAGGGCCGCGTCGGCCAGTCCGGATCGACCATGCCGGCCCGCAACGTGGTGACCATCTCCCCGAGGATGAGCAGGATGGCGGCGACGACCACAGTGAGAATCGACCAGACGTGAATCCACCGCGGGATGGGCCGATTGGAAAGGTCGTGCATCAAGATGCCTGACAAGGTCCGAGAGGTGGAAACAGACATTATCGAAACCCAAACGCCCCCCGTCGAGTGCTCCGTTTCGGGTTGACGATCGCCGAGCCGACACCTAATTGTGAGTGGGTCGGGCGCTTAGCTCAGTTGGTTAGAGTACTAGCATGACACGCTAGGGGTCACAGGTTCAAATCCTGTAGCGCCCACTCGACGTATCTGTATCTGCCGAAGCCTTTTACGCTTACCTGCCTGTGTCGGGCAGTGCGGTCAGAGTCCTTCCCCAAAACGGTACGGTACCGTTTTAGGCCGGAGACTGGATCGCAATGCCCCGCACAAACACCCCTCCCAAGTACCGTTTACACCGAGCGCGCGGCCGGGCTGTCGTCACCCTGACCGACCCGTCCGGGAAGCGAAAAGACTATTACCTCGGCCAGCATGGTTCGGCCGAATCGAAGGCCGAGTACGCCCGCCTGATCGGCGAATGGGCCGCGTCCGGGAAGTGCCTCCCCAACACTGGCGACGATCCGGCCGACCTGACCGTGAACGAACTGGCGGCCCGATTCTGGAAGTACGCCATCAAGTACTACCGGAACCCGGACGGCACCCCGGCGGGCGAATTGGAGAATTACCGGTATTCCCTTCGCCCCCTCAAAGCCACCTACGGCCACTCACTGGCCCGCGACTTTGGACCACTTGCCTTGAAGGCAGTTCGCGACGTAATGGTCGATTCGGGGTTGGCTCGCCCAGTGGTCAATCGGCGCGTCAGCCGAATCAAGAATTTGTTCCGATGGGCTGTTGCCGAGCAACTCGTACCTGTGGCGGTTCATCAGTCGCTTCTGACAGTGACAGGGCTGACGCGCGGACGGACCGAAGCCCCTGAGCCAGAACCGATTCAACCCGTGGCCGACGAAGTAGTCGAGCAAACCCTTCCCGCCATGCGCCGGCACCTACGCGGGTTGATTCAGTTCATGAGATTGACGGGCGCACGGCCGGGAGAGGCTTGCCAGCTACGCCGTGCCGACATCGACATGTCAGGCGAGGTCTGGTCATTCCGGCCGGCCAGCCACAAGGGGGCTTGGCGGGGCAAGTCAAGAACCATCCCGATTGGCCCACGGGCCCAAGCTGTCCTTGCCGTCTTCCCGACCAGTGAGCCGGACGACTTTGTTTTCTCGCCGGCCACCGATCGAGCAGAGCGGGCACTCGCAAAGCAATCGACCCGCCCAGCCAGGCCGCTCCGCCGCCGCCCCCAATGTCGCTTTACCACCAAGACGCTTCACCGCGAGATCCAACGAGCCTGCGAAAGGGCTGGGGTCGATGCCTGGCATCCGAACCAACTGAGGCACTCACGAGCAACCGAGGTACGACGGACCCACGGGCTCGAAGCTGCACAGTGCGCCCTCGGCCACACAAAGGCCAACACAACCGAAATCTACGCGCTCCGCGACCATGACCTGGCTGTCCGGGTGGCGCTCGAAACCGGCTGAGTCGATGCACAATAGTTAGGTTGTCGAGTAAAATGCAATGCGTCGGAAGGTGGGGCTGATCCCCCCTGGGAGCGAGTCGGCGGGCATGTGAACCGCTCGCCGCATCGACTCCCAGCCTTCCGGCGAATCGTTATGAGGTTCACACGATGCCACGTCTAAAAATTGTTGACGATCCAATTTCTTTGCTCGAATCCATTACGGCAGATGCGAAAGCCAAACGTGAGGCAGTCGAGGCAAATTACCGCGAAATAGACGAGTGGGACAAAAAGTCGAACGCAACCCGTGAACGATTATGCAAGCTGACGCTGCTGATGCATCAGCTTCCGACCACTCCGCCCCCTGCAGAGTCGAGCGAATGGATCGCAGTAGTGTCTCCCATTATCACTGAACTGGCAGCGGTGTCCGAATGCGTTGGGATCGACGAAACTCTGTGCCAGCCTTGGCTATACAAGGATCAGAAAAGCAGTGACGAAGAGTGCCGCGAGTTGCAAGTTGTCCGCTATGCCGTGCTCGCGATTATCAAAAATGATGGCAATGCGAATCGAGCTTGCGCTTCAATTGTCGATCACGTCCGTGCGGCCGAGTCGTCTGAAGAGTGCTGGAGTTTTGTTCGGGCGGCGTTTGAACGCATCTCGGAAGGGGCATCGAACGACTTCGAGCTAGCCGCAGCCGCGGAACGGCAATCGCGATTTGGCAATGCGCCATGTCGTGTGATTCCGCAGATTCAGCGCGCTCCGACAGGCATTAACTGCTATCCGAACGATACTCCGATTCGATCAGTAGCCGATGCTCGCGAACGGCTGGCCGTCGCAGCCGGATTTGAGGCGGACTGCCGGACTGTGGCTGAGGGGCTCGTAGAGATTCGTGACAAAGCCATGAATGCAGCAGACTCGCGTGAAGTAGATGCGCTGTATCAGTCGGAACGACTTCGAATGTTGATTTTACAGACACCGCCGCTTCCTGATTGGGGAGACTATGCAGCGATTGATTTGATTTGGCCTGGAGAGTTCATCGATCATCCACGCAAGGCCGAAGCGTTAAGGCGAGTTGCGGCGTTCGTGAGCGTAACAGAAGAACGTGTTGACAAAGTATTGCTCGCGGTCGATTCCGCATATGAGTACCTCGTCGCTGAGCCGCTGCGCGATTCCTTTCCAAGAATCCAGGACGCGATCGAAGCATTCAGAAGTGCGGCTTGCCAATGCGAAGCGTTGTGTGTCACAATCGCCGGCCATCTTGATCGAATGGAAATGAGTGAGGCTGCCGACCTCGTTAGAACGCCCCATCAAATGATGACTGCGGCAGAGATAGCAGAGGAACTTGGCATTTCCGAGGATGCCGCAAACTCTCGGTTGCAAAGGCTTCGCAAGGATCAACCTGATTGTTATTTCCAAACACCGAACCCCAGACAGCGAGAATCGAAATATATCTATCGAAGAGAAGTGATCAAGGTACTAAAGAGAGGCAATTCCTAGCCCGGCAGATCACGGTCGAAGCGACGATTGACAATGTTTTCAGACAAAAACCCTCGGAGATTCCGGGGGTTTTTTGTTTTTCTAGTGACGGTCGATGCCGGTTGACAACACGTCCCGCGGGATGCCAGATACCGTGTTGTCGGAGTTCGTTGGCTCTTGCCCGATCTCGAGGCTTAGCATCACGGCCCAGGGGACCACGACCATGAGTCAGCAACTTTTGACTGAGCCATTGAAAAGCCTTTCGGCACTCGCTCCTCGCGTGCCATCCAATCGTCGCGACGGGTCGGTCGGTCCGCAAGCGCTATGGCGTTGGGCGACTAAAGGAGTGAAGACGCGTGATGGTCGCGTGGTGAAGTTGGAAGTGGTGACGGTGGCTGGCAGATTTTGCAGTTCGGAAGCCGCTCTAACCAGGTTTCTTGAGTCTCAGCAAAGTGAGTCCGCGGCACCGGTGAAGACGCCAACCAGAACACCAAGCAAACGACGGCAAGCAAGTGAGCGAGCCGCCCAGGAACTTGAAGCCGTCGGAATTTAACCCATTAAGTGCCGCGACCCCGCAAGTCATCACTCAAGCGGGGCCGAGGCGATCAACCGGAGGACACGGTGCTGTCCACACTCAAATATAGCGGACGAGTAGTCGACTCGGGAGCTGCCGCACGCAGTCCGTCTCAAATTGGTGGGCGGGAAGAGGTGGGATGTTAGAAGTAACCGCCAATGCCCGGCCCGGCGACGCGCCACCGTTACCGGAGGTCCCGCTCCCTGATTCGGGCAAACTGCCACGCGAACTGCGCGAATCTGAAGCGTATATCCTCTGGCGGCGCGGCGACGCGTGGAAGTGGGACGAGGCCGAACAGGATTGGAAGTTGGCAAAGGTGCCATGCGATCGGGGCGGGCGCACGCACGACATGAACGATCCGACGATCCGCGGTCGGCTGGAGGAGGCGGTGGCCGACGCCAATCGCTTGCGTCAAAGTCATGGACCAGTCTACGGCGTTGGGATTGCCTTTGTCGGCGTGCGAGGGTTTTTCTGCCTCGACATGGACCGGGACTTCATCGGCAACAAACCGTCGGACCGCTTGACCTGGTTGTACCATCACCACCAAACATGGGGCGAGCTTTCAATCCGTCGGCGTGGTTGCCACCAGTTTTACAGCGGACAGGCCGACGGAAAACAGACGATTCGATGGCGTGGAGAAAAACTCGAAATCTTCGGGTCAAAGGGATTTATCGCATTGACGGGCGAGTCGCTGGACACATCGATTTCCGAACTGGCAAATGGCGAGAAGCTGTTAAAGTCTCATTCGCTTAGAAGCAATGAATGGGGAGCGGAATGGGAAATCCAGTCATGCTGGCAGCCAATCTTTTACCGACGACAAGCCAAACTCAGACCGAGTAAGCTCCGCACTCAAATATATCCGCGAGGCGGACAATTACGATCGATGGATCGCTGTCGGGCAATGCCTGCATTCGTGGGACGCTTCCGAAGGGTATCGGCTTTGGCTGGAATGGTCCCGCCAATCCAACAAATACAACGAGGCCGACTGTCTCCGACGATGGCGATCTTTCACCGCCGATGGCGGATTGACGATTGGGACTTTGTTCCAACTGGCCGGCCAAGGCGGGTGGCGAAATGGCCCCATCGCGACTTGGGGGAAAAACGGCACCAACAAAGAGAAGTCAGGCGATTCGGGAGCGCCAACAAGGGATACCAAGGCCGACACCAAGCCGAAGACAGGTTGGACGTGGGACCTGATCGACTCCGCCACTTTCGACAAGGGCGACTACCGGCTGGACTGGCACGTGAAGCGACTGATTGTTCGCGGCGAAAACCTCACGATCGCCGGCGCCATCAAGACCATGAAGACGACAATCGCCATCGACTTGGCGGTTTCACTTGGCACCGAAACGAAATTCCTCGGCCAGTTCGACACGAATAAGGCGAAAGTCGCCATCCTGTCCGGCGAGTCTGGAAACCAGCGCTTCAAAGCACGTTTCGCCGGATTTGCCGTGCTCGCGGCGTGGAACCTGCCGACGCGGACATTCAATGGGGTTTCACTTTGCCGAGCTTTGGCGACCCGGTTGACATGGTGGAGTTGGCCGAGGGAGTGATCGCGAACGGTGTTGAGTTCATCATCGTGGACCCTGCCTATTTGTGTGTGCTACGCGGCATGGACCCGAACGATGCCAAGAGCATGTTCGCGATGGGACCACACCTCGCACGCTTCGCCGAGGCGGTAACGAAAGCAGGCGCAACGCCGTGCATTTTGCATCATGCCAACCGCGGCCTCGCGCCGGGCCGGACAATGGAACTTACCGATCTCGCCTACGCCGGATTCGCTGAGCACACCGCGCAATGGCTGCTGCTGAGCCGCAACGAAGCTTACACGGGCGATGGCCACCACGGCTTAAAACTCAATGCCGGCGGCCGACAGGGGCAAGGCGGCCAGTGGATCATCCACGCGGACGAAGGCATTGTAAATGAAGATTTCTCCGGCCGAACGTGGGAAGTCAATGTCACGCCGGCTGACGAATTCAAGCAGCAGCAACGTGACGACAAGGCGGCGGATAAGGAGGCTGCTCGCAAGCAGCAAATCGAACGCGAGGACAAAGAGCTTCACTCCAAATGGCTGGCGCAGTCCAACTCGACAGCCACGCAATCGCACATGGCTGGTCTAATGACATGGCCCAACGGCGGCAGCAAGATCAAGGGCGCCATTGCTCGACTCGTCGATGCCAAGCTATTGATCGCGACCCAGATGCCCGTCAAGTCGGGCAAAAACGGTGAGCGAATGGTTGGAAGTTAGACCGCTCGCCGCAACCCGGACGAGCCATTTCCGGACACCCGGACACACCCGAAGACACCCGGACAAAATGACGTTACATCCGGATGTCCGGATGTTCCTGGCGAAGGAGCGCGGACACCCGGACACCCGGACGACGGCTGTATAGGAGATACAGCCGTCGTCCGGGAGTTGTCCGGGTGTACCGTTTCGCCATGCGACACTGAAACTCCAAACCCTGGAACTTCTTCCTCCGCCACAGCAGAAATCTGTCCGGGTGTGGTACCGCAAGCAAAGCGAAAGGGCAAATCGTCACGCCGGCCCAAACGGCTGCCGGGAAGCGATGACGCACGCGACAACTTGAGGTGACCAAATGAGTACAGACACAATGGAAAAAGGCTCACCAACACTTGGCGGCTCGGTGGCGCATTCATCTGGCCGGAAAGTTTGACGGTCTGTTTTGACGTGGCATCGAGCTTGGCAATCCCGCTTGCCGACCCGTGCTACAGACTATCAACGTCAATCAGCCGCGAGGTCGAGGCAGAATCGACCGGCTCTTCTCAATCCCCAAGCAACATCAGCATCGGCCCCGGCACCTCAAATGCGCAAAGAACACACGCATCGCCTAAATCGGGTGACCGACCGAGTTCGGCGGTAACTTCTTCCTTTGATCGTAAGTAGATCCGCCCGTCCCGCAACTCGTACCTCGCCGCAGCCAACTCCGCCCGCAAGTCATCGTCGGGTGGCAAAGCGAGGTTGCTGTTCAAATCCGGGTCGAGTGCGTCGCGAAGTGTCCAGTACGCGAATGCGCGAATATTGCCGAACTCCAGGACGCCCCGAGCGTCCCTCAGACGGTTGGCGCCCTCGCCGAAATTGACCGCGTTCACGGTCATGCCTGGGCGCTCGAGAGCTTCGTAGGTGGCAGCCCCGTAACCGATCACGTCCACGTTGATCGGGGCCGAAGCGTTGCCGGCGAGCGGCAGGATCAGGGCGGCAGTCGCTTTTCCAAATGCCTTCTCATCGGACCCCGGCGGAATGATGTCGGCAGATGTCCACACCGTCAAGGGAGCGATCCAGTCCCCGTAGCGACGGGCCAGGACGACCCGATCCGATCCGCCATAGGCACAGTCCACACCCGATCGAGTCAACGGGCACTCGCCGCGGCCATCTTCCTTCCAGCGTTCTTGCGCCGCCCGAATCCACGCGGTCGGGATGACCTGCCAGGCATCGTCTTGCAACCCGATCGTGAAGTCGCCGTAGAGCATCTGCGACCGCAACGGTTCGGGCTTGCCTTGCAAGACGGCCACATACCGGCGGTCGGACGACAGGTAGGGATTGTCCTTCAGTCCGGCGGGAATAAATGTTCGCGACTTGGGAACAATCACGTCCACCCGACCCGATCGCTTGTCCGTATACTCGAATGGCTCACCGGTCCGGAACCACTTCAGCTTCCCATCAATCATCGAATACCAGCGTAACTCACCGGGCTCGGCCGGGTCCGGGAATCCTTCCTTCAGCCAGGGAGCGAAGGCTTCGATGATCCACAAACCTTCCAACGTGGTCGGCGGATTGCCAGTGAGAACGACACGGGTCCGCTGCTTGGGGTTGGTGGTGCGGACCCACGACGTGACGAAATCGACTTGCGACTGCGTGAAATCCGGGGCCTCATCGATGCCGACAAAATCGCTCGGGCGGCCCTTGTACTTCTGCTTGTCCTTCTCGTGTTGCATGTAGCCGAGCTTGATGACCCGACCGTCCGCTGTGACTGCCCGCCCCTTGGTTTCGGACACCTTGACCGATGGCCCGCCGACCGAGCGAATCTGGTCGATGATCTCGTCCAATTCCAGGAACGTCTTGCGGAAGATTGTCGAACGTCGGTGGTGATACAGTGCCAGCCCGACGAGGGTGTTCGTTTTGGAACCACCCGCTTGCCCACCGTAGAAGGTCTCGTCGGCATCGGTCACGATGCAACGCGATTGCGGACCGGGCAACGGCTCCCACGGCTTCCAATCGTCGATGGATTCGTCAGCCTGGATCGCTTCCGCGATCTGCTCCGGGCTGTAAAGGGTCCGCAAGCAGTTTGCGAAGTTCACCAGCGAGGGGTGCGGGGATGAGGGCAAAGATGGCCTCCAGGGGCGGACGGTCCTTGGGATTGACCTCCAGCCCGAGCAGCTTGGCCTCCGACTCGGCGGCTGCCAGTTCTGTCCGTGGGTCCGACTGGTCGTTGGCCCGTCGACGGATGTCGCGACGGATCGCGATGTGTTCGGCGAGCCATTCGTCCCGCGATCGGGCGGCGGCCTCCTGGATCTCCTTCTCGGCCTGCTTGAGATACCAGTAGCTTTGCGTCGGCTTGAGGCCCCATTCTTCGGTAATCATCAACCGAACGGCTTTCCGAGTCTCCCCGGTCAGCAGTTTCCTGCGCACGATCTCCGTCCGCTCGATCAATTCCTTGTCGGTGGACCGTTTCCTGCCCTTGGGTGGGCTCTCTGGCGGATCGGGTTCGGGGGTGTCGTCCATGTCGTGCGATCGGGGTCACGTTCGGCATAAACACGGTCGGGGCGGGCGAATCGACCCCGACCCGGAACGATCAGGTGCCGGAGGCCCGGCGGTTCGATGCGGCCTTGGCTTTGGCATTCGCGGCCCGGCCCGGCTTCTTCTTCGTTGCTTGCTTCTTCGCCACAGTGAATCTCCCGAAGTCGCGGGTACGAAAGCGGTCATCGGCAAGGGCCGGCCCGGCGCGACGGGTACAGGACACGGCGACTTCATCGTGCGGTCTGAACGGTCGGCCGACGCTCGGCCCCAACCATTATTGCCACAAATCCAACGTAACTATACCGAAATCGACGCAAAATTTCGAGAATCAAACGCCTTGCCGACCAATTTAGTCAACAACATAGAACTTAGCTGTACGTTATCGCGTGTCCGCCTGAATTAGAGGCGGCGTCCGCAGACCTAGCAGCGGCGCGGTAGGTCCGCTCGCAAGCCGACGGGTTCCATGGCCGGTCATCCTCGCATGCAAAGCGGCGGTTGGGCCAAGGTAGTTGAGGGGTAGTCGGGAACAAGTCGCCGACAAACACAGATGAGCCTCGTGCCTCCCGCCGCAGTTTCACGCCTTTGTGGAAAGGCCGTCGTAGCCGCGGCATGTTGCTGGAGAAGAAGTTGCGGCGTGCCGGCGGCCAACGTGGCCGGCGGGATGAGCCGCAGGATTGCGCGGGTATTGCAATACCCGTGCAGTCCTGCAGCTTTGCGCGCCGAACACCCGCCTAGTATTTCGGAGATGCATGGTTGTAAAGTCTTTTTGCGGAAGGATTCGCGACTTGCGGCCGGCCCGTCGGTCTGGGATGATGTGCTGCAGAATTGTCAGGGGAATCAGTGGTTCGGCGTAGGAAACATAGCCACGATGAATGATGCCTACGCGGAGTTGGCCGGGCTGCTGACCGAGGCGGCCGCGGTCATCGACTCGTTGAGCGAGTTGAACGTGTATTGCCCGTTCGACACCCCGGCCGAGTTTAGCGCTCGCGTTCGGGAACTGGCGGGCCGGGTTCGCGGCCATGAGCACGTAGCCCTACGGGAACTCATCCCCCTCTTCTCGCCGACGGGGGCCTGGGACGATGCAATCGGACCCGCGGGCATGAACTTGGCCAACCGGATCGACGGGCTCCTGGATCAGCTTCGATGGAACGCCGAACCCCACGGTGCACCGGACACGGGCCGCGAGATCGGTTAAGCTGGCATTGAGTCACTGAGCGGCCCGTGCCGGTGACCGGGATGTTCGGTGAGCGGAATACACGATGGCCGACGGCCACAATGCTGAGGTAACGGCGGTCCATCGCCTCGAAGATTCTCCGCTGACCCTTGAGCGGTCGCGACCAAGAATCGAGCAATCGGTTGGTGTCCCGTGCAGCGTCGTTCAAGCCTCTTACCGGCTTTGCGCTCCGGCCGCTCCAATAGCCATGGCCACACTCGACGAGGTCAAAGCGAAATTGCGGGCAAAGGGACTACGAGTGGGACAAGCGCAAACGCCGCTCCCGGCGTCGCCATTTGAGCCGGCGGAGTTATACGAGGCGGCTGAATTTGTCGTGGCGTCTAGCGACGAACGATTCGTCGCGCCTGTTGTTGATTCCTGGGAGTTGTCGGTTCCGGTAGTCATCATGTTGCTCTACGTACAAGCTCCTGTTGAACGACTGGGCCATCTGGTCGGTGAGCAGATTCGTATTTGTCGTGTGGCAGTGGGCAGCACCGAACCTGTTGCTCCAGCAGACGCCGGCCGCGATTCTGGCTCGTGAAAGCTCATTGTCTCTCAGCGCGGCCGGCGCTGCTGAGCGTGGTGTTCGGCGAGGGAAGGGACAGCAGATGTTCGGCTGGTTCAGAAAGAAACCTCACGCGCCCCAGGTGTCGTCAAATTACTGTCCGGCTGCGCGTGACGAATTAGGGACAATCCACGCCGACGCGGACAAGACTCGTCGAGAGTGGCCCGCGCAGGATAACGAACCCGTCCCTAAAGAGCTGGTCGAAGCCGTCAATCTCGTCCGCGGTGCGATCGGTGATTCTACACCGCTGAAGAAACATGGATTCGAAGTCGCAAATCAAGAACTGAAGCCGGCGTCTGGTGTGTTCGACGAACGTTGTATCCTTACCTTGGAGTCACGAACAAAACGAGCCATCGAGATTACCATCGGGTCAGTTTCAGACAACGATGGATACTTGACTGTGCTGTTGACAAACAAAGACACTGATGCATCGTTCTTCCTGAGCCACTGGCTTAAATGGCGCGGAGTCGATCGCCATTCCAGCGATTTCATATTTCGGAATTTTCATGGTACGACACTGAATGACAGGCTTTCTGAAGTGGACCCCAATTCCTGGACCACCTTCGAAGTGAGGAAATCTTGTCCTGGCGGGCACCTATGGAGTAGGGTGTGGCGACATCGATTCAAGGGAGTGAATCATGGGCCGCAGGAAGAAGACGGCGCGGAGCGCCGA
>DATANR010000294.1:0-7673 GCA_036266155.1 Gemmataceae bacterium | reverse complement strand
CGGATGGGACTCTGACTGAGTCCCATCCGTCCCCTCGGTCCTATAAGTCCCATTGAACTTTACTTGGCCGCCGGCTTCGGCGCCAACTGCCGGGCCAACTGCGACTTCGCCCGAGCGGCCTTGTTCGGGTGAATCACCTTTCGCGCCGCCGCCTTATCCAACTTCTTCACGACAGCCACGAATTCCTTCTTCGCAGTTTCCGTGTCGCCAGCCTTCACGGCTGTCTGGAACTTCTTCAACTCGGTCTTCAGGGCCTTCTTCACGGCGCGGTTGCGGTCCCGGCGCTTCTGGTCCTGACGCAGTGATTTTTTCGCGCTCTTCGTGTGCGGCATGGGTTACCTGTGCATGAAAAGCGGGGCGGCAAGCGCCGCCCCGCCATTGATTACGCGGGGATTTCGCCCACCTTGTAGCGGACGAACTTTGTTACTTCGAGGCCGGCTTCCTTCAGCAACTGGCCGACCGACTTGGCCTGATCTTTGACGAACGGCTGCTCCAGCAGCACATTCTCCGCGAACCAGGTCTTCATCTGACCTTCGGCAATCTTCTCGGCAATCTGCGCCGGCTTGCCCGTCGCTTCGGCCTTTGCCTTGGCGATCTCTTTTTCCTTGGCGATCACCGAGTCCGGAACCTCTTCGCGGCGCGTCGCCACCGGCGTCGGTTGAATCGCGGCAATGTGCATGCACACGTCGCGGAGCAGTTCCGGATTGGCCCCCGACCCGCTCGCCTGAAGCAAGACACCCAGCGTGCCGTCGTGGTGAACGTATTCGCCGAACATACCACCGGTTAGCCGAGCAAACCGCTGGACCTTCATGTTCTCGCGAAGGACGCCGATCGTATCGGCGATCAGGTCGCTCACCGACTTACCGGCTGCGTCCGTTGCCGCCAGCAAGGCCTCGACGTTCGCGGGGTTCTTGCCTGCCGCGATCTTGGCGACGGTGTTCGCCAACTTGACGAAGTGTTCGCCCTTGGCAACTGGAGCGCTCTCGCAGCGCAGTTCGACGACCGCACCAACCTGGGCCGCGTTGTCGATGAACACGCCAATGCGACCCTCGGCCGTCTCGTTGCCAGCGCGCTTGCCAATTACGCCCTTGTTGCGGACGCGCAGGATATCCACGGCCTTGTCCAGGTCACCTTCCGCTTCCTTGAGGGCGGCCTTGCAATCCATCATCGGCAGGTCAGTGCGCTTACGAAGATCGTTGACCATCGAAGCAGTAATCGGCGTGCTCATAACTCCCTCAGCGTTCGGCTCCGGCCGCCACCCCTATGGTGGAAACCGGAACTCACACAGAGTCAGACGGCTAGAATGCGGAATGGGTTCAGACCACGGTCGGTGCCGCGTTCTGTTGCGGCGGTGGAGGCGGCTGTTGGCCACGCGGCCTGGCTCGTTCCTGATTGTCCGGCCCGAGCGCCGCCTTTCCTTCCAAAACGGCGTCGGCCGCCTTGCTCAAGATCAACTCGATCGACCGAATGCTGTCGTCGTTCCCGGGAATCGGCAGGTCAACGGTATCCGGGTCACTGTCCGTGTCAATCAACGCGACCGTGGCCACGCCCATGCGTGCGGCCTCCTTGACCGCGATGTGTTCTTTCTTCGGATCGATGACGACCAGGGCGTCCGGCAGCCGCTTCATTTCGCGGATGCCCTGCAAGTTGCGGCGAATCTTCGCTAACTCGCGGGACAGCGACGACACCATCTTCTTCGAGTGCGTCCGGATTTCCGCGGATTCGGGGGCCTTGTGAATGTCGAGTTTGCCATTCTCGGCCAACATGCTCGTCATGTACTGCGTCATGTCGACGCGGTTCGGGTTCTCGCCGAGCGGCAGCCACATGGCTTCCAGCTCTTCGAGACGCTTCAAACGATTGCGAATTGTCCGGTAATTGGTAAGGGTGCCGCCTAGCCAACGCTCGGAGACGTAAGGCATGCCCGCGCGACGGGCTTGCTGCTCAACGAGTTCCTTGGCTTGACGCTTGGTGCCGACGAAGAGCACCAGCCCGCCCTTGGCGACGACCTGGGACACATAACGGTGGCCACGGAGCATTCCGCGGACGGTCTCGCGCAGATCGACGATGTGAATCAGATTGCGTTTGCCGTAGATGTACGGCCGCATCTTCGGGTTCCATCGGCTCGCGCGGTGCCCGTAATGGACGCCGGCGTCGAGTAGCTCCTTGACTTCAACAATGGCCACGCGGAACTCCCGGGTTACTTGGTCGAGGCGGAGACGATCATGCTGACCCTCCGAACAAAAGGGTAACGGGCCCGCCCAATCTGGCGGGAAAGGTAAGAGATTAGTTCTACAGGCCCGGCAACGAAGGTCAAACGGATCGAAGTGGTTTTTTCGCAGCTCCCATTCTCTTGACTTCCGGCCCACAACGGTCGAAACTAATTGAACCTGCCACCGGGATCGGCCCCGAGCCGCCCTCTCCGTCCGCGCTGAACGATTGTTGAATACTCCATGACGACCGCGTTGCCATGTCGTCGCCTGCGCATCGGCCTGTTGGCCGTCATGTTTTTCGTTTGCGCTTTCGACGCGCATGCCGCCGAACCGATGACCGGCGATCGGATCTACCGCAAGCAATGCGCCTCGTGCCACGGAATCTCGGGTGAAGGGGCCAAGGCGTTTCCGCGACCACTTGTTGGCGACAAGCCGTTGCCGGAACTCGCGAAGCTGATTGCCAAGACGATGCCAGAGGACAAGCCCGGTACTTTGTCGACGGACGATGTGGTGGAGGTCTCGAAGTTTGTCTTTGACACCATCTATTCGAAGGAAGCCCGTGCCAAGAACCCACCGCCGCGAATCGAGCTGTCGCGCCTCACCGTGCGGCAGTATCGCGATGCGGTCGCTGACCTGATTGCTTCGTTCCGTGGCCCGCCGCCCAAGGCAACCGCTCAGGGCCTGCACGGCGAATACTTCGACTCGCGTGGCTTCGATCGTAACAAGCGTGTCATCGATCGCACTGACTCCGAGGTCAATCTTGATTTCGGTCTCGCCGGCCCCGAGGGCAAGACGAGCGTTTACGAGTTCTCCGTCCGCTGGGAAGGTTCGCTCGTCCCGCCGGAGACCGGTGACTACGAGATCATCGTTCACACCGATCACGCGGCCCGCCTTTGGGTCAACGACGCGAACAAGATGCTCGTCGATGCCTGGGTGAAGTCGGGCAGCGATCTCGATCACGGGGCATCGATCTTCCTGCTGGCCGGCCGTTCGTACACATTGCGAGTTGAATTCTCGAAGGCCGACCAGGGCGTGAAGAAGGACAAGAAGGGCCCGCCGGTCCCGGCGTCCGTGTCGCTCCGTTGGAAACGGCCCAAGGGCGCGGCGGAGGTGATCCCGTCGCGGTTCCTGTTCCCGGTCCGCTCCCCGGAAGTGTTCCTTTCGTCGATCCCCTTCCCCGCGGACGATCGCAGTCTCGGCTGGGAACGCGGCTCCGCCATTTCCAAGGCCTGGGACGCGGCGACCACCGACGCCGCTCTCGAAGCCGCCGCGTACGTCGCGAACAAGCTTTCCGACCTGGCCGGCACGCGAGCGGGGGACAAGGATCGCGAAACCAAGCTGCGTGACTTCGCTGGCAAGTTCGTCGAACGTGCGTTCCGTCGGCCGTTGACCGCGGATCAGAAGAAGGTTTACATCGACCACCAGTTTGAAGCGGCCAAGGACCCGGAAGTCGCGATCAAGCGCGTCGTGCTGCTCGCTCTCAAGTCGCCGCGCTTCCTCTATAAGGAGGGTGCTACCGGCGTCGATTCGTTTGCCGCGGCCGAACGGCTCGCCTTCGCCCTGTGGGATTCGCTCCCCGACAAGGAATTGCTCGATGCCGCCGTCGCCGGCAAGTTGACCAGCCGTGATGAGGTGGCCAAGCAAGCCACCCGCATGATCGCCGACCCGCGGGCGAAGGCCAAGCTCCGCGAGTTCCTGTTCACCTGGCTGAAGATTGATCCCGCCCCCGACCTCGCTAAAGACGCCAAGCGCTACCCCGGCTTCGGTCCCGGCATCGCCACCGATTTGCGCACCTCGTTGGAATTGTTCCTCGACGACGTCGTCTGGTCCGACGCCAGCGACTTCCGGCAGCTGTTTCTGACGGATGATGTCTACCTGAATAATCGCCTCGCCGCCTTCTATGGCCTCGGGCCGCCGCCGGTCACGATCTTTGGCATCAACCTCGCCGGCGACGCATCGTTCAAGAAGGTCAAGCTCGATGCCAGCCGCCGGGCGGGTGTGCTCACGCATCCATATCTGATGACCGGCTTCGCCTACACCGGCACCAGTTCGCCAATCCATCGCGGCGTCTTCCTGGCGCGCGGCGTCCTGGGCCGCACGCTGCGGCCGCCGCAGGATGCGTTCACGCCCTTGCCCGAAGACCTGCATCCCACGCTCACGACCCGCGAGCGCGTCGCCTTGCAAACAAAGAGCGAGAACTGCCAAGCCTGCCACGGCATGATCAACCCGCTCGGTTTCACGCTCGAGAATTTCGATGCGGTTGGCCGCTACCGCGACCAGGAGAACGGCAAAGCGATCGACGCGACTGGCAGCTACCAGACGCGTAACGGCGACATCATCACCCTGCACAACGCCCGCGAACTGGCGACCTTCCTCGTCGGCACCGAAGAGGTCCACGCCGCCTTTGCCGATCGCATGTTCCACCATCTGGCCCAACAACCGGTACAGGCCTACGGCTTCGGGGCCCTGGAAGACCTGCGAAAATCGTTCGCCGCCAATGGCTTCAATATGCGGAGACTGGCCGTCGACATTGCCGTCATGGCGGCTCTGCCGCTGGAGAAGAAAAAGCGTTGATCGGCCATAGGTCCTATACGTCCCACAGGTCGTATAGGTCCCATAACCGACTTTCGGTGTTACACTATCATTGCCTCGTGCCGCCTTCGGAGTCCCGCCGTGCTTTACCGCTCCCGCCGCGAGTTTGTCCGCGACCTGGGCCTCGGCGCTGCTGCCCTGCCGTTTGTCCTCAATCTGCCCTCCCTCGGCTTCGCGAACCAGGCGCGCCGCAAGCAGCGGCTCGTCGTGATGTTCAGCCCGAACGGCATTGTGCCCAAAGAGTTCTGGCCGGACGAGGAAGGCGCCAAGTTCACGCTCAAAGAAATCCTCAAGCCGCTGACTCCCTACCAGGACAAGACACTTGTCCTGAACGGCGTCTGCGACAAGGTGCGCGGCGACGGCGATTCGCACATGCGCGGCATTGGTTGTTTGCTGACGGGCGTCGAGCTGTTCCCTGGCAACGTCCAGGGTGGCTCCGACACGCCGGCCGGCTGGGCCAAGGGCATCTCGATCGATCAGGAAATCAAGAATCACTTGCAAGGCGACGCCGCGACGCGGACGCGCTTCGGCTCGCTCGAGTTCGGCGTCATGGTTCCCGACCGGGCCGACACCTGGACACGCATGGTCTACACCGGCGGCAACAAGCCGGTCGCTCCGATCGACAACCCGTACCAGATGTTCGCCAAGCTCTACGGGCGAACCAAGGACAATGAACTGCTCAAGAGCGTGCTCGACGACGTGAAGGACGACCTCAAGAAAGTCGGCTCGGCGGTCGGCGCCGAGGATCGCCGACTGCTCGACGAGCATGCCGCGTTCGTCCGCGAGATGGAGCAGGAACTCAAGGCGCAAAGGGCCGACGTCGGCCACAAGGTCCCGGAATTGGACCCCGGCGTCAAGACCGAGAACGACAACATCCCGAAGATCAGCAAGATGCAGATCGACCTGATGGTGAACTCGTTCGCCGCCGACTTCAGCCGCATCGCCACGATGCAATACACAAACTCTGTCGGTGGCGCCCGCATGAAGTGGCTCGACATCGCCGAGGGGCACCATGAACTCTCGCACGAGCCCGACACGAACACCAAGGCGATGGACAAGCTCACCAAGATCAACAACTGGTTCTGCGGGCAGATGGCCTACATGGCCAAGCGGCTCGCCGAGACCCCGGAGCCGGGCGGCGGCGGCTCGCTGCTCGACAATACGCTGATCGTCTGGACCAACGAACTGGGCAAAGGGAGTTCGCACACGCTCGACAACATCCCGTTCGTGCTGGTCGGCGGCGGCCTCGACTTTAAGATGGGCCGTTCGCTCAAGTTGCCGAAGGTCGCGCACAACCGACTGCTGTTGAGCCTGGCCCACAGCTTCGGTCACCGGATCGACAAGTTCGGCAACCCGAACTTCTGCGCTGCCGGCCCGCTGTCCCTGACTTGAGCCGCTTGCGGCGTAGCGCCCCGCCATCGCGCCAACAAGCAGCGCCCCCACCAACAGGGCCACATACTCCGGCCGGAACTCCACCCCCTCGCCGCGCGAACGCGGCAACGCGGGCAACGGCTCTGGCTTCGTCTCGCTGCTCCAGTCGGTCGGCCGCCAGAATTGGTAGTCGAGCTGGCGGCGCGCATCGTCGTATTCGCGTCGCGCCATTTCACAGCGAAATTCGTCATCCGTCAGCGGCCCCAAACCAACTTTCGCACGCTCCTTGTCCAACCGCTCCCGGTCGAATCGCATCATTTCCTCATAGTCCTTGAGCGCCTGTTGTTGCTGCAGCCCGAATTGAATCGCCTCGTCGTCCGCCGGCGTCGTCGCCGGCCCGAGGACGCCGCCCTGACCATAGGCCGTCGCCGCGCACTTGGTCCACAGCTCGATGGCCTTGTGCTGCACGCGCTTGTCGTCGTCGCGCATCAGCGCCTTCAGACGCGAATGCGCTTCGTTGCTGGTCTCCTCGAAGCGGCGCAGTTGCGTGGCGTTGTAAATGGCCGTCCATTCGCCGCGAAAACGCGTCGGCCACTTTTGGCACGTCCGTGTCTTGCGTTGGAGCTTCTGAGCGATGAAGTCCCAGGTATAGCCGACCGACCGCAGCTCCGCGGCCTGGCAGAGAAGTGAATAGGTGTTCTGGCTCATGATGTGACTCCGGACGACCCCTTGAAGTGCTGCGTCAAGCCGCAGCACTCCAAATTGGCCAAGGTGAAGGGAAGAACCGCTCGGAAAAGGTGCCGGCCGAGCGTCGCTTTGAAAAGGCCCACAATCGCCAACCACTCCAACGCTACAATCCGCGCGGCGCTTGTCAAATCAAAATGTACAAATTTTCAGTATTTGTTGTAAATCGAACAATAGCCACAAGATACAATCGAACTTCAGCGGCGACCGCAGTTTAGTAGGTCCGCCGAGCCGAGGCGGACCAGGCTGGCGATTCTGCGACAATGCCAAGTACCAACAGCTTCGAAGTCTCTGTGTGTTTTCGTGACCGCCCTGCCACGCTCGCTTGGTCCGCCTCGGCTCGGCGGACCTACTCGGAACCCGCGGTCTGGGGCGTTCATATCTGCGAAGAGTGCGGCACCGAGTCATTTGAAACCGAGATCGGACCGAATTCTTGACACTTCTCGCCGAACGCGACATGACTGGGCTTTGTTGATCCCGGAGGGATCGCAGAGAATAGCCGGTGGTCGAGCGGCACCTCGACCACCGGAAACCCGATTTCCCATTGTCGCCGACTCCGGAGGAGTCGCAGAACTTGGCGAACACCAGCACATCAATTGACTGCAAAATCCGCGTTCTTCGACCCCGTTGGGCAACGCCGTGAAGGATTCTGACATGCATTTCGCCCCGAAGGGGCTCGGCAGGACAGCCCAGGGCAGCGCCCTGGGCAATGTGGCGCACAACGAGCATGTGCACGCTGAAGGCGTGCGGCCGCTC
>DATANR010000293.1:0-13584 GCA_036266155.1 Gemmataceae bacterium | reverse complement strand
TGAGAAATACGTTCAGGGGGGTGGAGGGGCGCGAACGTATCGAGTCAGGTTGCGCACGCGTCTAGTCCCGCTCGGCTCGCGGGACTTACCTAGCCGACGCGTTACACCTTGATCACTTCCAGGTCGCCCGCCAGTGTTTGCGTACCACCCGTCTTGGTGTTGTAGCTGAGCTTAGATGCCTTCACGGCGAGCTTGGCAAACGAGTTCTTGAAGACGAAGCCGAATGGGTTGCCGCCGTTGGCGGTGTCGGCGCTGGCCAGCGAGACGCCCTTGAAGTTCGAAGCGATCACGAAGCTATGGGCGAACGAGTTGGCCGCGTCCTTCGTCGAAAACGACGTGATCGTCGACGGCGTCAGGAACGTGCCAACGCCGAGGTCGGTGCCGGTGAAGTTGGCGAAGAGCCGGCTCGTGTCGAAGGTGCCGACCGTCACGGTGCCGACGTTGCCGCCGACCTTGATGTTGCTGCCGCTCACCTTGCCGGCCACCTTGAGCGAGTTCAGGGCATTCTTCTTGATGTCGACGCCGACGCCGCTGACCGTGATGTCCGCGCCAAAGTTGCCGACGACCGTCGGGTTCTTCTTGTTCCCGCTGATCGTGATGCCGCCAATGCTCGGTGCAACGATCGAGCCGGTGCCGAAACTCCAGGCCTTCAACGACGTCAGCGGCGTGCCGACGTCGATGGTGACGTTGTTGCCGATGACTTTCGCCGTCACGCTCGTCTTGAGCTTCGAGCCGACGGCGAGCGGCCCGGACTTGATCTCCGCTCCATCCGCGATGTCGGCCACGGTCACGCCGCCGAGGTTCCCGGTAATGTGGATGCCGACGCCGTTCAGATTGGCCGACTTGGCGCCCAGGCTCTTGAGGTCGACGCCGGTGATTTCGCCGAGGCCGACGCGGCCATCGGTGCCGCCGGTCTTCGGGGCCTTCACCTTGATGGTCACGCCTGCCTTAATCGTCGAGTTGCCCAGCGCGATCAACTCGATCGGCCCCTTCGTGTCGCCATCGGGATCGGTGCGGTAGTAGAGCAGGGTCGTCGGGTCGGTCTTCGGCTTCGCGAGCTTGATCGTCACCGCGTCGCCGTCGCTGTCGGTGAACGTGCCGGCGGGGAGGCCGTCGCTCGGTTGGATATTGAGCGTCGATGCCAGGATGCCGGTCAACGCGTTGCCCGTCGGCGTGTTCAGCGTGAGCCCGACGGTCTCATTGCCCTCGTTGAGCGTGTCGTCGTTGATCGGCACGTCGAACGTCTTGTCGGTCGAGTCGCCGTCGCCCCAGCTCAAGGTGCCCGCGGCGGATGAGTAGTCTTTCGGATTGGCGCCGGCGGCGGCGCTGATGGCTGTGCCGTCGCTTGTTGCATAGCTGATGCCGACGGTGCCGTTGCTGCCCAGCGTTCGGCTGACGGTGATCGTCTTCTTAACCGAACCATCCTCGGCGACAAAGAACTTCGGCGTGCTGAAGCTGAGCGTGCCTTCCTCGTAGTCGGTAATCGTCAACACCGACGTGGCCGGCGTGCCAAGGGCGCCGTTGAGTGAGATATTGCTCAGTATCAAGTCGACGGTCTCATCGCCTTCGAAGATCTGGTCGTCATGAATCTGGATCGTGAACTGGCGATCGGTCGTGTCGCCGGCCAGCCAGTTGAAGGTGCCGCTGATGGCGTCATAGTCCTTCGTCGCGCCCGGCGTCGCGGTGCCGCCGTTGGTCGCGTAGTCGACGCTGAGTGGACCGCTCGAGCCGCCGACGCGCTGCACGGTGATCGTGATCGTCGGGCTATTGTGCTCTGTTTGCGAATAAGTGGCCGACGCGAACTGGATTGTGCCGGAGTACGTGAACGGAACAGCGACCGGCGCGCTCGACGCGGAATTCACATTGCCCGCCGGATCGGTGCAGGCGCCGGCGGGAATCGCAACCTGGACCGTGCCGTCGCCGGTCATGCCCGAGACGGTAATCGTGTAGTTGGTGCCGCTGCCGGTGACGTTTGCCGTCGCACCGGGCGCCGTGGTGCCGGTCAGATCGACGTCCGCGATGTTGTCGCCGAAACCGACGACTGGCTCGGAGAAGACGACGTCAAACGTGACCGCGGTGCCGCCGACGGGACCGGGCGTACCGTGCTGCGTGAGCGTGACCGTGGGCGCCACATTGTCAAAGTTAACGGTGTTGTCAGTGCTCGTCGACGCGGCATTCGGGTTGAGCGCGAAGTCGGTCGCTTTGCCGGCCGCGATGTCGGCCTTCACCGTCCCCACGCCGTTCATTCCCGTCACGGTCACGGTGTACTTGTCACCGAGAACACCGACCGGGGTAACGACGGCCGTGCCGCCGACCGTGCTCGTCAGCGTCACGTCCGAGCTACCGAAGCCGATCACGGGTTCGCTAAAGACGACGTCGAAGGCGATCGTCGTATTGGTCGGGTCGACATTGCCGCTCTGGTTGATGGTGACCGTCGGCGCCACCGTGTCGATGGTGATCGTCGCGGCGCCGGTTGAGGCCATGTTGTTCTGACCCGCGGCATTCAGGCCCTGGCTGCCGGTACCGGCGAGGACGCTGGCGACCACGGTGCCGTCGCTGGTCATGCCGGTCACGGTAACTGTGTAGTCGGTCGGGCTCAGCGGATTGACGGTGGCCAGGAGAGTGCCAGTCGCCGTGCTGCCGGCGAAATCGATTTGGGAATAGTCGAAGCCGGTCACCCCCTGGTCGAATTGAACGTGGAAGTCCACCGACGCGGCGACATTGGTCGGATTGGTTTGGCCAGCGTCGACGGTGATCGTCGGCGTGGCCGAGGCAAGTTGCACGGCGCCGATATCAACAATTCCCGTGCTCGTTTGACGAGGGAAACCGCGTTGGTCGATGGACAGGCTGGCCGGATTGGATCCGACGCCGAGCACCGGGCTGCCGGCCTCTGGGAGTTCGGTCCAGGTGGGCCCGCCGTTGTCGGCGAGCACGCCGAGTTGCGGATCGAGCGGCGTGGCTTGCGTCCCCATCTGATTGCCGGTGCCGGCGAAATTGCCCGGATCGACGCCGATGAGGTTATTGTCGCCGCTCACGGTGCCGGTCAGGTTGTAGAGATCCGGCGCCGCGGAGGTGCCCGTGTTGCGCGCAATAACAGAACTGGTGATGATGACGCTGCCCGACGCGCTCCCTGAGAGTCCCACACCACCACCACCGGTCAAGGCAGCATAGGTCGCGATGTTGTCGGTGATCGTGCAATTCTGGATAGTCGCGGTGCCGGTCATGAAGTCGAAGTTGATGCCGCCGCCGCCGGCTGAACTGTCCGTGGTGTTGCCTGAGATCGTGCTGTTTTGGATCGTGACGCCCTTGGCGCCGATCGTGCCATAGAAAATGATGCCGCCGCCGTGATAGGCGATGGTCGATGTGCCCACGTTGCCCGAGATGGTGCAGCGATCGACCAGGAGATTGCCTGCGGAGAAGAAGTAGATGCCGCCCGTGTAACCCGTGTTGCCCGAGATCGTCGAATCCGTCACCGTTAAGATGCCCGACTGGCCGCTGGGCACGTAGATTCCGCCGCCGGTCGCAAAGTTGTCGCCGTTATTGTCCTTGATGACGCACTTGTTAACGGTGGTATTATTCACGCTTGCCGTGATGCCCGAGCCATAGCCGCTAGTGGCGCTACCGCCGCTGATCGTCATGCTGTCAAACGTCGTGTTGCCCGCATAGGTCCTGAAGATGCCGAAGGCGCCGGCCGTTGGATTGCGCGTCACCGTCAGGTTGGCCGCTCCGTCGCCCTTGATCGTCAAATCCGAAGTGATGTCGGGTAGGGCCGAATCGAGCGTGATCGTCTGCGGTGTGGCGAAGAGGTTCGCGGTATCGAAGTCAATTTCGTTCGTTCCGCCGTCCGTGTTGGACTGCGTGATCGCGTCGCGCAGCGTCATGATGCCCGGCGACCCCAACGAATCACCGGCGTCCGTGACGAGGTACACCGTCGGCACGGTGCGTTCTTCGAGCGCGTGCAGCGTCAAGCGCGGCTTGCATTTCGATTGTGTGCGAATTCCAGAAACAACGTGCGTGAACCGATCCCATTGACGGGTCATGGTCGACGAGTCCTTACCTGCGGTGCCGCACGAAAGGAGAGCGAAGGTGCGAAGTCCGCGAGAGTCGTGAAAAAATGTAGATGTTAGGATAATCGAGCGATTGGTCCGTAAGCAAGGGATTCTCGGTACTTTGGATCATTTTTTTGACGTATGTAGCCGGCGCGGGCCGCCTTGCGGACCTTCGAGCTAGTTGGTATCGCCGCAGGAGACGACACTGCGCCCCGTTTCGTTCGGAGGCCGGCCTTGAGACGGATACTACTCGCGATGGCTCTCGCGTCGTTGATCGGCTGCACGGCCGACAAGGGGAGCTGGGCGGATGCGGCCAAAGACCTGCGCGGCGACAATATGCAGATGCGCTCCGGCCAATTGAACATGACCGACACGAAGCCGTCCGCCAAGGAAAAGCTCTTCGATTGATGCGGCCGGGATAGACTGGCGGTCTGCCCGCCGTCGAGGATTCCCATCCGTGCGCATTCTGCTCCTGGCCGCCTGGCTTGCAGTTCCCATCTCGGCCATTGCCCAACCGCGCGACATCTGGGCCGACCCGGTTCTCCCGCAACCCTTCGACACGACGCCGTTCCGCCCCATCCGCGTGCCGGCCTGGGTGCAGGACACCATCGGTTGCGGCTACACGCTTTCAGTGATGGATTCGAAGGCCCGCGCGGCGGCCGCCGCTCATGGCGTAACCATCAGTGAGATGGGCTTCGTTGACCCCTTCTACGCCTACTACGACAGCAAGCTGCTCAAACGCCGCAGCCCGCACGTGCCGCTCGAACGCTTGCCGAAGGACATCGCCGAGTACAAGAAGCTCGGCGTCCGCATCCTCGGCGTCTACCCGCCGAGCCTTCAGGGCGAGGTCTACGAAGACCATCCAAGCTGGCGGCGCATCGCGACCAACACAACAGATATTCCATCCATCGACATGAAGAAGTTTCCGCATGGCGGCATGCTCTGCCTGCTGGGTCCGTACGGCGACTTCTTCATCGACGTTCTCGCTGAGATTCTGACCAAGTTCCCCGACGTCGACGCCTTCAGCTTCGACGGCCTGCACTACGGCGGCGTCTGTTACTGCGAGCACTGCCGTGCCAACTTCAAAAGAGATACCGGCAAGGCGATCCACAACGCGGACCTCAACGATCCGGAATTCCGCCGCTACCAGCACTGGGCCGACCGACGGATGGAAAACTTGGTTCAGCGGATGCAGACGAGGCTCAAGGGGATCAAGCCGGAAGTCGCGCTAGTTACCTGGACGACGAACGCCGGCCGTTTCGGACACTTCCTCTCGATCCCCCGCAACATGCCGGCCCGGATGAACCTGCTGCTCGACGCCCCGGATCAAGAGTTCTGGCTCGACGAGACGAACCGCGGGACCACCATCGTGCCGGCGTTCGCCAACGCCTACATCTGGGCGACGACCAACCACCGCGTCGCCTTCAGCGAGCCGTACATCCTGAGCCACGGCAATCCGTATGGGAAGGACAGCTTTCCGCCGCACGAGATCGAACGCCGCATGATGCTGGCCCTGACCTATGGGGCCTGCCCAAGCATCGCCGTCGCCCAGCCGCCGCGCTTGCAGGACGAGCTTTACAAGATCATGGATGAAGTCCAGAAGCGCAAGCCGTGGCTCACGCACAAGACCCCGGAGCCGTGGGCCGCGCTACTGATGAGCGACAACACGCGCAACTTCTATGGGCGATCCGCAGGCAAAGTCGAAGAGCGCTACATGGCGGCCGTGCTTGGAACCTTCCGCGCGTCCGTCGAGGAACATCTGCCGATAGCCGTCATCAACGACTGGAACCTGACGCCGGCCGAACTTGCGAAGTTCAAGGTGCTCGTACTACCGAATACGGCGTGCCTCGACGACACGCAGGTGACCGCGATCCGCGAGTATGTCCGCAACGGGGGCGGCTTGGTCGCGAGCCTCGATACGTCGCTCTTCGATGAATACGGATCGCCGCGCCAGAATTTTGCGTTGGCCGACGTCTTCGGTGCCGAGTATCGCGGCCTGCCTGAATCGAAGCCCGCAGCCAAGGAAGAGATCGACGTCAACTTCGCGCAAGCGATCGGGCCGGACTATTGGGAAAAGCGGAAGAGCGTTTTCGACTTTCGATTGGATGCGGCGTCGTGGTTGAACCACGGTCGCATGAAGACCTATGTCGGAGCCGAGCAGGTGACATTCAAGGGCCCGGCCGTCCGCGTGGCCGTGACGGACCCGGCTGCCAAGACGATCGGTTACCTGATGCCGAAGACCGGCGGTGCGGAGTTTCCGGGCGTGGTGGCGCGCTCGTTCGGCAAAGGCCGCGTGGCTTACTTCGCGGCTAGCCTTGACGCTGGCTATTACCTGTACCCGTATCCGTATCAGCGGCTGGCGCTGAGGTGCGCCATCGAATGGGCCGCCAACAGCCCACCGCCGGTGACCGTCGAAGCGCCGATGTGCGTGCATTCCACCGTGATGCACCAGTCGAAAGATGGTGAGCGGCTCGTCGTTCATCTCTTCAATGACCTGAACACGACGGCCCATCACGCGTTGCCGGTCGACGATGTGCCGCTGCGCGAAGAGCTGGTACCGATCCGTGATGTGGCAGTCGCCTTCGCGAAGACCTATCACATCAAGCGCATTCACCTGGAGCCCGGCGGCAAAGATTTGGAGATGGTAAAGACAGCGGATGGCGTGCGCGTGGTGGTGCCGCGACTCGATGTGCATGCGATGGTGGTCGCGGAATTGGACCCTGGACGCTGACTCACGGCATCGTGATCTGCACGCCGCGCTTCTGCAGCGCGTCTTCCAACTTCGCTTTGTCCGTCTTCGACGGATCAATCTTGGCCGTCACCTTGCCCTCCTTGAAGCTCGCGGTTGCTTGCATGACGCCGTCGACTCCGGCGACGATCTCGTAAGCCGCCAGGCAGCAGGCCTTGCAATCGAGTCCGGCGACGGGGATGACGACTTGTTGCAGCTTGTCGCGTGCAACCGTGCTCCGCGGCTTCACGCCGAAGGTGTGGTGCGTTGCCTGGCGGACCTTGTCGTTGACCAACTCGGCGACACGCTCCGGCTTCTGGCCGGGAAACTGCTTTGCCGGCGCGAACTCGACCGTGATCTCGCCTCCCTCAAAATCGGCGGCCACAAGCGTGATGTCCGTGATTTCTTTGAATGCTTCACGCAGATCCTTCTCACGATCCGGGGAGAAGAGCCCGAGCACGCGATAGGTGATCTTCTCCGGCTTGATGTCCTTCTTGTCCTCTGCAGCGATTGGGAAGGCGAAAAGACAGAGTGTCACGCAAAGGCGCAAAGACGCAAAGAAGACAGAAGAACAGATGGTGACTCGGGAACTGACTCGCATTTCTCTCTCCGTTCTTCTTGTCTTCTTTGCGTCTTTGCGCCTTTGCGTGACACTTCTTTATCGCGCCGCAAATAGCCGACTCTCAACCAACTCGTGGATCAGTGTGCGGATCCCGCCGCCACTCTTGTTGGTCGCCCCGACAATTCCGGCAATATCATCGCGATCGGCGAACGAGACGCCGCGGCCCGTCGAATAGACCGCGAACTGGCGGGCGAGGTTGGTGAGCAGCGCATCCTTATCTGCGGCAAGCAGCGTCTGGAACTCCGCGATGCCCGTGAACTTGCGGCCGTCGGGCAGCATGCCGCTCGGGTCAACCGGTTGGCCGAGCTTGAAGCCGATGCCGATGAACGGATCAATTTTGCCGCGCGGCGCCGGGTCGCCGGCGCCCAGCGAACGATAGCGTGAGCGCTGGCCGCCGATCACGTCGAACTCTTCCAAGGCGAAACCGGGCGGATCGATCTTCGCATGACACGCCGCACAGGCCGCGTTGTTGCGATGCTTGTCGAGTTGCTCGCGGATGGTCGTCGCGCCGCGGACATCCGGCTCGACGGCCGGCACATTCGGCGGCGGCGGCTCGGGCGGCTTGCCGAGCAGGCGATCGAGTACAAAGGCCCCGCGGGGGACCGGCGACGTCGTGGTGCCATTGGCCGTCACCTTGAGAACGGCCGCCTGTGTCAGGAAGCCGCCCCGCGGGCAGCCGGCCGGCAACGGCACTCGGCGAATTTGCGAGCCGCTCACATCGGGGATGCCATAGTGGACCGCGAGCTTCTCGTTGACCATCGCGAAGTCGGACTTCACGAGCCGATCGGCCGTCAGATTCTTGTCGAGCAGTTCACGGAAATACGCGCGCGATTCGGCGAGCATCGAGTCTTCGAGATACTTGCTGAACTCCGGATAGAGCTTGCGGTCCGGATCGTTAGCCGCGATCAGCCGGAGCTTGAGCCATTGACCGAGAAAATCTTCGACGAAGCGCTTCGATTTGCCGTCCGCGAGCATTCGCTCGACTTCGCTGCGGAGAACCTCGGGCTTCTTCAATTGACCGGTGGCCGCGCGGTTCGCGAGCTTTTCATCCGGCATCGAGTTCCACAAGAAGTACGACAGCCGGCAGGCTCGTGCATGATCGTCGGTCGCGCCGGCGGGTTCGACATGGTACAGAAAGTCCGGCGAACAGAGGGCCGCCCGATAGGCCCAGCGCAGGGCTGTCTCGAAACAGTCGCCGGCCTTCAGGCGAGCCGCGACCTTGGTCACGTACTCTTTGCGCACTTCAGCCGACACTGGCCGACGAAAGGCACGCGGCAGGAAATCGGCGAGCAGCCGGTCCGCATCGACGAGCGGTTGCTTGCTCGTCACCGTCCAGACGCCGGGCACCGGGTCCGGCTTGTTCTTGCCCATGAAAAGTTGCTGCCGATCCGGCGTGCGTGCCGGCGGGCGAACGCCGGGGTGATCCTTCGCGATGAACTCTTCGATCGGCACGTCGCCAAAGAGCCGCTGGTGCCCGACCGGCGGCCAGACATCGTGCAGCGGGCCTTCGACATCGAGAAAATCGCAGGTGATGCCGGGGCCGGCGAACTCCAGGGCCCGCTTCTTCTTGTAGTAGTTGGCGGCCGGGGCCAGCGAAGCCGTGTTGAAACCGATCGTCTCGCGCGGGTTCAGCCACGTCACGACTTCGTGTTTGAGTTCGTTCATCGACGGTGCGTCATAGTAGCCGAGTACGGTGCTCGGATGTCCGCCGCCGCGACCGTCGCCGACGAGCTGGACGATTGACAGGCGGGCCGCCTCGGTCCCGCGCGCGGGAAGCACTTTGCCCGTGTCCCAGGTAAAGCTCCACAAAGAGGTTGTTAGCCGATAGCGGCCCGGATAGATGGCGACGAACTCGTTGAAGTACGGGCTGAGCGATTCGTCTTCGTGCCGAAACAAGCCGACGCTCGCGCCGTTGTGGAATGAGCCCATCCGCTCGTGCGCCCCCTGATCAAGGTGCGCGTGCTCGCCGGCGGGCGGGAAGTCCGGGTCGGGCTGCTTGTTCTTCAGCAAGACGCCATCGCCGTTCATGATGACGTGGGCGACGAAGCCATGCGGGTTGGCAAGCGAAATGCGCTGCTTGATCGGTTGCGGCGGCCGCGGCCGCGTGGCGATCGCGGTGTCAAGGATGCGGTCGGCCGTTTCGAGGTACTTGGCGAGAGTGACATGCGAGAGGTCGAGTGCGTCAGCATTCTTGTCGAAGCCGTGAATTTGCCCGTCGGCGGGCAGATCGGCTTGCACAAGCAGGCCCGGCAAATCGAACAGATCGCGAACGGTGTTCTCGTATTCGACCCGTGTGAGCCGACGAACGCGTGTGCGGCCATCGCTTGCGTTTGCTTTGCGCTCGGAGGCGACGAGATCATCGTGAAGCGCTTTCGTGACAGCCGTCACGTCGCCTGCCGGCGGCCGCGGCTTCTTCTTGGGCGGCATCTCGCCGCTGGCAATGCGGTCGTGGACTTTGACCCACTTGGCAAAATTCTCGGGGTCGGCCGGCTCGAACTTCAGTGTGGATAAATCGAAGCCGCCCTGTTTGTTCGCTGTGTCGTGGCAGGAATAACAATGTGCGTCGAAAAAAGCCGTCGGCGACGACGCGATGGCGACGGCGGGCGACAATGCCAGGATTAGAGCGAAGACAGGCTGCCAATACGTGCGAATCATGCGAAATTTCAAGGCGGGAGGTTTGAGGAGTTCAATCACCATAACCGCGTGACGCCATAGGCGTCGAAATTCGGATCAGTTCCAACCACGGTCAGGCCATGTCGCTGGGCGTGCACGATAATCATCCGGTCAAACGGATCGCGATGCTGTTGCAAGGGAAATGGCAGCGTCACATATTCGACGCAATCTTCAACGGTGAGCCGGAGCAATTTAATTCCGTAGGCGGTGATCCCTTGTATTACGAATGCATCAAGACCCAAGGACAGACTGAGTTTTTTCCGGTTGATCTTTATTGCCATCTCCCAAACCGACGCAATGTTGAAGAACAGTTCATTGGCCGGGTCAACCAATGACGCGTTGGCCGCAACGCTAATGCGTGGACTGCCGTCGATGAGCCAGATGAACGTATGCGTATCGAGCAACAACCTCATTCCATGTACTCGCGCATGTCTTCCAAAGGCTCATCAAAGTCCGGCGCCATGTATGTGACAGACCCGCGAAGCAAGCCCGGGCCGGGACGCGGCCCCTTCTGTCCTTTAATGCCCTCGCCGACCAGCTTGGCCACGGGCCGCTCATTTTCGGTGATGACCAATTCGTCGCCCGGCCCGAGTTGCCGGACAAGGTCCTTGAGCTGAATCTGAGCCTGATCGAGAGTAATGATTGCGGACATACGTACCTCCTCTTCCAATTATGCCAATTCCAGCCCGCGCATCGTGCCTTTGCCGGTGGAGAATTCGCGGGTTTCGATGCCCAGGCGTTGCAGCATCGACACGTACAGGTTCGCCAGCGCGTAATTGTTCTCTTTGTCGAACGCCAGGTGTTGGCCGTGCTTGAAGCCGCCGCCGGCGAGGAGGACGGGGAGGTTGTTGTTCGCGTGGCTGTTCGCACTGCCCATGCACGTGCCGTACAGGACCATCGTGCGATCGAAGAGCGTTTCGCCGTCTTCCTTGCCTTCACTGAGTGTCTTGAGGAACGCGGCCAGCGCATCGAACTGGCCCTCCTCCTTGGCACGCAGGTCGGCTAGCACGTCGGGTCGGTTGCCGTGGTGGGTGATGTTGTGGATCACCGTCGTGTCGATAAAGAGCGACACGATCCGCGTTGAATCGGTTTCGAGTGCCAGCTTGACCACGTCGAGCATCACGCGTGTCTTGCGGGCGAACTCGCGGACGTCGTCGATGTCAGTCGGCGGCGGCACGTTCACTTTCGGCTTCGGCTTGTGTTCCCATTCCTCGGCACTGTGCAGACGTTGCTCCAGGTCGCGGACGGCCGTGAAGTATTGATCAAGTCGTTGCCGATCGGCCGGCGGCAGCGAACCGCTTAGACGTTTCGATTGGTCGCCGACAAAGTCGAGCGTGCTGCGGCCCTGGCGAAGCGCTTCGACGGCGGCCGCGACTTCGTCCGGTTTGCCTTGGACGAACAGACGTTCGAACAGCTTGCGGGCGCTGCGTTCGGGCGGGATGGGAGCGCCGCTCCGCGTGTAGCTGAGCGTCTGCCCCTCGTTGCCGACGTGGAGCACGAGCGACGGATAGCGTGTTCGGTTTCCAACTTGCTCGGCGGCGAACTGGTCGAGCGAAACCCAGTTGCGGAAGCCGCCGCGTTCCGGGTGCGGCGTGCCGGTGAGGAAACATTTCTCCGCCGCATGCCCGCCGGTCACGCCGGGATGGCTCACGCCCGAGAATACGGTAAAGCGATCACGGAAGGCCTTCAGCCGCTCCAAATAGGGCGACAACGCGTAATCCTTGCCAGCCTTTTCCGGAAAGAAGAACTGCGGCAGGATGCCCATGTTGGTTTCGATGGCGACCATGCGTCGCGGCACATCGGACTTGCCGGCCGCAAAGGCGGGGCGCATCGTGTCGAGCAGCGGCAAGGCGAGCGCGACGCCGGCGCCGCGCAAGAAAGTTCGACGAGATAATTGCCGTGATTTAGGCATGACACCAATCCGCAAAGGTGAGGCGGGTGGCAGGCAGGCTGGGACACATGAATCTTCTCGGTTGATCGCTGCGAAGTCAACGGAAGTCGCGGAAAGTCCACGCCGCCAAAAATCCCAGCGAACGAGTTGCCTGGACATGGCAGGCTGCTAGGATTAAAAGTTCCCTTTCCAACTAACCTGGGCAAGGCCCGTGGAGTAAGTGAACGTATGTCGATCCGGATGCGTGTTCACGACCGTGAGCCGATTGGGGCAGCGCTCCGCCGGTTCAAGAAATTGCTGGAGCGAAGTGGGCTGAAAAAAGAGCTGCGCAAACACGAGTACTACGAAAAACCCTGCGAACTCCGCCGCCGCGCCGAGTTGCGTAAGATCCGCGCCATCCGCAAGGGTGTCCTCGGGCCAACCGCCCCGCCACCGCGATAAATCATCAAGACGCCGCTTGCGGCGTAGCGCGAGCGCGCTACGCCGCAAGCGGCTATTTCTCGCGCTCGAACGAATCGAAAAGCTGGCCGTTGTGGTCGAACGCCTGGAATTCCAGGCGCGATCCTTGCACGTTCAAATAGCAGCAGTGAAAGTCGACGCGCAACTGGGCCTTGAACCAAGTCGGAATCGGGCCGGCGTCTTCCAGCTTGCCGCCGCCTCCGCCGCTCGTCACATAGATGATGCCGTTCTTGCGATCGACCTTGCCCATCCGGATCGGCCACGTCCGTTCATAGAGATGGATGTGCCCGTTGAACACCACGTCGACCCGGTGCTTCTCATACAGCGCGACCAAATTACGGGTATTCAGATCACCAAATCGGCCAGGCCCCTTGCGCGTGTCGCCGTAGTCGTCCTCGTCTGATGTCCATGCCGGATGGTGGTGATAGACGAACTTCCATGTCGCGTCCGAGTTGGCCAGCTCGGCATCGAGCCACTTGTACTGTTCGCTCTCCGGCTTCACCGACTTATTGGTATCGACCACGAAGAAGTCCGCGTTGCCGTAGCGGAAGCGATAGCGATATTCGGGGTCCGGCAGACTGAAGTATTTGTAGTACCACGCGTGGTTCTTTTCGTGGTTGCCGATCGTGGGGAAGACGGCCGCACGCGCGAAGAGGTCCGCACAGGGACCGAACAATTCATGGACCCACTCGGCCTTGTCAGGCCCATTGTCGACGACGTCGCCACAGTGGACGACGAAGTGCGGCCGGCGATCGTACATCACCTTCGCGACCTTGGCCGTCATCTTCGGGTTCTTTTGTGTGTCGCCGATCACCGCGAACGAAAACGCGGACTCGGGCTTCACCGCCGTCATGAACTGATAGAGGGAGCTCGTCACCGTCGTACCGTCAGGCGCCGACGAGGAAACGCGATAGATGTACTTCGTCTCCGGCTCCAGGCCGTTCAGCTTCACTTCGTGAATCGTCACCTCGTCGGCTTGCTCGACCTTTTTAAGCGTCGTCGAGGAGGGGCCGAATTCAACGGCCGAGTTGCCCGCCACGAATGTCTCCCACATCACCGTGATCGACGTCTGCGTGGGATATTGCAGATAGGGGTTGATGACGAATAGCGGCGCCGCGGCCGGCGGACTGCCTGGCGTCGATGGCGTCGGCGCCGGACCCTG
>DATANR010000292.1:0-10738 GCA_036266155.1 Gemmataceae bacterium | reverse complement strand
AAGGGGCGGTTTACGCCGCTCCGCTCGCCAAGAAGAGAGCGAAGCCATGATCCAAACAACCCGCTGTCCCGATGCCTCACGCTGGCACGCGTTGATCGCCGACACCGACGTTCCCGATTACGCCGAGTTGGAGGAACATCTCGCCAGTTGCGCGCGCTGCCGCCAAGTGCTCGATGAAGTTGCCGTGGGTTCGTCGGGGTGGCTCCGCGATGCAAGCCGGCTGGCGGGGGCGACGGACGACGATCCGGAGATGACCAAGACGCTGCATCGGCTGCGGGAATTCTTTCCCGATGACGATAACGGCCTGCCGATCGCGCTCGACTTCTTGACGCCGACGGATCAGCCGGGTTTGCTCGGGACGCTCGGTCGCTATCAGGTGATGGAAGTGATCGGCCGCGGCGCGATGGGGATCGTGCTCAAGGCGATCGATACGGACCTGCTGCGGCCGATTGCGATCAAGGTGATGGCCCCCTATCTCGCGCCGAGCGGAACGGCCCGGCAGCGCTTCCTCCGCGAGGCGAGGGCGGCCGCGGCGGTCAGTCACGATCACATTGTCACGATTCACGCCGTAGAGCCGGGCGAACTGCCGTACCTCGTGATGGAGTATGTCTCCGGCATCTCGCTCCAGGCCCGGCTCGATCGCGATGGGCCGCTACCACCCAAAGACATCGCCCGCATTGGCCATCAAGCCGCTTGCGGCTTGGCGGCCGCCCACGCTCAAGGCTTGGTCCACCGCGACATCAAGCCCGCGAACATCCTGCTCGAAAACGGCGTCGAGCGCGTCAAGATCACCGACTTCGGCCTCGCTCGTGCCGCCGACGACGCCCGGCTCACGCAGAGCGGCACCGCGGCCGGCACGCCGTTGTACATGAGCCCCGAGCAGACGCGCGGCGAAACCGGCGACCACCGCAGCGACCTCTTTAGCCTTGGCAGCGTGCTTTACACATTGGCGACCGGCTTCCCGCCGTTCCGGGCCGGGAACACGATGGGCGTTTTGAACCGCATTGCAAACGATCCGCCGCGGCCGATCCGGGAGACTGTTCCGGATTTCCCCGCGGCCCTGGAGGCGATCATCATGCAGCTTCTTGAAAAGGACCCGGCCAAGCGCTTTCAGCTCGCGGCCGATGTGTCCCTGCGTCTGAGTGGTTTCCTCGCCGATCCGCAAGCCAACGCGCGCCGACGGCAGAGGCGAGTGCCGCGGTGGCTTGAAACCAGCTTGCCGATCCTGGCCGGCATCCTTGTCCTCGGTGTGGTGCTCTATTTCAAGACCCGCCAAGGGACACTCGTGGTCGAGGTCGACGACCCGGCGATCAAGGTCGCCCTCGACGGTGAGGAGTTGACGATCCTTGGGGCCGGCCCACAGGAGGTGCGCTTGAAGCCGGGCACTTACCACGTACGGGCGAGCAAGGACGGCAAGCCCGCGAAGGCGGATCCGGAAATCGTGAAGATCGAGCGCGACGGCAAGCAAATCGTCAAAGTAACAGCCGTCGCCGAGGCGGCGCCAAAGGATTCCGTGTCCGACGTCGACATGCGGAAAATGGAAACCGAGCTGGGCCAACTTATCCAACAGCTTGTCTTGGCCGGGAAACTCAAGCCGGGAGAGATGGACCCGCTCGCCGCCCGGCTGTCGGCACTCATGATGCAGGCGACGAAGCAGGGCACGCCCCCCGACAAGGCACGGGAAGCAATGCTTGAAGCGTACAAGGTCGCATTCAAGATCAGTCAGGAACTAACGAACCAATCGAAGGCGCCGGGTCCCGTTCCTGTTCCTGGCCCGTCCGGTCCACCGTCGGTTAAGAGCGACCCGGAGTGGGAGGCGAAGCTGGACAAGTTGACCGTTCAGTTCTTGGAACTCCGAAACCGTCTGGCCGACACGTTGGTCGGGGCGCTGTTTGCTCAGCCCGGCCCGGTTATGGACTTGGACAAGGCGGTCGCAGGACTGAGGGAGTCGGAACGCGACAAGGCGAAGCGCTTGCTGAGCATGCGTGATCAGTTCGCCCTGATCATGCCGCGGGCCCAGAAGTTCGCGCTGCAGTTGCCGCAGGCGACGACGCCGGTCCCGCTGCGGGAGCTGGAAAACGAATATAAGGCAGCGACGAAGTTGCTCGCCGAGATGGAGCAGATCGCCGGTGAACTCGGGGCCAAGCCCGTGACCACCAAGCCGCCCGTGAGCAAGACAGTCGATAACTCGTGGGACGACAAGCTCATGAAACTGACGAATGAGTTTCAGAGCCTGACTGAGCAACTGGCGAAGACGGGTCCCGGCAAGCTGCTGCTGGTCGCTCCACCCGGTACTTCGCCGGAGAAGCTGACTGGTAAGGACGACGACCTCTTCATGGCCCGCCGCCTGTTGGTCCTGCGCAATGAATTCGGACTGCTCGTGCCGCGTTTCGAGAAAGAGATTGGCCGCTGGGAGAAAGCCGCGCTCGATGCGCGCATCGCGAAGGAACGGGCCGACGCGGGGGTGATCCCGCTCAACGAGTTGGAAGCGGCTCAGCTGGCTCTCAAGGATTGCGAGCGGTCGCTGGGAACAACTGAGAAGGCGCTTACGAGGTTTGTGGTTGACCTTCGCGAACTGGCAGCTCAACTGGGCGTCCCCGTGGCGGTCGCGCCGACGGGTGAATCCGCGGAAGCGAGCTTCAAAGGGGCCCTGGCGGAATATGACGCCCTGGTGCTCCGGATCGTAAAGACCCCGGTCGGCCGCATCCTGGTCACGATCGGGCCTGAAAACTCATGGACCGAGGAAGGGTTGAAGACGAATAACGTGCTCAATGTCCCGGCGGCGATCCGTCTGCTGCGGCCGCGCGACGAGATTGTCATGCACAAGGCGAGTGCCGAAGCCAGCATCGCACTGTTGAAGAAACTGAGTCGCGAGCGCCCGGCCGACGCCAAAGCCCGCGACGAAGCGGCAACGCAGACGCGTGCGGCCGAGCAAAACATACTGGTCCGAACGGCGGCAATCCGCACGCTTCTGGCCGATCTGGGCAAGGTGGCCGACGAAATTGCCCCGTTGCCGAGTTCCGAGGAAGAGTTCAAAAAGCTCATCACCGAATACGAGGCACTGCTCCTTCGGTTGGCCAAAACGACTGTGGGCCGCATCCAGACCAAGATCAAGCCGAATCTCGTTGCACCGGTTGAGATCCCGAGCGATTTCACACAAGAGCAAAAGGTGTTGGCCACCAAGCTGTTGAATCTGCGTAACGAGTTCGTGGACCAGTGGCGGCTATTTGAAGGGAGCCAAGAAGGCCTGGATGCCAGCAAGAAGGACCGGCAAGCATCTGCCAAGGGCGACCCGAAAAAGCTGGCGGACGCGGAAGCCGCGATGCGAAAGCACGAGACAGACCTGCGGCTTCACGTTGAAGTCTTGCGTGGGCTCACGGTGGATCTCAAAAAGCTGGCCGATCAGATCGAAGCCGCCAAGTGATTTTGCCGTGTGACTGGCCGGTTTCTGCTTGTATGCACGGGCCGGGACGGTAAGCTGGTTCTAATGCGGGCGACTCGCGCCCGAATCGGGAGCCGCGGCCATGTCCATCGGCGTCTATTGCGAAGAGTGCGAAAAGACTTATCAGGTCCGCGATGAGCTTGCGGGCCGCAAGGGCAAGTGCCCGCGCAATCACCCAATTGAGGTGCCCCTCGCCGACATGTCGTCGGAGATCGTGCAGGCGCCGGCAGCCCCGGCGCCCGTGTCGGCCCCCGCCGCCGACTTTGCATTCAACAGCGATGCACGCTTCTCGTCGTCGGACGATGACGACGAATACTCGGCCCCCAAGACGAAGCGGCGGCGTCCGGCACGCGTGGCGGAAGATCCGGAACCCGATCCGGCTCCGACCGCGGCGGGCGACGATTTTTCGTTCCCGACGCCGTCATTGATCGGCGGCAACGACGAAGAAGAGACGCCAGCGCCGAAAACCGGCCGACATCGCAAGCCGGAACCGAAGTCGTCGGTCAGCAAGATCCACAAGTCGGGCAAGTCGGCGACGGGCAAGCCGAGCATGATGCCCCTTTACCTGGGCGGCATCCTGGCCGTGCTCGGCATCGGCGGCGGGGCCACAATGCTGATCCTGTCGCGCGGCGAGGTCGGTCCCTTGCGCGAACGGGCCGACTCGGCCGACAAGCGGGCCAAGGAATTGGACGACAAGGTCAAGCAGGCCGAAGCCGGGACCGCCGCGGTGAAGGCTGATTTCGACAAATACAAATCAACGCCGCCAAAAGACATGGTTCCGCTAAAAGAACTCAAAGACACGAAGGACAAACTTGCCGCCGCCGAGAAACGAGCGACCGAGGCCGAGCGCAGAGCAGAGTTGCAGAAGGGCAAGGACGGCGAAGCAACGGCCGCCGTACCCGCGAAGGCCCCCGACCTCGACCCGACGGCCCCCGGTGGCAAGGACGATCCGGTGATGCCGCGCGGCAAGCTCGGCAACGATCCGAAAATGGAGCCGAAGAAAGATCCCAAGATGGATCCAAAGAAGGATCCCAAAATGGATCCGAAGAAGGGCCCTGCCGAAAAGCCGGTCGCGGCGGACATGCCGGATGGCATCCCCATCGGCGGCAAGAACTGGACGGTGCCGGGGTCCATCATGCTCGGCATGAATCCATTCAAAGGGGGCGACCGCATGTGGCTCTGGCCGCAGGAAGATGTGCCCTTGAAGGTCGTCGATGGCAAGCTGACGATCAAGTACAAGTGGCAACTGCGCAAAGGCAAGGAGATGCCCGAGATCGTCGGCGTCTCGCTGATGATCCAGGAAGCGAAACAGATTCGGACTTTCGCCGTGCCTCCCAAACCCCTGGCCGGCATGAGCGGCGAGGGTGAAATGACTTTCAACGTCGCGGATTTCAAAGGCAATTTGCCGATCTACTTCTTCATTGGCAATGGCCAGGCCGCGGGGGCGGTTGCGTATAGCTCGATGATCAGTTACCAGGTCGATTTCGGGCCGATGCCGAAGTAGTGCATTTGACGGCGAGCGTCGCGGCGTCAGCGTGACGTGTCTGGCACGCGCATGTCGGGCTGACGCCGCGACGCTCGCCAGGAACCTGAAAGACGCTCGGGCATTTTCGTTACGATTTCGGCCACTAAATCCAGTTCCCTTCGCGCACTCCGCGTGGTACAACTTCTGAACACTCGCTTTAGCTTTCTCTCCAGGAGTCTCGTGTGGCTCGCCTATTTCTTGCTGCCCTCGCGCTGACGTTCGCGATGTCCGCCTATGCGGCCGACGAAGCTCTCCAGCCGATCCTGGACATGTATAAGTCCGGCAAGCTGATCGACCGTGGTGAATCGAAGACCGTGCGTTCGGCGGCCGCCCATCTCTTCGAAGCCCGCCATGCGGACGACATCAAAGAGGTCTTCGGCTCCGACTTCATGGCGCTGACCGCCTGGCTCGACAAACAAAAGGATTTGAAGGAAGAGTTCTATTCGGCCATTCACCCGCAAAAGGACGACGTGTCGCGCGTGCTCGCGATCTTCCGTGCGCTCTGGAAGGCCGATGCCGACGCGGTCGCGAAGTATCCGAATCTCGCGATTGCCGTCAGCGTCGTGTGGGACGATCCGAAGAACGTGTACGACTACCGGCCGCACGCGGTTCGGACCAAGAGCACGATGCCGGAGACCTACCTGGGTCACGGGGCGAAAGAAGAATTCGCGTACCACGTCTCGCACGCCAAGTCCATTCAAGGGAAAGAAGGCGTCGCGCGGATTGAGGTTCTGCCGTGGGAGTTCCTTGTCTATGTGGTCGATCACCGGACCCCCGTCGACGAGCGTGATTGGGCAGTGAAGGGCTATCTGCCCAAGCGGCCGATGATCGGCAAGATTTACCACGAAGTTGAGTACGACGAGGTGATGCTGCAAACGCAAAGCAAAGTGTGCAAGCTGAATGGGCACGACTATTCGTTGCAAGAAATCCGCAAAGTCGGCGGCGTGTGCGCCATGCAGGCGGACTTCGCGGCCCGCGTCGGCAAGAGCCTGGCCGTTCCCGCCGCGTTCGTCGGCGGGCAATCGCAGGACCTGGGCCTCCACGCTTGGGTCATGTGGGTCGAGGTGAAGTCGGCGAGCAAGACGAATGTCAATTTCCAACTCGAATCGTGGGGCCGTTACCGCGGCGACAACTATTACACCGGCGAAGTCACCGACCCGCAGACCGGCGAAGAAATCCTGGACCGCGACATGGAACGCCGCCTTTCGGCCGCCGCCACCAACCGAACCGGCAAACGCCACTCCGACCTCGTCATGAGCTTTTACCCGGACGTCGTGAAGGCGGCCGAGCTGGATGTCAAGAAGAAGGTGCAGTACTTGCTGGGCGCTCTCAAGCTTTCGGTATTCAACGAGGCGGCGTGGCTGGAGCTGGCCCGAATGTGCAAGGCCGGCGAAATCACCGCGGACTCGAAGACATTGGTCCTGGAGCAAGCGGAGTTCCTTCTCACGGGCTTCGCCAAATACCCGGATTTCTCGTGGAAGGTGGCCGGCGATCTGATGACGGTGCAGACCGATGCGACCGTGCGCAACCGGTTCTTCGAGCGACTTGCGATTCTGTATGAAACAGCGAATCGGCCCGATCTGTGCTGCGAAGCCCGGCTCAAGTGGGCGGATTTTCTCGGTGAAAGCAAAGCATGGACGACCGCCGCAGTCGGGCTTTCGGCAACGATCAAGAAGTTTCCCGACGAGGGCCGCTATGTGCCGAAGATGCTCGACAAGCTCAAGGACGTCTGCGGTCAGTTCAACGGCGGGAAAGAATACATGTCCAAGACGTATTTGGAGTTGATGCGCAAAGTGAATCCGAAGCGCGGCGACGAGATTACCAAGTACTTCATCAAGTTGTCGGCCGACGCCCTGGCCTTCTTCCAGGCTGAGAAGAAGACGAAGGAAGTCGCTGAAATCGAGGGCATTCGCCAGAGAGTCGGCGTCAAGTCAAATTGACCAAGCTGCGTAGCTGGATTCGTCAGAATTCAGGTCTTGCGGGGTGCAAGCGCTGAATTCTTACGAATCCAGTACGCGGCACTCACTTCCGAAATACGATCTCGATCCCATCCGCGCCCGGCGGCACGACGACGCTGGCGGCTTTTGAACCCTTCTCGGCCCAGGTGAACGTCCGCGGCATGCGCAGCGTCACGTATTGCTCGCGCGGCAGCTTGACCGATTCGCCGTTCACGTTGAGAGTAATCTCGCGATCGCTGTGGTTGAAGAACCCCACCTTGATCTCCGGCCCTTGCTCGCCCTTACCTTCGGACGGAATGACAAACTGTTCGATGGCTTTGTCGGCGAGCGGTTCTTTCTTCGGCCCATCCGACTTTGGCGTTTCCTTCGGCAACGGCTTGTCGACGGGGTCGCCGGGCAGCGGAATCTTCACCTTCGGGATCCGCGGCGTGTCCGACTTGGGATCGGCCTTTTTCTCGGGTGACTTCGCCGGCGGCATTGGATCAGATTCTTCGCTAATGGTCGGGCCGCGTTTCGGCAGCGGCAACGGGGCGGGCGGCAACGGCTTGGGTGCTGGCGTTCCCCACACGGCCGGCGTCAACGGGTAGGCAGGAATGACGACCACCGGATACGGCGGATACCAGCGCTGGCACTGGGCTGATGCGGTTCCGACAACGATGATGCTGATCGCGACGGAAAGAACTGAGCGCGACATTGATGTTCCTCATGGACTCGCCCCGACCGTTGTACGCATCGAACCGCCAAGTCACCAGCGGTTGATTCCGTAGAAGTAACTTTGGCTGTTCGCTCTCCATCCAGGGTTGGACTCATGCGCCGTTTGCTGCCGTTCGTCTGCTTGATGTTCGCATCCCCGTTGTTCGCACAAGCCGACCGCTACGAATTGGGCCGGCGAGCGCACGCGTTCGAGGTCGCCTGGGACGAAAAAGCCGACGACGCGGCCGCCAAGAAGCGGGCGGCGCCGCTCGTGAACAAGGCGGTCCAGCAGTTCTACATGCTCAAGCTCGACGGCGCTGCCAGGGAACTCGACGCTGCCCGCCATGCGCTCGACTCTGCCGACCCGGCGCCGGCGGCGGTCAAGTGGGCAGACAGTTTGCAGGTCATCCCCGAAGCACGCATGGTAGACGCGAGCGCGGCCGACATGACAGTGACCGTGAAGCGCTTCTATAAGCCGGACGTGGAGGCGCCGGGGTCGCCGGTCGTGCGCATGAAGCTTGGCACGGGCAAGGCGGTCGAGATGCCGCTCGGCTTGTTGCCGGCCAAGATCAAGGTGCCAGTCAAAGACGTGCCGGGCACGGCCTCCGCGGATTTCAAATTAACCGCAGAAATCCTGGTCGATGGCAAGGTCCTGGCCACACGGGTAATCGGCGTTTCGCGGGTCGAAAAACTCGCGGAACGCCTCGCGGGCGTCAAGAAGTCGTTCGCGGAGGTGCCAATCCCGCCGAAGACGATTGAGGATGCATCGTTCGGTTTGCTCGTCAAAACCCTGAGCGACACGATGAAGAAGGAGCCGCCCGAAACCGACTTGCCTCTGTCGCGTTTCCTCTTCGGCGCCGAGCGCCTGTCCAAGATCGACGAACCTTATTACTTGCCGAGCCGGCCTGGCGAGTTCTGGTTGAGCATTCCAACCGAGAAGGCAAAAACCGGCACTGTGATCCGCATTCGGATTCCGGCGAAGTTGGAAGAACGCAAGGACCCGGTGCCGGTCCTCGTCGCTCTGCACGGCATTAACGGCAGCGAGAATGCGTTCTTCGATGGCTATGGCAACGGCATCATTCCTCGCCTCGCATCCGAGCGCGGTTGGATCGTGATTGCGCCGCGCGCGGAAGGGTTGCTGGGCGCCGGCCCGGCCCCGCCGGTGGCAGCGATTCTCGATGCATTGGCGAAGCGCTACCCCATCGACCCGAAGCGCGTTTATCTGCTCGGCCACTCGATCGGCGCGGCTCACGTGGTCAAGGCGGCACAGAAAGACCCCGGCCGCTATGCGTCGATCGCGGCCCTGGGTGGCGGCGGCGAGATCACGAAGCCCGAGGCCCTGAAGGACGTTCCGTTCTTCGTCGGCTGCGGCAAGCTCGACGCCGGTCTCAAGGATGCCCGTGCGCTTCGCCAAACGCTGACCGACGCAAAGGTTCCGTGCACATTGAAGGAATACGACGACGTCGAGCAGATACTGATCGTCCGCGAGTCCGCCGACGATGTGTTCAAGTTCTTCGACAAGAAGTAGCGGACAGCGATTAGCGGTCAGCCAATCTCCTGTGCTTAGCTAACCGCTATTAGAGACTAACGCGGAAGGGTATTTTCTTCGTGGGGCAGGCCTCCCGGCCTGCCAAGCGAAGGCAGGCCGGGAAGCCTGCCCCACGAACAGCCGGGTTTCCGAGAAAGATTCTTAGCTCGGGATTAAAGAATGTACTTGCTCAGGTCTTCCTTCTGCAGAATCGGCGACAGCCGTTCGCGGACGTACGCCCCATCAATTCGGACGTGCTTGTCCTTGAGATCCGGGCCTTCGTAGCTCACTTCTTCGACGACGCGTTCCATGATCGTGTGCAGCCGGCGGGCACCAATGTTCTGGGCCGTGCGGTTCACTTCAAACGCAATGTCCGCCAGAGCGGCGATGCCGTCCTGCGTGTACTCGATGTTCACGCCTTCCGTCTCCAACAGCGCGGCGTACTGCTTGGTGATCGCGTGTTTCGGCTCCGTCAGGATCCGCAGGAAGTCGGCGTGCGTGAGATCGGTCAATTCCACGCGGATCGGGAAACGGCCCTGCAATTCTGGCATCAAGTCGGCCGGCTTCGACACGTGGAAAGCGCCGGCGGCGATGAACAAGATATGATCGGTCCGCACCGGGCCGTGTTTCGTGTTCACCGTGGTGCCTTCGACGACCGGCAACAGGTCGCGCTGCACACCCTGGCGCGACACGTCCGGCCCGTGACCGGATTGCGGTCCGCAAACCTTGTCGAGCTCGTCGAGGAAGACGATGCCGTGGTTTTCGACCAGATAGACCGCCTGTTCCTGAACGGCGGCCCGGTCGATCAGGGCCTCAGTTTCCTGCTCCATGAGTAGTCGCCGAGCCTCGGCAACGGTTACTTGCCGGGGTCCGGAGTTCTTGCCGCCGAAGTTGTCGAACATGCTTTGCAAATCGGCCTGCAAGTTCTCCATGCTCGTCGCCGCGAGCATCTGGAACGGCTGCGTCGGTTTGGCTTCCGGGGCCAGCTCCACTTCCTTGTCTTCCAGTTCGCCGGCTTCGAGCATTTGCTTGAACTTTTCACGCGTCTTCTTGCGGCGATCGGCGTCCTCGTCGCCGTCTTCGGGAGGCACCCAGCCCTTGGTCGGCAGCAGCAGATCAAGCAGTTTTTCGGTGACGCGTTCTTTCGCCTTCTCGGCGACCTCGACGCGCTGCTTCTGCTTGACGAGGCCGACCGCCGACTCGGTCAGGTCGCGGATCATGCTCTCGACGTCGCGGCCGACGTAGCCGACTTCGGTGTACTTGGTCGCCTCGACCTTGATGAACGGAGCGCCAACGAGTTGCGCCAGCCGGCGCGCGATCTCGGTTTTGCCGACGCCGGTCGGGCCGATCATGATGATGTTCTTCGGCGTCACGTCCTGGCGCAAGTCGGCGCTGAGCTGCTGTCGCCGCCAGCGATTGCGTATGGCGACGGCCACGGCCTTTTTGGCGGCGCCTTGACCGACGATGTAACGATCGAGTTCGGCAACAATCTGCCGCGGGGTCATGCTGTCAGTCATGGGGTTCCTGGGGCGTACCGTTGGTGCTGCAGTTGGCGGGTTCGGTCTTGCGGAGTTCTTCGAGGATCTCGGGAG
>DATANR010000291.1:0-25788 GCA_036266155.1 Gemmataceae bacterium | reverse complement strand
CAGCGCCCTGGGCAATGTGGCGCACAACGAGCATGTGCACGCTGAAGGCGTGCGGCCGCTCGGCCGCATCCTTTCAGGATGCCCAGCGAGCTAATGCGGTCACGATTCCCAGGGCGTTGCCCTGGGCTGTCCTGCCGAGCCCCTTCGGGGCGAAATGCATGTCAGAATCCTTCACGGCGTTGCCCGTCGGGGTCGGTTGCCGTGCTGGTCTCGCCTTCCGGGGTCGAGCTGCCGCTCGACCATCGGCGATTATCTGTGATCCCTCCGGGACCAAGAGGACGAAAGTTGGTCGCGTTCGGCGAAGCGTGTCCGATGTTCCTCCTTGGAACGAGATTGCGGTTATCATTAGCGTTGCCGACTGTTCCGCATCAAATCGGTGCTTGCAATGGCCGACTCGTTTGACCCACAAGAGGCCGCGTCTCCGCGCCTCTGCGTGCGATGTCTTGAGTACAACGATCCCTTGCGCTCCTTCAAGTTGGACACGCCGCCCGATAAACTGCGGGCATGGGTCACGCACCGCGGCGGCGAGGACGTGCCGCTCGATTGAGATCATCCGCTATTGCAACTTTGAGAGACGACCATGCCACGCCGAGACGACGACGAGTTCGACGATGACGATCGCCCGCGCCGCCGGCCACGCGACGATGATGACGATGACCGCCCATCGCGCTCGCGGCGCTCACGCGATGACGACGATTTCGATTCGCCGCCGAAGAAGAAGAGCAACATTGCGCTGATCCTGGTCATTGTCTTGGTCGTCTTGTTCGTGCTCTGCGGCGGCGCCATTTTCGGCGGTTGCTACTTCTTGAAGCGCGGCGTCAGCAGCGTGCAAAATGCGGCTGACCGCATGAACAGCTCGAACAACCTGAAGGAAATCGGTCTGGCCTGCCATCTATACGCGGACAAATACGACGACATTCCGAACAACAGCTACGACGCCAACGGCAAGCCGCTTTTGAGCTGGCGCGTGCACATCCTGCCGTTCCTTGGCGAGCAAGGTCTCTATAACCAGTTCAATTTGAACGAGCCCTGGGATTCCGCGACCAACAAGCGCCTTTTGAGCCAGATGCCGCGCGTCTATGCCACTCCATCCGAACAGATGGGTAGAACACCAAAAGGGACCACGACGTATTACCGCGGCTTTTCGAACCCTGGGACCTTGTTCGCCAAACGCGGCAACGGGGCGCCTCCGGTCGGGAAAGCTGGAAACAACCCACCTGGCGGCGGTCCACGCCTGACATTCATGAACATCACCGACGGCATGTCCAACACAATCCTGGCCGTGGAGGCCGGCGATCCCGTCGAGTGGACAAAGCCCGACGACCTCGACGCCTCGCCAGGCAAGCCGTTCCCGAAGCTCGGCGGCATCCGCCCCGCGGAAGACACGGTGCTGGTGTTGTTTGCCGACGGCACTGTCACACCCATCAAGAGGTCGAACTCGGAAATACTGTGGCGCGGCGCCACCACGTACGCTGGCAATGAGATTGGCATGTTGGATCGGTAACAGGAGTTGACATCATGCCGAGGAACGATGACGACGATGATGATCGTCCACGCCGCCGACCGTCACGCGACGATGACGACGACCGCCCGGCCCGCAGCCGGCGTCCGCTCAACGATGACGATGATGACCAGCGCTCGCCACCCAAAAAGAAGGGCGGAACCGGTCTCATCATCGGCATCCTCGTCGGCGTGTTTGTCATCTGCTGTGGCGGCGGCGGTTTGGGCGTGTACATCATCTATCAACGTGCCAAGAAGGTCGTGGAAACTGCAGGCGAGGCCTTTCAGGGTGTCGCGGAGTCGGAGCAGTCCCGGCAAAACCTGACGCGCATTGGCACGGCAGTCCGCGCCTACGAACAGAACAACGGCGGGCTGCCGAACAATACCTTCGAAGTTCGGCCGAAGGGCACTCGGCCACTTCTCAGTTGGCGGGTTCACATTCTCCCGTACTTGGGCGAGGACCAGCTTTACAAGCAATTCAATTTGCAAGAACCCTGGGATGGCCCGACCAACATTCGGCTCCTGAGCCAGATGCCGCAGGTCTATGGCACGGCCGAAGTGCGCAACAAAGCGGGCGCCGGCAAGACGTTCTATCGCGGCTTCAGCAGTCCGCGCGGTATCTTCGAAAAGCCGCGCACTCCCGGCGACCCGCCGCTCAAGATTGGCGCAGCGCAGATTCCCGACGGCACGTCGAACACGATCCTGGTCATCGATGCCGGCCAGTCGGTCGAGTGGACGAAGCCCGACGATCTCGACTTCTCGCCGGGCATGCCGAAGCCGGCGCTGGGAGGCGCCTACCCCAGTTTGCAATGGACAATGGTGCTCATGTGCGATGGATCGGTGCGCAAGTTGCGCAAAGACGTCGCCGATAACACGCTGCGATGGTTGGTTGATCGTGCCGATGGCAACGTGATACCGGTGGGCTGGGAGTTGCCTTGATTGGACCTGATGGAGATCGCTTTGCAAGGATACTGCCGTGCGGCCTACTCCACGGCAGCGACGTGAGTTCCACAGCAACAACGTTCCCAGTTGGCGGAGCATTCAGAGGGTTCTGGCACTAGAATTGGAATTCCGCGTTTTCAACCCATCTCCTTTGCGGACATGGGGATGGGCGCGAAAGCGCAGGCAGAGATGGTCAACCCCAGTGTGTGTGTTGGCCATCTCTCAATTCTGGATGAAATGAATTCGCGGCGCGCCGGACAGTTTCATTGCAAAGCAATACAAACCGGATTCGGCGCTGGGCACGGCTGAGCCGGTCCAATGGTCGGAGCCGGGCCAGGACGTATCATTCTCATGAACAACCGCCTCCGTGAGCGACCGCGCGATGAGTGAGCCCGCCGATCCGAACAAGCCGAAGTATGGCCGCATTCTCCTCAAGATGAGCGGCGAGGCGTTCGGCCATGGCGGGCAGAGTGGCATCAGCATCGACGAGACGCTCGGCATCGCCCGGCAAATTCGCAAGACGCATCAGGCGGGCGTGCAGGTCGCGGTCGTGGTGGGCGGCGGCAACATTCTGCGTGGCGCCCAGTTCTCGGCCGGCGGCGAGATCATCAAGGAAGCCACCGCTCACTACATGGGCATGCTAGCAACGCTCATGAACGGCCTGGCCCTTCAGGAAGCGCTCGAAAGCCTCGGCGTGGCGACGCGCTTGCAGACGGCGCTGCGGGTCGACAGCGTGGCCGAATTCTTCATTCGTCGCCGGGCGATTCGGCATCTGGAAAAGGGCCGCGTGGTGATCCTCGGCGGCGGGACCGGCAACCCGCACGTGACGACAGACACGGCGGCGGCGCTGCGCGGCATCGAGTTGGAGGCGGACATCCTACTCAAGGCCACACGCGTGGACGGCGTCTATTCGGACGATCCGGAGAAGAACCCGCATGCGGTTCGCTACGATCGGCTGACGTACGATCGTGTGTTCAAGGAGAAGCTGCGGGTCATGGACCTGTCGGCGATCGAGATGTGCGAGAAGGGCAAGCTGCCCATTCTCGTGTTCAATTACAAAAAAGAAGGGAACATCGAACGGGCCGTCGCGGGACACCCGATCGGGACCCTGGTCACGGAATAACGATCCCCTCCCCGATGAGCGGGCGGCCTCAAGCCCCCGGCGACAGATGAATACGGAACAGATTCTGAAGGACAGCAAGGACCGAATGGAAAAAGCGCTCGAAGTGCTCCGCAACGAGCTGAAGGGCCTGCGCACCGGGCGTGCGTCGCCGGCGCTGCTCGACGCCTTGCGCGTCGATTACTACGGCTCGGCAACGCCCATTAAGCAGATCGCTTCGGTTAGCGCGCCGGAGCCGCAGCAACTCCTCATCAAGCCGTTCGACGCGGCCGCGCTCAAGGACATCGAGAAGGCCATCCGCGCCAGCGACCTGGGTTTGGCGCCCGACAACGACGGCAAGGTGATTCGGCTGAAGATCCCCGCCATGTCCGGCGACCAGCGCACCAAGATGGCGAAGAAGGTCAAGGAACTCGCGGAGAATGCCAAGGTGTCCGCACGCAATGTTCGTCGCGACGCGAACAAGCACATCGAGACCGAGGAAAAGGCCAAGACCATCTCCGAGGATGACGCGAAGAAGGCCAAGGAGAAGATTCAGGACGTGCTCAAGCAATACGAAACGAAGACCGACGAGATCGCCGCTGCCAAGTCCAAAGAGATCATGGAGTAGGACGACGGAATAACCAATGACCAATGGCCGATGACCAGCGGATTGGTCATGGGTCATTGGTCATTTGTGAATTCTGCATGCGAACTCTCCGAGAAATCGCCGACCTCTTTCCGGGCGCTGAGGCGCACGGGTTGACGCACGATCAGGTGGCCGAGAGCCTGAGCCGCTTCGGAACTAATCGACTTACACCTCTGCCGCACGAACCCGCCTGGCGCAAGTTGTTCGCGAAGTTCGACGAACCAATCATCAAGATTCTGCTTGCCGCCACGCTGCTCAAGACGGTTGTCGATCTGTTCGCCAACGTCTTGCTTGGCGTTGTCGGCGCCATCCTCGTTGCCGCGATTATCGTGGTTGCCCGCGTCTGGCGACTGGGACCGTGGTTGCCTGCCCTGCTCTTCGGGACCGCGATCGTCCTTGTGGGGATGAGCGTTCTGAATGGGCAGCCATCCGTGGAGGGGCTGGCCGTCATGTTGGCCGTCGCCCTGGCCACGGGTGTCGCGTTCATCAGCGAGTACCGTAGCGATCGCGAGTTTGCCTCGTTGAATGCTCAGAAGGAAGCGCTGCATGCCAAGGTATTCCGCGACGGCCGAGTTGAACTCGTTGCGTTCGATGATGTCGTCATTGGCGATCTGATCGTTCTCGAGATGGGCGACGAGGTGCCGGCCGACGGCCGCCTGACACAGGCGCGCGAGATGCTGCTCGATCAATCGCTCCTGACCGGAGAATCTGAGCCGGCGCCGAAGTCGGTCCCGCTGCCGGACGACGCCAGCGACGGGCCCGATCAATTTGGCTGTATTTACCGCGGCACACAAGTCGTGGACGGCGCCGGGCAAATGATTGCGACCGAGGTCGGCGACTTGACGATGCTCGGGCAACTGGCACGCCGACTGTCGGCGGACGACGTCGACGAACAAGCCAGGGAGTTGCGCGTTCGCGACAAGCTGTCCATCTCGAAGACACAAACGCCCCTGCAATTGAAGCTCACGAGACTGGCGTCGACGATCAGCAGGGTCGGCTACGTCGCGGCGATTGCAATCTTTGTGGTTCTGATGGTCCGCGGAATCGGCTTCACTTATGAGGTACGCCTGACACCGACGTTTGTCGTCGATCCCGTCAGTGGCGGTTATCTGAGGGACGCGGCCGGCAATCGCGTCACTGATACTGCGCTGGGCCCAATCGAGACGACTGGACAGGTGCTGCGCGATTCGTTGGGCGCCGTCGTCGAATACTTCGTGTACATGGTCATCATCATCGTCGTCGCGGTGCCGGAGGGTCTGCCGATGAGCGTGACGGTGTCGCTTGCCCTCGCCATGCGCAAAATGACGCGCTCGAACAGCCTGGTCCGTCAACTCATGGCGTGCGAAACGATCGGATCGGTCACCGTAATCTGTTCGGACAAGACGGGAACGCTCACGGAAAATCGCATGCAGGTCGAACAACTCGGCCTGGGCGGTGTGGTGCACGAGCGAGCGACCGACTGGCCGCAGCCCACGGCTGATCGACGTTCGGCGATCGACTGGCTGGCTCTCAATGCGGGAGTGAATTCGACGGCCCATCTGGATCAACGCGGCGGCAAGGCCATCGTGATCGGCAATACGACGGAAGGTGCGCTCTTGCGCTGGCTTGGTGAAGCTGGACTCGATTATGCCGCGATGCGTGCCGCTTATCCCCTGCGCTCGCAATTGCATTTTTCCTCAGATCGCAAACGGATGCTCAGCGTCGTTGAGCACGAGCAGCAGTTGATCGCACTGTTAAAGGGTGCCCCAGAGGTCGTGCTCGCTCTGTGTACGCATCGTGCCGAAGCCAATGACGCCGTCGTCGAACTGACACAAGCGGATCGCGATGTGATCGCGCGGCAACTCGGTGATGCGGCCGGACGCGGAATGCGCGTGCTGGCGTTCGCGCACCGCACCTTGCCGGACGACTTCTCCAAAGATGAGGACGCACTGAATCATCGCCGTGAGGAGATCGAGAGCAATCTCGTATTTGCTGGATTTGCAGCACTTCGCGACGCCGTGCGGCCTGAGGTGTCCGCGGCGCTGGCGCGCTGTCGTTCGGCCGGCATCGATGTGAAGGTCGTCACTGGTGACAACGTCGAGACCGCTCGTGCGATTGCAACCGATGCCGGTCTCCAGGTCGCTACGGGTGACGTGGTTTGGACGTCAGAAGAATACAATCGCTTGACCGACGACGAGGCCAAGAAGTTGTTGCCGCGACTGCGGATTCTGGCGCGTGCGCGTCCGCTGGACAAACTGCGCTTGGTGCGTTTACTTCAAGAGCAGGGCCATGTGGTTGCGGTGACGGGCGACGGCACGAACGACGCCCCGGCCCTAACTCGGGCGGACGTTGGCCTCGCGATGGGAGTGGCGGGAACGGAGGTCGCGAAGGCGGCGAGCAACATCATCTTGCTCGACGACTCGTTCGCGACGATTGTTCGTGCCGTTCATTGGGGCAGGTCGCTTTACGAGAACATTCAGCGGTTTCTGCAGTTCCAACTCACCATCAATGTCTCCGCACTAGCGATCGCGCTGCTGGGCCCGTTTCTGGGTGTGCGACCGCCGTTCACTGTGCTGCAGCTTCTGTGGATCAACGTCATCATGGACACGTTTGCCGCGATCGCACTGTGCAGTGAACCGCCGCGATCCGGGTTGATGCGTCAGGCGCCGAAACGGCGTGACGAGAATATTGTCACGCCGACGATGCAAATCAACATCATGGCGACGGCGGCTTTTTTCGTGCTCGCAATGCTTGCGTTGTTGGTCGGGATGAAGGCGGGCTGGTTCGCGGGCACAGAGCCGCCGAGCGCGCAATTTGCGCCGTTAACCACGCGGCAAGTCAGCATCTTCTTTACCGTGTACGTGATGTTTCAGTTGTGGAACCAGATCAACTGCCGGGCGTTGACGCCGGAACACAGTGGATTGAGACACATCTGGCGGAACGCCACGTTTCTTGGCATTCTGATGGTGACGCTGGTCGGCCAGGTGCTGATCGTCACGTTTGGCGGCTCGATGTTTGCCGTCGAACCGTTGAGTCTCGTCGATTGGCTGGCGATCGTCGGTGCAACGTCATCGGTGTTGATCTTTGCTGAGGTTGTCCGTCGATTTCGGCGGGCGCGTGCGGGGTGATGAGATCATGGATAAGCTCGACAAATCCGGTACGCTGCCCGAAGTGGCGGAAAAACTCGGCATCGGCGCCTATCACCGCCATGTGTTTCTGTGCACCGGCGACAAGTGCTGCACGGCGGAAGTCGGAGCGGCGGCGTGGGAAGCGCTGAAGAAAGAGTTGAAGGAACGCGGCCTATCGCTCGCCACTGGTCCGAACGCGTGTTACCGAACCAAGGTCGGCTGCTTGCGGATTTGTCAGGCGGGCCCGATCGCGGTCGTCTATCCGGAAGGGACCTGGTACCACGGCCTGACCGCCGATCGCATACCGCTGTTCGTGCAGAAGCACCTCGTCGACAATCGACCGGTATCGGAATGGGTGTTTGCCCACAATCCGTTGCCGCACCCGAGTGAGAAATGAGTTTACGGCAGCGGCACCGGCGTCAAGAACCGGAGAAGGAAGAACCGCGCGGCCCCTTCCGTCAGCGTGCGCAGCGGATTGACGGTCACGGCCGGAGCGTCGATCGTCCCGCCGACTTGCAGATAGATCATGTAACTGCCGATCGATGACACGATGTCTGCCAGCGCGGCACGACCGAGAGGCTGCACGGGCGTGGCCGCAGCGACGACACCAAGCGGTGTCAGCCGCTGCAATATCGTTTGGCCCGGTCGCGATCGGGAACTGGCGATGACGTCTATATTGAGCCGACCACTCGTCGTCACGGTCCCTTCCGCATGCAGGTCGAGCGACCCACCCAACAAATCGACCTGCTGGATCCGCCAAACGCCGTTGCCAAGTGCCGCCTTGATTTCACCTTCGCGGATCGTCGTGCTCGCGTCGCGGCCATACCCCAGGTAGGGAATCAGCGCCGACAACACGGGCAAGGCCAGCGGTTGCGATTCGCTGAGGGTGGCGCGCAGTTTGGCCGTGAGGCTGTCCGGTCCGCGATACTGCTCGGCGGCGAAATCGACCCGGCCGCTGACGGGCAAGTTGCCGATGACCTTGCCGGCCTCGCGGAACGCCGACGACAGGTTGACGTTGCGGAATTGGACGTCGCCCGTCAGCTTGGGCGGGAGGTCATTGAAGAAGTTCGCCGCGAGCGACGCGGTAAGCTGGCCGCCGGCAGCCGTGGCCGATGCTTCGCGAATACGCACTTCGCTTCGTCCACGGTCCGGAATGGCGATCCAGTCGAGGGGCAGTCGCACATCGGACACGGGCATTCCGTAAATCTTGCCGCGTGCGGATGTCAACACGCCGGAGCCCCGCCATTCGCGTCCCATTGTCGTCGTCAGCCGACCGTCGACCGGCATGTCGAAGCCGCTGCCCATGTCGGGGAGCAGGAACAGGAGCCGACTCGCGGGCACGTTGGTCAACGTCGCCGTCACCGACCCGCGATCCGGGTTCGCCCGGTTAAAGGTGGCGCGAGCACGCGCCACGCCTTCACCGACAAAGAAGGTGATTTCTTCGAACGTCATTTCCGACGACGTGAGGCGGACGATCGCCTGCCCGGTCGAGGCAATGTCCTTGCCGCCGTAGCGCAGCCGGTCAGCTCGGATTCGCCCGGCGCCCACGAGGCGGCCTTCGTCGTCCGTTGTCAACGGAAAGTCGCCGCTGATATCGGCGTCGAGCGAGCCGAGCGTCGTCTTGAGACCCACGAGATCCCAGAGTTTCGACAGTTGCATCGCGCGCAACTTAATGCGCCCGAGATCGAGGCCCGCGTCTTTCTTGGGCGGCCCCTTCTTCTCCGGCGGCTTGGCTGGGTCCTTCTTGCCCGGTGGTGGATACTGGCCGGCAACTTCGAAAGTCCCCCCGAGAGCCTCGCCGGTGAGCGTGTAGTTCAACACGCCGCTCGAATACTGTGCGAGTCCCTTGATCTTCTTCGCGGGCAAGCCTTGCAACTTCATGCTCGGCGCCTGCAAATCAATCTCGGCGGTCGCACCGCGTTTGCCCTCGCCGGCGGCCGGCGCACGCACCTTGATCGTTCCCGCCGCCCGGCCTTCCATCTTCAAGGTGCCGCCTTCCATCAGGCTCTTGGAGAGTTCGCCCAGATCGAGATTGTCCAGCTTGAGCGCGCCCGAGCCCGCCGCATCCTCGCGCAACGGCAAATCAAACGAGCCGGTTACTTCGCCACCGAATAGTTTGGCCGTTGCGTCGCGAAAATGGATGACCTCGTCGTCGCTTTCCCAGCGGAATTTCAAATCGTCAGCCGGGACCGGACCGACTTTCAATTGTTTCACCTGAACGTCGCCCTTGGTCTTGAGGCTCATCGGGCTCAACGTTCCGTCCAGATTCACCTGGGCGGTCGCCTCGCCCGCCATTTGCAGAGACACGGGCAGCAGATTGCGAAGTTGTTCGATGCTTTCGAGCGGCACGCGGTCGAATTTCACGGACGCCTGGAACGGGTATGTCTTGCCGACGACCATCTCGCCGCGCGCTTTGAACGTGCCGGCGTTGCCATTCGCGGCCAGCGCCGGCAAACGACCAACGAAGTCCGCGATCGTCAGTTTGCCATCGCGAAAGTCGACCTGGGCGGCCACTTCCTCGACAGCCAACTCGTCGACGACGATGCGGCGCGAGCGCACCGTTCCGCTCATCCGATACGTCTTGAACTCGTCCGGCGTTTCGGTCGGGATATCGACTTGAACTTGCACAGTCACCTTGCCCGCGATCTTCGCCGGGACCTCGACGTTGGCCGTCTTGAGGAGTTCGGTCAGATCGACGTCGCGGAAGGCAACATTCAGGTGCAGGTATGCCGTCTCTTCCTTGGGCGCGTTCGCCGGCTTTACGATGCGAGCGGCGAGCTTGAGCGCCGCTGAAACCAAGCCTGGACGTCGGCCCGGCACGACCTTCGGGTCCGGCGGCGGCTCATCCACCTTCGGATCATTCGGTTTACCAACGACGTGCCGGCCGTCTCCTGACGGCGGTTGGCTGAAGTCGATCTTGCCCTCAGGACCGGAGCGCACGTCGAGCGTGATATCGGACACGGGTTGACCACGCAGGCGAGCTTGCGTGATGGTCGCCTTGCCGACGGCCTCGACTTGTGTGCTGCCCCGCGGCGGCAGCGTGACCGTGAAGTCAATCTTTCCCGTGAGTCGGCCATCGATTCCTTCGGGCAGGCGCCATTGCTTCGGCAACTCGCCGACGACCACGTTGCTCATGTCGGCGGTAAATTTCAGCGCGTCCGTTCGCGTCGAAAAGTCCATGCGCGAGTCGAGGCGGATGTCGCCGTCGGCGGTTTTGCCGCGAACGTTGGTGAGCGTCACGATTCCAGCCTCGGCCAGAAAACTGCCCGCGGCCTTGGTGAAGTGCAGCCCGATGCTTGGCACATCGACCACCGTGTCGGTCGGCTCCAGCGCCACGCGATAGGTGACCTTCTCGGTCGACGTGTCGAAGGCCAGTTCGATTTTCGCGGCGGTTGTGCCCGTCAGGCCCACGTGCGTCCACGCGTTCGGATTGACGAACGGTACGCGCCGCAGCAATTCCGGCGTGACCGCCTGCGGCTTGGTCGTCTTGAGCGTGAGTTGACCCGGTTGAATGCCGGCCGTCGCGAAGGCGCCATCGGCTTGCCATTTGCCCCATGCGTCGTCTTTGACGGTGCCGGTGATCTTCACGATGCCGTCGACCTCGGCGATGGCCAGTTCAATTCCCTTGAACACCGAGTCCTCTCGACCCTCCTGACGAATCGTCAGTGTGCCGGAGTCGATGTGCAATGCGGGCAGACCGCTCTCGCCGGCGGCTTTCGGCAGCTTCGTGAGCAGATCGCCCGCGTGATTGAACCGAAGCAGCAGTTTAACATCGCGCAGGCGCAGCTCCGTGGGCTCCTTGCCCGCGGCGGCACCCAGCGCGCCCACATTGAGTTCGACGTCGCGTGCCGCGAGAAAAGGATCGGCCCCCGGTTCCACGCCATGTTCGTAAACGTGGAGATCAGAAAGGTTGGTCGACGCGATGCCGACTGAGAGGTCGCGGAAATGGGCGGACGTGCCAAGTCGTGCTTCGAGTTTCTCTTTGACCAGTCGAGCGGCGGCATCCGAGCGGCAGTAGAGCTTCACGCCAACGATCGTGGCCGCGACTAGCAGCACAAAGGTCGGGACGATGACGCGCCAGCGAACCAGTCGACGCATGCGCTGCTCTCAGGTGCGTTCGAACGCACCAGTTATTGTCGGAGAATTCGCGCGCCCTTGCGCGTCCAGTCGGACCGGAACTGATTGCACAGCCCGGCCCCGATGCCCGCAGAATCGATGCCGCTCCCCTAAATTCACATTATGCGAAATCTATTTCGCCATTCTCTTTTAAGATGGCCAAGTAAGATTGCCAACCCCCTCCCACCCTTTGGCAATCTCTCCCTTAACGATCAATTCAAATTCAATTCCCTAAAGAGCTTGTGACGGAAGTGCGCAACTGAAATTGTAGCGCCAGGAAGCCCCGAAATTCGGCTCATTAGTCGACAATGCCGTTCGACAATCGAATGCTGATTTTAGTGTATGAATAGTTCTGGCGAGGTACGCAGTTGAACGGAAAGCCGGGTGGCGACGTAATCCATAAGTTCAGCGTTGGCTCGCAAACTTTCCTTCCAACACTCGTCTGGCTGACGCCGGAAAGCGACACCGGGAGCTGGCAATGACTTCGCCCGCTGACGGCGTCGAACGAGCCATCCAACTGGCTGAGAAGACAGAGCCAACGCCGGAGGAGGCTGCCTTCCTGGAGCGGTTCTTTGCCGACCACTTGCGGCCCCAGCCGGGCGAAGACCCGGCCGCCCACGCGGCGCGGCTCAACACGCCAGAGCTGTTCAAGCTCTATCGCCAGCTCCGAACCGACATCAACTTTGCATTGCCCGAAGCCCGTCAGATTGCGTCGGCCGCCGTTCCGACCGAGCACCACGAGTACGTCGCCTCGCGGGTGCTTGCCGAGCGCACGCCGGCCGCCACCAGTCACGCCGACTTCGTCGACGTCGATGAGGATTACACGTCAGCGGCACATGTGGAGGTGGTGCGGGAAAGCGAACCGTCCGCACCGAGCCCACCAATTCCAAGCGGCAATCGGAAGCCTCCCCAGGCGGAGGCAAAACCGTCCGTCAAGCGCCGCGGCATCCGCCAAAGGATTTCGGACTTCGTCCATCGTTATCGGCTGGCAGCCCGCCTGTTGCTCGCGGCGGTCACCATCGCCGGCCTGAGCTATGGGATGATGTGGGTCATCAATCGCCAGGCTCACCGGTCGGCCGAACCAGTCCGGCGAATGCAGCAGCAAACCGGCAAGGCCGCCGAGGAAATCGGCGCCGACCCAAGCCGCGCGCCGATCGACAACAAGGTTCGATCCACATCTTCGGCGACGGCGACGGCGACGAGTGGCCGGTAGATTGCTGCCGGCACGTTACGGCGGTGTTGTCCGCAGGGAATCGCTTGAGTCTGTCGGGGTTGGCTGTCATGATGGCTTCACCATGCTTCTGTGCGCCGCGATGGGTATCCTGAAAACATGCCCGCTGATCTCCGCGATGTCGATCCAGCCGAGTTACGTCTGCCCACATCGCGGCCCACCGGCGCCGATCCGGTGAAGTTACAGCGGCAAGTTGCCAAGCACGGCAAGTCAACGATTGGAATGCCGCCGATCTTGGCGTATCAGGGCTCCGATGGAGTGCTTGAAGTTTATGACGGCGTGACGAGGGCGACGCGCGTGGCCAAGTTGTTGCCGGGCACGACAGTCGTTGTTGAGGTTGTCGGCAAGCTGAAGCGACCGCGTGCCGGTTATCGTCGAGTTGGAGACACCGTATGACCTCCGTAGATGTTTTGGATCCGATTCTGTCGCGGCTCGATGAGCTTCGCACGCGCTGCCCCGAACTGCGCTTCGGTCAACTTATTTCGACAATTGGCATTCTTGGCGAGGACGAGACAGGGCTTTCGCTTTGGGACATCGAAGACATCGATTTTGCCGCAGCATTGGAGCGATTCTCCGTGGATATGGCACGTCGTAAATCGGAAAAGACCGAAGAACTCACCGCACCTGACCGCGACGGCGTCAACCGCACTCCGACTTCAACGGCCCTCCCGCCGCCGCGACAAGTGAGCTAATCGTTACGAAAACGAGTGCGGGATGAAGGTCCTTCAAACAAAGCGTGCTGCGAAGATCCTTGCGATCACCAGTTGCCTCGCCGTTGCGCTTGCGCTGCTCGCCGTATGTCTGTTGCAATCGCGGGCAACAGTCACCAGGGAACTGTACGAACGAATTCAACCGGGCATGACGGAGTTGGAGATTGACGGCATCATCGGCTTTCGCGGTGAGATCGATGGCGGCTCTCTTGCACGGATGTTACGCAACAGCCAGGACGAACAGGCGGCTCAGTATACCTGGAAGTACTGGCGGCAGGGTGATTCCGAGATCGCGATTGCGTTTGATTCGCAGGGCAGACTGACATGGAAGGTCTGGACGCAAGGCGAAATATCACCGGACGAAGCGTACTATTCAGTCGGATTGAAATACGATGAGAACGGCGCGCCCATAGAGCGCTCCGGGGGAGGCCGTGGACGCGAACGTGGTTTGTGCGAGAGCATTTTCGCGGGCCTCAAGGAATTCGTGGGGTGGTGAGGAACCATGATTCGATCCACGAGCCTCGATGTGCCGTACCAGACCGTGTTCACCAACGGGACGCACGACGCCATTGCTGATGTGCCAGTCGAGAAGGGCGGCGCGGGCAAAGGGTTCGGCCCGCATGAACTGCTTGAGGCGGCGTTCGCCACCTGCCTGACGATGACTGTCCAGATGTACGCCGCCAAGCACGACATCCCCTTGCGCGGGACGCGGTGCGAAGTGCGGATTGATCGTGCCGTCCCGAACACGGTTACCCTGAGTTACGCTCTGGCGTTCGACGGCCCCCTGACGGACGAGCAATCGGCCCAATTGCGGGCGGCGGCGAGCAAATGCCCGGTCGCGCGAAGCCTGACCGGGACGATCCTTCTCCAGCCATTGACACTAGCCGTGCCGAAGTCGGAGGGATTGCAATGAAGGTGCGTGAGAGCGGAATGCCGGATCAGTCTTACTGGGACACGTTCTTCAAGCCGGAGTGAATGGTCGCCAAACTTGACTGCACGGGTCCGTGCGGAGATGTCGTCGAGTTCGGTTGCGGGTATGGCACCTTCACCATCCCCGCCGCGCGGCTGATCGAGGGGCGGGTGCTCGCCCTGGACATTGAACCGGACATGGTGGCCGCGACCACCCGAAGGGCCGAAGCGGTCGGGCTGTCCAATGTGATCGCCGAGGTTCGAGATTTCGTCGCCGACGGTTGCGGCGTGCCGGCCGGGCGGGCCGGTTATGCCATGCTGTTCAACATCCTGCACATTGAGAATCCCGTCGGGTTACTGCGGGACGCGTGCCGGGCGCTTGCCCCTGGCAGCAAGGCCGGCATCATCCACTGGCGCACCGACGTCGAGACGCCACGCGGCCCGTCGACGCCGATCCGCCCAACTGCTGAGCAGTGTCGAACGTGGGGCGAAGTGGCCGGGTTGGAATTCGTGCGGTACGAATCCCTGTGCTGTTGCTCCTGGCATTGGGGGCTGGTCATGCAGCGGCCAACAAATGCGCCGAACCGCCGTTATGAAGGCATTAGCGTTGAGGAATAATGACCTGCGGCCAGTCTCCCGGTGCGCGAAACGATGTTGGGCATGTGGCGCGATTTGCGACGTTCTCCCGCCATGCTCATGGCCGCCGGGTTGTTCGTCGGCTTGGTCGGAGTAGCAGGATTGTATCTCTCCGGCCTTCAGCGCGACGACCTGCTCATCATGACGCCGGTTCTCGCGTGTTACGCGCCACTCTTCTTGGTCTTTGCTGCGGAACGAGATCAGTCGAAGGGCAATTCTGCCGAAGACCTTGACCGGTTAGTTGCACTGAAGCGACGGCTCTCGGTCCGACCAGTAGCGCGAAGCCCGCGAGCGTATCGTTCTGGGCGGTCCGCCCAAGTAGCTCAAGAAGCCGATGGAGTTCCTCAGTCGCCTGAGGAAGGATTGAATCGTCTGGTCGCTGTCAAGCGCCGGCTCGCGTTGCCGCAACGGATCGAAGAGCGTGAGCGGGGCATCATGTCTCGAAGTCCATGAGCCACCTGTGACGTGTAACATCCCCACCACATCCTGTTGACACCAATTCCGTAGCAGCTTACCATACCTAAGTCTTTAGGTGTTAGGTGGAGGCCCGGATTGTGACGGATCGACTTCCCACTCCGACTGGCCGGGAGACGGATATCCTCAAGGTGCTCTGGGACCTGGGGCCGTCGAGCGTGCGCGATGTGTTCGTCCAAATGAACGACTCGGCCTCCGAGCCCATCGCTTACAACACCGTGCAGACACTCTTGCGCATCATGGAAGCGAAACAGCTCGTGGCCCATCGTGTCGACGGGCGGACCTTCATTTACACGCCGCAGTTCAGTCGCGAAGAAAGTGCCGCGCGATTCCTCGACCATGTGTTCGACGGCGCCGCCGATGAACTGGTGCTGAGCCTGATCCGTGCCGAGCGCGTCAGTTCCGATGAATTGGATCGGATGGAAGTGCTCATCGCCAAGGCGCGCGGCCGTCGGCCGGGAGGCGCGCGATGAACAACTGGTGGGATGCACTCAACCTGTGGCCGGTCCGCGTGCTGCTCGCGGGCGGCGTCGTTCTGCTTGTGGGGCGCGTGTTGCTGATGGTCAGCCGGCAGCCGGCTCGACGGGTCTGGATTGGGACGGCCGCGGTCGTCGCGGCACTCCTGGCGATCCCGCTGAGCCTGGTTCCCGCATGGGTTCACGTGTCGGTGCCGACGCAGACGGTGGTCGAATCAGACGGAGCCCGAAGCGGGAGCGAGGGCGAGGGTGAATCGGCAAAGCTTGTTCGCGAAGTCCCAAGTAGGTCAGGTTTCCAACCTGACCGGATGCCGGTGATGGCCGATCCACAAACCGGCAAGATCGGAATCATGCCGCCACATCGTGGCGGCGACATTCCGATGTTGCCGGAGTCCGCAGCCAGTTCCTCCGTCCAACCTGTGCCCATTACTTCAACCGGTCAGGTTGAAAACCTGACCTACACGGTCAACTGGCTCGCCATCTTGGCCGGCGCATACGGCCTCGTTGTGCTGGCCCTCATCGTTCGTCTCGTGTGCGGCCATCTGGTACTGAACAAATTGTGGCGGTCAGCGCATCCGGCGCCGGCGTGGGCCGAGAGTGTCTTTCGTCGGCTGGCGGCATCGGCGTGTCCGCGAGCGCAGCTCCGCATTTCGGCGCGCGGCGGTGGGCCGATCTGTTTCGGCATCGTGCGGCCGCGCGTGCTGGCGCCGGCGGCGTTGCTGGCCCAGGGCGATGGGCCGCTTCTGCGTGCCGTCCTTGCTCATGAACTAGCCCATCTTGGTCGGCGTGATCCGCTGGCAGGCTGGCTATTAGGGCTGGCCCGCGCAGCCTATTTCGTTTGTCCGTGGTTGGCGGGCCTGCGGCGTGAGGTGCGCGTGGCCCAGGAATGCCTGGCGGATGCCAGCGCTATCGCTCATGGCGCTGGTCCAACAGAATATGCCGAATTGTTGATTCGAATGGCCCGTGCGCGGCCGGCTCCATTGGGGTCGGCGGGGGCACGCGGGTCGAGTTCTGAACTTTACCGGAGAGTAACCATGTTGCTGCGAACCCAGGGGCGCGTCGAGGCGCGCTGCCCGCGTCGATGGGCCGTGGCCCTCGGCGGCGGCCTGACCGCGTTGGCGATCCTCGCCGCCGGCCTGGCCATCCAACCCGCGTCGGCCGCCGAACCTGAGAAGAAGCCGGCCGACAAGAAAGAAGTCGAAAAGAAGGACGTCGAAAAGAAGGAGGCTCCGAAGCCGGCCGCGCGACCGGACCTCTTGAAGGAGATGCTTGAAAAGCTTCAGAAAGACGCCGGCGACGATCCGGAAGCGAAGAAGAAGATCGAGGAACTCAAGAAGGCCCTGCAACCCGTACCGGCGCCGGATGGCGTGCCGCCCGGGGTGGGCCGAGCGCCCGACGGCGTGCGGCCCGTGCCGTTGTTCCCGCAGCCGGTGTTCCCCGACGAGGCGATGTTGAAGGACTTGCTCAAGGATCAGGCCGAGATGCTACGCCAGCTTCAAGGCGTGCTTGGGCAGCCGGGGGGCGGCCTCCGGATCCGCGGCGGCTTCAACGTCGGACCGGATGGCGTGACTCCTGTCCTGACGCCGATCGGTGGCGTGCGGCTCGGCGTGCGCGTCGAGCGGCCGAGCGACGTCCTCGCTTCGCAGCTGGACTTGCCGGCCGGTCAGGGCCTCGTTTGCACGGACGTGCCGGCCGAATCGGTCGCGGGCAAAGCGGGCATCCGGCCGCACGACATCTTGATGGAACTGGCGGGCAAGCCGGTGTCGAGCAGTTTTCCCGACTTCCAGAAAGCCATTGCGGAAGTGAAGGCGGACACGGCGATTGACATCGTCGTTTTGCGCAAGGGCAAGAAGGAAACCATCAAGGGCGTGAAGCTGCCGGAAGCCAAGGCCCAGGTTGATCTGCCTGGATTCCCAGGCGGCATCGACAACCCGTTCCCGGTGTTGCCGCCAGTTCGCATCCCCGGTCCCGTCGGCGTGCCGCCCGGCACTGGCACCACGGTCGTTGCCGGTCCGGGTGAAACGGTGCGCGTCGAGCAGGTCAACGATGCGTTCACGGTCTTCTACACCAAGAACGGCGTCAAGGTGACCATCGCGGGTTCGAAGGATGGCGGCGTCGCGAAGCCGGAATCGATCGAAATCGAGGAAGGCGGCAAGACGACGCGAGCCGAATCGATTGACAAGCTGCCGAAGGAGATGCAAGAACTCGCGAAGAACGCGATGAAAGCGGTGAAGTAGGCGGGGCGTCGATTTTCCCGAGTGGCCTCGGCATCTGCCGGGGCCACGCTCGTTTCAGTGTCACGCGATTCCAATCTTGTGCTCGTCCGACCGCACAACAACGGAATGTGATGCCACGAAGACGTTGGATTTCCGGGGCGCATTCTCAGCTGTTCAACGTGCTGAATTCCGCTCTCGATTGAAATGTTCTGCTAAGGCCTCACTTCGCGGGGCCACTTGAGCACCCGTCGCAGCACAATTGCATCGATCGCGCGAATTTTTAGTGGAGCGCACGACAGGTCATCGGTTACTCTGTTCTAGACTCTCACATCGCAGACAAATCTTGAGTGGTTCGCGCCCGAAGGAGTCGTTGTGCCCTCCCCGTTGAGCGTCGCGGACCTGTGCGACCTGATCGCCAAGAGCGAGTTGGTGGCACGGCCGGCTCTGGAGGAATACTTGATTCGCCTCCAGGTCTCACCTGGCGGCGTACCGGGTGATCTGGCGTCATTTGCAGCCGGCGCCGCACGCGACGGGTTGATCACGCCGTTTCAGGTCAAGCTGTTGCTGCAGGGCAAGTGGAAGAACTTTTTCCTGGCAAGCAAATATAAGGTGCTCGAACATCTGGGCACCGGCGGCATGGGCTCGGTGTTTCTCTGCGAACATCGGCACATGAAGCGGCGCGTCGCGGTCAAGATTTTGCCGCCCGATCCCACTGACCCGACGCACTTGCAGCGCGTTCAGCATGAAGCCCAGGCCGTGGCGATGCTCGACCACCCGAACATCGTGCGGGCCTTCGATCTGGATCGGGAAGGGTCATTGCATTTCCTGGTGATGGAGTACGTCGACGGACCGAGTCTGCAATATCTGGTCGATTCGCGCGGCCGGCCCGCGATCGAACGTGCGGTGAACTACGTCGCGCAGGCGGCGCTCGGGCTGCAACATGCACACGATCACGGCCTCGTGCACCGCGACGTGAAGCCCAGCAACCTGATGCTCGACTGGGCCGGCACGGTCAAACTGCTCGATCTCGGCCTGGCGCGCTTCTCGCGGACGCCTGACAACCTGATGAACGCAGGCGACTCGAAGACGATTCTCGGCACCGCGGACTACCTGGCGCCCGAGCAGGCACGTTCGTCGAGCGTCGACGGCCGCGCCGACATCTACGCTCTTGGCGGCGTCGCGCATTTCCTCTTGACCGGCAAGCCGCCCTTCGATGGTGGCAACGTGGCGCAGAAACTGATTCGTCATCAAAGGGAAGCCCCGCCGGCGATTCACGAGCTGCGACCAGAGATTCCCGTCGAGTTGTCGGCCGTCGTCGCACGCATGTTGTCCAAGGACCCCGCCGGACGCCCCGCGTCCGGCTCTCGGTTAATCGCCGAACTGCGGCCGTGGATTGTCGACGTGCCGCCGCCGAAACCGGACGAGATGCCGCCGACGCGTTATAACCCGGCGGAAGATGTGGACACCAAGGCACGCCATTCGACCATGGCCATGCTGTCGAAATCGAGTCGGTCATTGCTGCTCAAGGCGATGATCGCGACGCCGACGAGCTGACCGCGCTTTCGAACCAACGCGTCGGCCACTACCATATCGGCGACCCTCACCGAGGCTGACGCCGATGGACGCTGCGCAATTCTGGCAACTCATTGATTCGACACGCGATCTGCCCGACCGGGCCGTGGTGCTGGCCAACCTGCTCGAACCGCTCGATGCCGACGAGATCGTGCGCTTCCGCTTGCTCTTCGACGACCTCTTGCAAACAGCGAACACCGTCGATCTTCGCGGCGCCGCCTACACGATCAACGGCGGTTGCGAAGACGAGGGGTTCGTCCTCTTTCGCGAGGCCCTGATCGAACGCGGCCGCGCGATTTTTGACACGGCCGTTCGCGATCCCGATTCGCTCGCCGACGTTGCGACGCCGACGGAGCCGATGGAAGGAACCGAGGGCCTCGGCAACGCACCGGCCATGGCCTGGGCCGCCAAGACTGGATCTACGGAAGACGCTTTCTTCGAAGCCGTGGACGCGGCGGACGTGCGGACCGATCGCGGCGCGCCCGAAGAGGGCGTCTGGTGGGCGTTTCACAAGAAGGAAGAAGTTCGCGATCGGTTGCCGCGCCTCGCCGCCAAGTTTCTGGGAGAGTAGCCGTGCTCTTCCTGGCCCTGGAAACATCGTGCGACGAGACGGCCGCCGCGGTCTTCACCGACGAACCGAAAGTGCTGTCGAGCGTCGTCGCGTCGCAAAATGAACTGCACGCACGCTTTCACGGCGTCGTCCCCGAGATTGCCGCCCGCGCTCATCTAAGGAACCTGTTGCCGGTGATCGACCAGGCGCTCCGGCAGGCGAACGTCACGCTCGCGGACATTGGCTGTATCGCCGTCCACAATACGCCCGGTCTCGTCGGGGCGTTGCTGGTGGGCGTGAGCGCCGCGAAGATGCTCTCGGTTGCGCTGGACGTGCCGCTCGTCGCCGTCAATCACATCGCGAGCCACATCTATGCGTGTCGCCTGGCCGCCGGCCGTGACATCTTCCCGTGCGTCGGCTTCGTGGTCAGCGGCGGGCACACGGCCCTCTTTCATTGCGATGATGCATTAACGATGCGCCTGCTCGGCGGCACGCGTGACGATGCGGCCGGCGAAGCGTTCGACAAGGTGGCCGCGATCCTCGGCCTCGGCTTCCCCGGTGGACCGGCCGTCGAGCGCGAAGCCACAAGCGGCGATCCGAAAGCGTACGATTTCCCGCGCTCGTTTCTCCATGAGCCGCGTCTGGAGTTCAGCTTCAGCGGGTTGAAGACGGCGGTGCTTTACACCGTCAACGGTCAGAACGTGGCGCGCAGCGAAGCGCCGCCAGCCGGTGAACTGCGTTCGGACGTGGCGGCGAGTTTCCAGCGCGCGGTCGTCGACGTGCTCGTGCACAAGTGCCGGCAAGCGATGCGGCAGACCGGATTGAATCGGTTAGCCGTCGGCGGCGGCGTGACGGCGAACAAAGCCCTGCGTGCGGGTCTGGAAGCCATGGCCGCGGCAGAGGGCGCCGAACTGTTCATCCCGCCGATGTCGCTATGTACCGACAATGCCGCGATGGCAGCGCTCGCGGTGGAGAAGTGGCGGCGCGGCGAACTGGCGCCGCTCGACCTGGATGCGGAGCCAAATTTCCTGTGAACGAGACGTTTATCCATGAAGCCGTAGAAGACGCAGGACTACCCGGACATGAATTCGTTGCATGCCGGGATTGGGTATCGTTCGCGCCGCGCACCCCCCGAACGTATTTCTCATTTTTCGCCCCGAATCGAGTCTCAAGCGCAAGATCATTTCATTTAAGAATTTACGACTCATCACCGCGAGTCGTCCGTTCGGGCCGCATCCTACGCTGATGATGTCCGCGAACGAAACCAACGCCTGTCGTTGTCACGTGGTCGCCGTGAACTCTCCGACTTACTCGGCACGATCGACCAGCGCTGCCTGTGCCGCGGCCAAAGTCGCCAAACATCCCGCATCTCCTCAGCCTGACAACTCGCACGCCTGATTCGCCAGGTCCACCGCCATCTTCGGACTGCGCATTAACTGATCCGGCCATGAGAGCGATAACTTCGCGAACGCATCGTGGGCCGCGGCCGACCTTGGATTCTGGCGAATCGCATCGAGATGATCGATCACGGCCTGGTCGAAGTCGCCCAGGCCCGCGAGTGCTTCGCCGCGACCGGCCCGGGCGGCGGTGTGCTTGGGATCGAGGCGCAGCGCTTCCGAGAAGTCGGCCTTCGCCAGGTCCGGTTGGCCGAGAGCGAGATGCGCGAGCCCACGCTGGTGGAGACGGCCGGGCGCGTCGGGTCGAGGCGAATCACGTCGCTGAAGTCCGCCATGGCCTGTTCGTAGTCGCCCAGTTCCTGCCAGCACTCGGTGCGACGGAGGTAGCCGAGCACGAAACTCGGGCGCAGACGCAGCGCCTCGGAAAAATCGTCGAGGGCACGCGGATAATCGTGAACGGCGCGCCAGACTTCGCCGCGATTGAAGTACGCGTCGGCCAGGTCGGGCTTGAGCGCGAGCGCCGTCGTCAGGTCGTCGGTCGCGTGAGCAAAGTCGCTGCGCAAGAGATGGACAAAGCCGCGGTTGTAATAGGCGTACCCGCGTTTGGGGACGAGGCGGACTTCTTCGTCGTAATCGACGAGGGCCGCGTCGTAATCGGCAACGGCGGTTTTGGAAAACGCCCGATTGTGCAAGGCGTCGGCCGCAGTCGGAGTGCGCGATCAAAGTACGCGATGGCCGGCTCGTGTTCGCCGACGGCGGCGCGACAGAGACCGCGATTCAGATGCGAGGACGAAGTCCGGCTCGAGTTCGAGGGCTCGGTCGAAGTCGACTGCTGCCGCTGGATACTCACACAGTGCGAGCCGAGCCAACCCACGATTATTGAGCGCGGCCGCGAAGTTTGGTCGCAATTGAAGGGCGGCGTCGAAGTCCGCGATGGCCGCGGCATGGTCGTGCAGCGCTGCCCTCGCATAACCGCGGTTGTTAAAGAGGTCCGGGTCGTTCGCGTCGGCGGTGATCGCTCGTTCGAACGCCGCGATTGCATCGCGACAGCGCCCCTCGCTGGCCGCCTTGCAACCGAGCGCGTTCCACTCGCGTGCCGCGGCCCGCGGATCGATCGGCTTGTCGGACGCGGCTTCTGCTTCCATCGGGCGTCTTCGGTCTATGGCCGCCCTCGGCGGCACGGCGAATTGATTGCTTTCATGACACACACACCAAAGCGTTTCACCGTTTTTTCTGCAACGAGTTGCTACGTATTTGCATGCGCTCAAAAGCACGCATTTGGTGTAAAAATACGCTGAGATGCGGCCAAGCGCTCCCTCGTTTAATCAGATTTGGCCCGATGGACGCCTGCCGCCGCCAGGAAGGCGACCAGATCGCGCATCTCCTGATCGGTCAACAAATCGACGAGGTTGTCCGGCATGATCGACCCCTTGGTCGGCACGGCGTCGGCGACTTCGTTAGCCAGAACCTTGAACCTGTCGCCCTTGGCATCGACATATACGCACTCGTCCAGATGCGTGCCGACCAGCAGGCCGACGCGCGATTTGCCATCGAGCGTGTCGACCTTCCATGGCTGATAGTGCGGCGCGACCACGGCCGCCGGCTGGAGGATTGATTCGACGATCCACTTGCGATCAGTGCGGCCAATAAGGCTCAGGTCCGGCCCCACGTCGGCGCCGCGGCCTTCGATGCGATGGCACTTTGAACAGTTCGCGAGCTTCGGATGCTCGAAGATGCGGCGACCTGCCTCCACATCCGCGGGTCCTTCGAGCCGCTTGAGCCAGGCATCAGTATCGGCGAGCGGCGGGCGGTTCGCGAAGAAGGGCTTGCTGACCAGGCGCGCGACCAGCTCCTTGTCGGCGGCCGTTTCCAGCTTGGCCTTCTGTTCGTTCGTGAGCGGCATTTGCAGCAACGACCGCAGCGCTTCTTGACGAAGCCCAGTTTCGCTTCCGGCCGCTAGCCCAATCGCGGCGAAGGCGTCCACCTTGTTCATGGCCGCCAGCGTGACCAGCCCCTGAGCGCGGATCGCGGTCGGCTGTTGTGGGTTAGCGACCAACTCGCTGACGGCCGCGGCCGCCTTCGGATCGGGCCGATCCTTGAGCGCCCGCAACACCTCGATGCGGAAAGCCGGATCTTCGATGTTGAGCAAGTCGACGAGTTGCTCGACCTTGACTTTCGCATGACTCGCCGGCACGGCCTTCAGAGCCATCAAGCGACTGGCGAGCGGAGCCTTGTCGTCCTTCAATCGATCGAGGAAGTAGGTGGCCAGGCTATCTGGATCGACCGGCTTGTCGTCGAGCCGAGCGAGGGCCGTCGCCAAGCCATTGAACGCCCGCGGGTCGAGCGTCGGGCTCTTCATCATCTCGACAATCTGCGGCCGGAACTCGGTGAGCTTCTCGTCGGAGACCCACTTGATGGCGAGGAAGCGGACGTCGGGATCGGGGTCTTTGAGAAACCGATCGACAACGACTGATGAGCCCTTCAAACCAGAAGCTGTCGAGGCCAGGAGCACGCCGACACAAATCTTCGGATTGGTGCGAGACGCGACGTACGCCGCATAAAACAGATCCGGCAGCTGCCCGAGTCGCCGGATAGCGGCATGGCGCAAGTATGGATCTTTGTCTTCGATCAACCTGAGCAGGGTCATGTATGCCGCTTCGCCGCTCACGCCAGCGAGCGCCTCGGCTCGTACGCTCGCTGGAGTCTTCTCGTCCTTCGCGATCGCCAGCGTATCCAACTTCCGCGCAACCATCGCCCGCACCGCCATCTCGCGGATGCCGACTTCCGGGTCCGTGGTTGCGAGCTTTTCCAAATCAATCTTGTCGTCACCAACATCAATCAACGCCGCGATGGCTGTCGCGCGAATGCGCGCTGAGGGGCAGGTGCTGAGGGTGTGCAACCATTTGCTGCCCGCTTCATCCTTTGCCAACGTCCGCGCTGCATTCTCGCGCGTATTGCGATCGGGGTTGTGGGCCGCCTGTTTGAGATCGTTCGGTCGCCGGTGCGGTGGCTGGGCTTTGGTGCGAATGTGCCAGATCGCGCCCCTGCCGTGTAGTTCGTAGCTCTGCGACACCCAGTCGCTCACGAAGATGGAGCCATCAGGAGCGATAGCCATGCCGCTCGGGCGGAACTCCTTGCCGCCTTGCACGAACGCTCTGCGCTCCGCGGTAAAACTCGCGCCGTTCGGCTTCACGACGTAGCGCTCGACGCGGTGATCGGCCCAGGCGGGGACGAGCAGGTTGTGCAGATACTCGTCGGGCAGGCCGTCCGACTCGTAGGCGATCACTTCGCATGGCGACTCGCCGGTGCCGGCCGCGTAGGGCAGCGTGCCGGGCAGTTCGCCGTTCCACGCCTGAAACACATGCCGCCCGGCGCGGCCATAGCGGAACTGGAAACCGTAGTCGCCGCCTTCGACGACGTGCACGAGTCGGCACGGCGGCGAGGCGTCGGGATCGTTGTCGACGACCCATAGCCGGCCATAGAGATCGCGGCCGGAGCCGAACGGGTTCCAGAAGCCGGTGGCGACGCGGCGAAGCTTCTTGCCGTCGGCTGTGATGTGGAAGACGTTGCCGCCCTCGCCGCCGCCGGTGAGCTTCGTGCCGTCAGCGCCGATCAACTTGTAGTTGGCTCCGAGGTTCTCGCCGATGCCGAAGTTCAGGTCGCCGTGAAAATCGAACGACAGGCCCGACAGACCATTGTGCGGATAGTTGCCGGCCGTCTCCAGGAAGGCGATGCGCGTCTTCTCGTCAGCGACGCCCGTGCCCTTGGTGTCGCGGAGCCGCAGGATCTCGTTCCGCGTGGCAATGTACACCGAGCCATCCCGATGAACCGCGAGGTCCATCGTGTGCGTGGTGCCTTCGAAAAACGTCGTGATCTTGTCGGCCTTGCCGGTGCCCTTGGTATCCTCGAACATTCGAATACGATCGAACTTCGGCCCCACGTACTTGGCCGGCCGAAAGTGCGTGTGGCTCTCGACGACGAGCAGGCGGCCCTTCGAATCGAAGTCCATCGCGATTGGATGGACGATATCCGGCGCTGCAGTGAATTGCTCGACGACGAGCTGCGGGTCGGGGGACGATGGGGGCTTGTCCTGGGCGAGGAGGGGAGTGGCGAGGAAGAGGCAGGAGAGGTAGCGGGTCACGGTGTCGCTCGTTGGGGTGCCGCAGATCAGGATAGCAACCCGCCAGCACCGTGAAGCCGCGACGCG
>DATANR010000290.1:0-4844 GCA_036266155.1 Gemmataceae bacterium | reverse complement strand
GAGGTCCCGTACAGCGGCGGTCAGCATGACAATATCGCCGGGGCTCAGAAAACACCTGAGAATCAGACGATTCGATCGATCGGTTTCGTGCATTGGCAATACCCGTCTTATTGTCGGTGAGCTCCGGGAACTGGTCACCGGCCCCAGTTCTTTGGGCGCCAGTAAAAATACAAACGGCCTGTTCCCACTACTCAAATGTTGCCAGTCGCAACGCCTGGGCAGTCGTATTTCGCCACGGTTTCCTTCCAGCGGGAGCCCACTCTCGGGAAACTAAATCCGATTAGTCAGAAAAAGCCGAGCGTCTAGATCAACAACTTCTCAGATAGCCCCTATCTTTTCCACGCTTACCGGAGGCACGGACGGCTCTACGAGTTGCGCCCAACCTCGACGCCGATGGGCACCTCCTCGTAGGTCCACACCTGTCAGCGGCGTCACTGCAATCCCGCGACCGCGTTGATTTCGGCTGCGTGCATCGGGAAAGTTTCTAGCGCAAGCGTACGCATTTGAGCGACTGCCGCCTCGTTCCCCAAGTCTCGATAATCTCCCATCGTTATTAAAACGTCGTTGAGCGGCGTCGCTCGGCGCACATCTGGGGCGTCAATTCGCTTCTCCGCTGCTGCAGTCGGGCCGTACGTCAGCTGACCTGGATGAATCCCTTTGTATTGACCGACGAATCCAGAAAAGGGGGTGTCACCGGTCTTTTCCGCCAATAGCCGGTAAAAGGCCTCGTCTAGGCAGGCGGTCCGCGGATACTCGAACCAAGCCCCGAGCTCTTTGTTCACGGCCGTTCGCCACGCGACCTGAGAGGCATCGACCTGCCCCGCCGGATTGATTCTACCGGTGTGAACATTGAGTGGGCCAATAACGTTGTCCACGAACCGGGAATCCTGCCAAGCAGGGTTGTACAAATGCACCGAACTGTAACAACTCCACTCGTTGGGGTGTGCCGCGAAGAACCCGTTGAGATTGGCAAGGTAGTCGCAGACCAGTTCGTCGTCGTCACATAGCATTAAGGCGATGTCGGCTGCCGAGTCCGCGATCGCCTGATTCATGTATTTGCCGACCGAACTCTCGGGTAAGCCGTCCGGCGCTATTGTGTAGAACCGGACCCGGTCCAGGTACCCGTCCAGTTCGGCACGCGCGATCGGTTCCCCCGGCCTCTGACTGCGGTCGTCAATAAATGCAACTTCCCAATGAGGATATTGGCTTCCGGCGCGCAAAACACTCCGAAGCGCATTGCGCACCATTTCTGGACGCTCGTGATACAACAATAAGATTAGCACCGTCAGCGGCGCGGGTCTGGGGCGGTTATCGATAGGCTGCATTAGGAGGGGTAGCGTTGTGTCACCAAACGTTTGCCAAGTCCCCACATGGTTGTAAATAATGTGAAAGCGATCGGTCACGTCGTACAGCCGCCGACCGCCGAGCATAAAGGCGCGAGTGAAGTCGATTTGGTGCGAATTACTGTAGTGCGGTTCGGCGGCCGCATGGGGGATTTCCCCGAACGCGCACCAAATATCTTCAAGGGTCGCGCTGTCGGCGATTCCGTGCGCCAGTGCCCCGTGATCGATCCCGTCGAGAGGGGTAACTAAGGCGCACAGCAACCCGCAGTCTGGTCTCGCATTACGCATATCTACTAACAAGCGGTCGAAATTCTCTTGGACGAACACATAGTCGTCTTCAATGAATATGTAGTAATCGAAAGCCTGGCGGTAGCGTCCGTAGGCTTCTGAATAGCTGCCGTACGACAAACCAATGTTCGGACGCCGTATGATTTCTACCCGCGCGGTGCCGATCGACGCCGGTAAGCGCGCGAGTGACTCGGCAAACGAGGCCGGCTCATCCGGATCGTCTGGGACAACAACCGTAATTTGGGTCAACGAGTGGGGCAAAACCTGAAGACTGCGAATGTGATTGTCAAGGTACAGCACCGGATTTAGCGTAACGTCCCGGCGTGGGCCGCTCCATGCTGCGATAACGTAATTGATCCGCGGCGTGGTCGACACATCGGTAGCCAGCGCACCGTGTGCATTGCCATCAATCTCCTGCGGGGCCGACACCTCCGTGGTTAGCGCAACGTCTACGTGGCCATCAATCTTCTGCGTGGTCGGCACATCGGCGGCCAGGGCACCGTACACAAGGCTATCAATCGTTCGCCCCTCCCGCCGTACACGGGCCCGTTTTCGACCCTCCAAGCGAAACCCGGCGACTTCCGCGCACCGGATCGATCGGACATTGTCCGCTAGAACCTCGCAATCCAATCGCCAGAGGTTCAAGACTTCAAAGCAAAATGCAACGCCCGCCTTTACTATCCTCTTTCCCCAGCCTTGACCGCGAACGGGCGCGAATACGTCCCATCCGACCTCGGCCGCACGACTGTGCCAGTCAATTCCAAAGATCTTGAATATCCCGATCGACTTGCCTGCGTGCATCGCCACGAGTACCGTGTCGCTGTCCCCTAAGGATTCATACCAGCGAAGTTGATCGTCACTGTTCAATAGTGACGTCCGGTGCCGCCACCGCCAACTCTCTTGTTTTAATTCAAGCAAATCATCCAAATCGTGACGTTCGATCTTCCGAAAGACGAGGCCATCGTGGTCGAACATTGCCGGACTCCATATACGTCAACACTGTCTCAGACTCGTTGCCTCTGATAAGCATGCGTCAACGAGCTTGACCGACCATTTCATTTTTGAATGCCACGTCGCCGGCTCCTCCAAGGCAACGAGGAATCACCAGCCGGCCCGAATCGTGTCTACAATGAACTCCCGGTCATTCGGTGTAACCCACCAACCGACCGGAATGCAGAGCATGTCCGATACCAAGGCGTCCAGTTGTGGGAGGGCTTCCCGGTATTGACGCACACATGTGTGCTTGTCATTTCGCTCATGCACTCGACTAGACATGACCCCTCGTTCTTTCAGGCAGCGCATAAGGCCGTCTCGGTCAATGGCCCGAAGGGTGTAGAGCCAACAGGCAGAAATCGAGTCCGACCTTCGCGACTGGAGGGTTAATCCGGGTATGCCCGACAGGTGCCGATCATAGTACGCGGTATTGTCGCGATGAATTTCGGCAAGCCGCTGCCAGTGTTTCAGGTTACTCATCCCGACGGATGCGCTCACATCATTCATATGGAATTTGTATCCCCACTCCGGTACGTCCTGCTCACACCGCATGTCGAGTTGCGGGGACTCCCGATCGATACCGAACCATCGCAGTAACTTGGCGCGCTTGTAGGCCTCTGTCGTAGGTGTGATCAAGGCACCGCCGTCGACAGACGTCACCAGTTTGACCGCCTGAAAACTGAAGCACGCGAAGTTCCCATGACCGCCTATTGGACGGCCTTTGTAGGAACTTCCGAAAGCATGAGCGCAGTCTTCGATAACAGGAATCTGACGTTCCAATGCGCGTCCATCAGAGACGATGTGCTTGAGGCCATCAAGATCGATCGGATTTCCGCCCCAGTGAACAACCATCACCGCTTTCGTACGCGGCGACAGCTTACTTCGGAGGTCTTCTAAATCCATGTTGCAAGTCTGGGGATCCACGTCAACCCAACGCAATCGCAGGCCGTTTGCGAGTATCGGCCAGTTGGTCGCAGTACAGGTCAAAGGCGTTGTCAACACTTCGTCGCCAGGGGCTTCGTCGAGCAACCGGAGAGCCAAGTGCAAGGCAGATGTACATGAATTCACGGTCAACACATGCGGAACGGTGAGGTGAGAACGAAGTTGTGATTCGAACTCCTCGACGCATGGACCCTGGCCGATGTAGCCACTGGTCAACACCCGGGCAACGGCCGCTGGCGCCTCATCGGACATGAACACCTTGAATAAGGGGATGGCCATGTCGGTCTCCGAAGTACAGTAGTTTTCGGAGACACCCGCATCTCCGAACGATGCCGCTGAGTAGAGTTCTCACCACATCATTTGCATACCAATACCGTCAGTTCGCCCGGCTCAATAGCGTTTGATATCCACTATGAACAACCCGCGATCCGTGATCGAGGAGCCGAGAGACGGCGGTCAGCCCTTGCCAGTGACAATCCTCAAAGACGAAATCAGCGGCGACCAAGGCCGGTAGGTTACATGCGCCGTGTCGCTAAGGAGCTGTGCTTCATTAACTTCCCCATTCGTGTCGTCGGCACGGAACGATAGGGTTGTGATAATCAGCGAACGAGCGTAGAACCCTGCGGAGTTGCCGCCAAACAGGTTGAATAACACGGCCAAGAAACGGGCGAGCGTCGTCGGTGAGCATCAAAGAACCCCAACTAGGCGCCAGGGTAGCGCACGCTGCAGTCGAGCCCCTTAAGTTGGGCCGCGAGGCCATTTGTTACCTCGCCCGCATCCTCGATTGCGACGAGAAGACGATCCGTTGAGGTCGACGCGAACCGAGCCACCCCAGGCCCCTTGACGCTTCCCAAAAAAAGGAAGCCGCCCCAGCTTCACCGAGTTCTTTCCTGTGGCCTGCAAGACGTCTTCACGGCCCTCCTTTGTGATTACACCGTCGGGACCGGGTTGCGTCCGGGTTTGCTCAGGACCGACTTGATCGGTTTCGGCTTTCGCGTCGGCGCAAAGCTCTTTCCTCGCCTGCGCCGCCGACTCCACTTCGGCCGCCGCTAGGCGCATAAGAAACTCTCGCACCAACGTCACCCGCAGCTGGACCGGCAGTTCCGCATCGCGCGTCTGTTGGACGAGTACGAGATTTCGGCCAACCTGCTCATCGGCGTCGATGCCAGGAAGAATGAGTTCGCGGGTAATCTGTACCGGGAAGGACTACTGTACACTCGGGAAGAAGGTGGTCTATCCGCTTTGCATCTACGACACACAGCGGAACCTTGGGCGAAT